>NZ_CP003915.1:2844309-3160344 GCF_000521505.1 Advenella mimigardefordensis DPN7
ACGCATTCTTTATCGGCCCTGGAAATTGGCTTCACGACGCTCCACGAAGGATTTGATGCCTTCTTTAAAGTCCTCGGTCGCAAACACTTTTTCACGAATCGACGGCACAATATCAATCGCCGTTTTCTCGCCATGCTCAATGAAAGTCAGCGCCGCCTGCTTGGTCACCTGCAGACCGATAGGAGCAACCTTGCAGATCAGCCGCGCAATCTCCATCGCACGCTCTCGATGCTTGCCAAATGGATGCACTTCCTGCACAAAGCCGCAACGGTAAGCTTCCTGCGCGTCGAACTCGTCGCACAGGAACAAGTGATACATGGCATTGCCCCAGCCGGTCCGCGTCAGATAGCGATAGTGCGCGCCGCCCAAAGGCGCAATACCGCGCTTGGACTCAAGCTGGCAGAAGCGTGCGGTATCTGCCGCAATCACGATATCTGACGCCAGCATTTGTTCGATACCAATCGTGTATGTAATTCCGTGTACAACTGAAATGACCGGTTTTTTGCAACGGCGTTTAAGGCCGAAAGGGTCCACCTGTGTCGCCGGAATGGGTTTAGCGGTTGCCGTGGGACCAAAAAATTTGGGCATATCCAGGCCCGCTGTCGTGTGTTCGCCGGCCGGATCCAGCACGGCAACCCACAAACTATCGTCATCATCAAACGTCGTCAGATGCTGCGACAGCTGCATCATGAGTTCTGGCGTAATGGCATTTTTTTTAGCCACGTTATTCAGGGAGATGACCGCAATGTGACCTTCAATCGTTAAGGTCACTTCGGGGGTATTGATTTCATTTGTCATGATATTGATTCCTCTAAAAAATAAAAATGCATGTCACTGCCAGATCAAAATTGCATTGCACCCGAACGTATCGGGCTGCCGGCACTACGCGCCGGGTTTGTATTCAAGTTTGGTGACCAGCTGCGCCCAGTCGGCATTCTGTTTGCGAACGTAGGCATCCATTTGTTCAGGTGTCATGGCCGCTGGCGGCAATACGCCAAGCATCGGAAGCCGTTCCCTGAATTCTGCCGATGCGGCGACCTGTTCGATCGTGGTGTTAAGCAATGTAACGATCTCGGTAGGCGTATTTACCGGTGCAAATACGCCAAAAAAACCACTGATCGCTTCCAGTGCCGGATATCCGAGTTCACGGAACGTCGGAACGTCTGGTGCATAAGGACTACGTTCAGGACTGGATGCGCCCAGCGCCAGCGCATGGCCGGCTTTAACCTGTTCCATACCTGGTGTATACGCATCAAAAATCAATTGAATATGGCCACCCACCAATGCCTGCAAGGCCGGCCCCCCTCCCGAAAAAGGAATGTGATCCATTTGAATGCCCGCCTCGTGATCAAGAATAAGGCCGCCAAAATGACCTTGCGTACCTGCACCGTAAGAACCATAGGCAATCTTGCCCGGGTGCGCCTTGATCCACTGGACCAGATCAGGAAGGGTTTTAGCTGGTATGGACGGATGCGCATAGAGAAATAGAGGCGTGCGTCCGACTACAGCTACCGACCGTAGCGTACTCAGCGGGTCGAATTTGATCGAAATCGTATGCGGTATCAGCGTTGCCGTGCTGCCAGTCGTCAGCATGAGCGTGGTACCGTCGGGCCGGGCACGCGCCACCTGCCCGGCCGCAATCGTGCCGGACGCCCCCGGTTTGTTTTCGACAACCACCGGCACCTTCAGCAGCGTACTCATACCCTGCGCGATTGCCCTTGCCAGCACATCCGTTGTTCCGCCTGCATTGAAAGGCACCAGAATATGCAGCGGCTTATTATCGGGCAGGGACGCCTTTGCGAGCGCGCGCGCGGACCAGCCCGGCGAGACCAGTGCCGCCAGCAACGCCTTGTTGACCGTTCGTCTGTTCATGTTATTGTGCTCCTGTTTGTTTTTATTTCAATTGTGAATATCATCGTTTATGTCCGTTTGGAACCTGAGCGATTCAAAAACTGTCTGAAAATGCCCTGGGCCTGCTCTGAGCGGCGCAGGCGATCCAGCAAGGGGCTTTCAATCGCCATACGCTCCAATGCCTGCTCGGTGTGCTGCATGCGCAGCAGCTTGCGTGTCTCCTGTAATGCCAGAGCCGGGCGGGCTGCGTATTGATTGGCAATCTGCTGCGCGGTCTCCTGCAGCTTCTCCGATTTAACAACGGCATTGACAAAACCCGCATCCAGCGCTGCCTGCGCGTCGATCATGTCGCCCAGCATCAGCCACTCATCGGCCCTGCGCCGCCCCACAAATGAGCGCAATAACGCTGTCGACCCGAACTCCGGACTCAAACCCAGATCCACAAAGGGAAAACGCAGTTTCACGTCGGCAGCGACAATCACGTGATCACAATGAATCAGCATGGTGGCGCCAATACCCACGGCATAGCCCTGTACACTGGCCACCACCGGCTTGGTTAGCGCAAGCAGCGCTTTCATGAATCCGGACGCCACCGATTCGGTTCCCGGCGTGCCTGCCTGGACAAACAGACTGACGTCATTACCACTCGTAAAATCGCTTCCTGCACCGGTCATATGAAGCACGCGAACGGCGTCATTGTCCTGCGCCTGCTGTAGCACATCGATCAGCGCCGCATACATATCTGCGGTAAACGCATTCTTTTTCTCAGGGCGGTCGAACACCACATTCAGCACCCCATCAGACACGTGTGTAGAAATATTATTCACCGTAGGTACTCCGAATCGAAACGGGGTGGCTGAAACCAAGCAGGACCTGCTCAATATCCGCATGGCAGGTTTGACCAGGACCGTTCACCTGCACCTCTACCAGCAACCCTGCCGCGCCCTTGTCCTGGACACTGACATCCAACGCCACGTCCGGGAGCGCAGCGTGCAACACATCGAGATAACTGCGTCGGGCAGCGTCCACACGCAACTGGTTCTTCAGGATTTTGCCGACCGAACTCTTGGGCATTTCTTCCAGTACATAGCAATGCTTCGGCACGGCTGCCCGTTCCGGCACATGGCGGGCGGCATGCTGCAAAATATGTTGGGGATCGCTGCTCGCGTCAGGACGAAACACCACATACGCCACCGGCACCTCGCCAGCATGGCGATCCGGCGCGCCCACCACGGCCACGTCCTGTATCGCCTCTACGGCGAACAGAGCTTCCTCGACCATTTTTGGATCAATATTATGGCCGCCACGAATAATCAGATCTTTGGCCCGTCCGGTGATATACAGCCACGCTTCATCATCCAGATAACCCAGGTCGCCGGTATTGAGCCAATCGCCCTCAAACCAGTGTTCCGCTTTTCTGGGGCCCAGATACCCCGGGAACACCGCCGGCCCCCGCACCAGGACCAGCCCTGGCTCACCCACTTCGCACTCGCGCGCAATGCTTCCGTCCCGATCCAATTGAACAATGCGCACATGCTGGTATGGCAAACGCAATCCCGAGCTGCCGACCTTGATTTTGTCGACCGGTGGCGTAATGAACGTCACCGCCGTCGTTTCGGTCTGGCCATAGCTTTCCCGGATGCGTACTCCGGTCAGCCGATAAAACGTCTCTGCCGCCGTGACCGACAGCGGCGCAGTCGACGACGAGGCATAGCGCAGGCTCGACAGATCTGCGCCGTTGATAGGCAGGGAAAGTAGCTGATTAACCAGCGTAGGCACCAGATTGACGGTTGTCGCTCGGAAGGTTTCTATAAGCTTCCAGAGATTGGGCACCACAGAGGGATGGCGGTAACCGGCAGAGGTCATCAGCACAAGGCGTGAGCCGCGCGCCAGCGGAGAAAAGCAGCCCGCCACGCAACCGGCCACATGAAAAATCGGCACCCCGATCAAACGTACTTCTTCATCGGCAAATCCAGTGAGCAAAGCCGAGGCCCAAACCCAGAACACCTGATTGCGGTGCAGCACCGGCGCCAGCTTGGGTGCACCGGTCGTGCCGCCAGTATGAAACAGCGCCGCAATCTCGTTGCGCCCGAACTTGCGTCCTGACACAAGATAATCGCCCTCATACGACTCAATGACCGATTCATACTGAATTACCGGGATACCACAAGCCTGTTGCGGGCCAGGTAATTCCCCGCCGATGCGGATGATCGCAGTCAGCCCGGCCAGGCGCGGCACAACCGCCTCCAGCTTATGCCAGATTTGCGTATACTCGTCGCCACCATAGACAATAAGTACTTTGGTATTGGCCGCCTGCAGGGTATGCGCCATAATGTCGGATTCCAGCATCCAGTTGACCGGATTGACGATCCCGGCTGCCTGCGCGCCCCATAATACATATTGCGATTCAAGCACTGCCGGCATCAACAGCGACACCACATCGCTGCTGCCCACGCCCAGTTCGAACAGCAGATTTGCCGTCTGATGAATTTTCCGGCGCAGCCCGGCAAACGTCACTTCCCGGCTGGTTTCCAGTGGCCGCACGCCATCGGAAAACTCCTGAACGGCAACTTTGTCCGGATTGATGGCGCAACCATCCATCAACATCTGATAAGTGGACTCGGGCAAACCGCGCTCTTCCAGCGGCACCTGCTCAAAGCGTTCAATATCCTGCGTAGTCAGCAGGCGCTCGGTAGTCCAATAGCTATTTGGTATAGACATGACTCATGGTCCTGATTGGGTTGAACGGACGCGCGCCGCGCCCGTGTAAATAATTCGGCTATTTGCCTGACAGATTGATGCGTCGGGCCAGGTCGGTAAAACGGGTCGACTCGGCGGTGTAAAAAGCCGCCGCCTCCTGCAGATTCATCACCTGGCCGGCGTCATTACCGCGCTCAGCAACCCACTCCCGGAAATCTTTGGACGCCACAATTTCACTGGTCGCTGCGTTGATTTTTTCAGCCACCACCTGGGGCGTACTGGCGGGAACAAACAGCCCGGTCCATAAGGCGTAATGCATGCCTTTGAGCTCAGGCACCACATCAATGGTCGGGACCTTGGGCAACATCGGATTGGGCCGCTCGGCCAGAATAGTCAGAATTTTCAGTTTGCCGGCCCGCTCCATTTGCAGCGTACTGGGCGTCACTGGTAGAAACGTCATATCAACCTGGCTGCCCATCAGATCCTGAATGATTGGTGCTCCCCCGCGATAGGGAATGTGAGACACGGGAATACCCAGCCGCTTGCCAAAGTCCGCACCCACCATATGGAAGATGGAACCCACGCCGGTGCTACCGTAAGTAATCGGCTTATGTCCCGGCTTGCGGGCATCACGGATGAACGCATCAATACTGTCTGCCGGATAGTCGGGCCGCGTGATCAGGGCAAACGCACCCGAGGTCATCTGCGCAATCATGCGAAAATCGTCGGGTTTATAGTGTGCACTGGTAATAATCAAAGGAGGCAGGGTCAACTCATTCGGGGAAGCCGCCAACAGGATCAGATTCTTCGACGGGGTGTTCAATACCCGCGTTGCCGCCATAGAACCGCTAGCGCCACTGACGTTTTCGACCACAATGGTGGTGCCCAGTTTTTCTCCCAACTCGCCCTGTATACGACGCGCCACAATATCAAACGCATTGCCTGCGGGATACGGCACAATCAGCGAATGCACTCCCGCTACCGCGGACTGCGCCTGCACACTCGTGTTCGCCATGCACGCCATCAACACCATGGATGCACCAACAAACCATCGACCTTTTAGTAGATTCATTTTTTGTCTCCATCATTTTTTACGATCACACCTTTTCTCGGTGCGTCACCTGCCTCTGGCTGTCTCCCCTGCCGTTCTGCGGGCAGGGGGAGTACACGCTATTGCGCTTAGATTGCGGTTAATCCTCCATCGACCGCCAGAATCTGGCCGGTGATATGCTTGGAGGCATCACTGGCAAACAACACGGCGGCGCCTTTCAGATCGTCATCGTCACCGATGCGCTGCAACGGTGCGCGTGCCGCCAGCGCCTCCTCGCCCACCGCTTCGATCGTTCCCTTAGTCATTTTCGACGGGAAGAACCCGGGGGCCAGGGCGTTGACGGTAATCCCGTACTTGCCCCATTCGCCAGCCAGGCCACGCGTGAAGTTGACAACCGCGCCCTTGCTGGTGTTGTAGGCGAGCGTGCCGGTAGACTTGGGACCATTTCCTTTCAAACCGGCAATCGACGCCAGATTGATGATGCGACCATAGCGGTTCGGAATCATGGACTTCTGACCAACCAGTTGCGAGAGCAGAAAAATCGACCGGATGTTCAGGTTCATGACTTTGTCCCAGGCCGGCACTGGATGATCTTCAGCTGGTGCGCCCCAGGTGGCGCCAGCGTTATTAACCAGAATATCGATGCGTCCCAGACGGCTCATCGCCTCTTGCACCAGCCGCTGGATATCCTCGTCTTTGGCGTTATCGGCTGCTACCCAGTCAACCTGAATGCCCTGTTTGCTCAGGCGCTCCTGCGCTGCCTGCAGCGCCTCACTTTTTCTGGATGAAATCAGGATGCGTGCGCCCTGCTCTCCCAGTGCTTCCGCAATCTGCAGACCCAGGCCTTGCGAGCCGCCTGTAATCAGGGCAGTGCGGCCCGTCAAATCAAATGCTTTTTTGATACTTCCCATTGTTGTCTCCCGACTAATCAAACCACTTCAAACAGCCCGGCAGCACCCTGGCCGCCACCGATACACATTGTGACCACGACATACTTCACGCCCCGGCGCTTGCCTTCCAGCAGAGCATGTCCGGTCAGGCGCGAACCGCTGACGCCATACGGATGCCCTACGGCAATCGCACCGCCGTTAACATTCAACCGATCGTCGGGAATGCCCAAGCGGTCACGACAGTACAGTACCTGGCAGGCAAAGGCTTCGTTCAGCTCCCAGAGCCCCACGTCTTCAACCCGGATACCGGCGCGTTCAAGCAGACGCGGCACGGCAAACGCAGGGCCGATACCCATTTCATCGGGTTCGCAACCAGCAACGGCAAAACCTCTAAAGATGCCCAGCGGCTGAATGCCGCGCTGTTTTGCCAGTTCGGCATTCATCACCACGCAAGCCGACGCGCCATCAGAGAACTGGCTGGCATTGCCTGCCGTGATAACGCCGCCCGGCAGCGCCGAACGAATCCGCGACACGGCTTCCAGCGTCGTGCCGGGACGGATGCCCTCGTCAGCCGACGCCGTCACTTCCCGGGTCGTGACACGGCCCGTTACCGGATCAGTCACGGCCATGACTGTCGTCATCGGTACAATTTCGGCATCGAAGCGGCCTTGCGCCTGCGCCTGGGCCGCACGCTCCTGGCTGCGCACGCCATACTCGTCCTGGCTTTGTTTGGAGATGCCGTAACGCTTGGCCACCGTTTCAGCCGTTTGCAGCATGCTCCAGTAAAGTTCTGGTTTATTCTCCTGCAGCCAAGGATCCCGGCGCATAAACATATTGGCCTGATTCTGCACACAGGAAATCGACTCCAGTCCACCCGCCACAATCGCCGGCGCGCCTTCGACCATCACGCGCTGGGCAGCCATGGCAATACTTTGCAGGCCTGAAGAACAAAAACGGTTGATAGTCATCCCTGCGGTCGTGACCGGCAACCCGGCGCGCAAGGCAATCGCCCGGGCGACGTTTCCACCGGTCGTTCCCTCAAGCAGCGACCCGCCCATGATGCAGTCTTCGATTTCCCCTGCATCCAGGCCAGATCGTTCAACGGCATGCCGCACTGCATGGGCCCCCAGCGTCGCGCCATGGGTCATATTGAAAGCGCCTTTCCAGCTTTTCGCCAACGGCGTGCGCGCCGTGGACACAATGACAGCTTCCTGCATTTGATAAATCCTTTTGTTTTGAATGATTAATCGTTAAAACGCTGACCGGCTTCAATCCGGCTCTCGAGCAACGTAGTGGGTGTCCACCAGGAATCTTCTTTGGCCCAGCCACGCATCGAGCGACGAACATTGAACAACCCTACGGTGTCGCTGTAGAACATGGGTCCTCCGCGCCATGCGGGGAAACCATAGCCATGCAGATAGACTGCATCAATATCGGAGGCACGCAAGGCGATACCCTCATCCAGAATACGCGCCCCCTCATGGGCCAGCGCGTACATCAGGCGCGCGACAATGTCCTCATCGCTAAACTGGCGCGGGGTAATGCCCTGCTCTTTCCAATAGGTTTCCAAAATCTGTCGCGTGACGGCAGAGGGTTTGGGTGTTCGGTCACCGGGCGCGTAGTCATACCAGCCACCGCCAGTTTTCTGGCCGAACCGGCCGGCCTCGCACAAACGGTCTGAGACCGTGAAACGGCGGGCATCGGGCTTTTCTGCATAACGGCGCTTGCGGATGGCCCAGCCGATATCGCCACCGGCCAGGTCGCTCATCCGATAAGGCCCCATCGCCATCCCGAATTTTTCCAGCGCCCGGTCAATCTGTTCCGGCGTCGCACCCTGATGCAGCAATGACGCCGCCTGCCAACTGTACTCGGCCAGCATGCGATTACCGATAAAGCCATCACATACGCCCGAAACCACGGGTACTTTGCCAATACGTTTGGCAACCTCAATCGCTGTGACCAGCACATCGTCCGATACCGCGTCCGTCCTGACAATTTCAAGCAGGCGCATGACATTGGCGGGACTGAAAAAATGCAATCCCAGCACATCCTGCGGCCGTTGAGTGGTCCGGGCTATTTCATTCATATCCAGTGTCGAGGTATTCGAAGTCAGAATCGCGCCCGGCTTGAGAATCTCATCCAGACGATGGAAAAGATCCTTTTTCACCGCCATATCTTCATAGGCTGCTTCAATCACCAGATCACAATCGGCTAACGCAGCCAGGTCGGGCGCTGGCGTCAGCAGCGCCATATTCTGGTCAATCTGGGCGGTCGTCAGTTTTCCCTTGCGCGCACTGGTTTCATAATTACGCAGAATCGTTGCCGCGCCGCGGTCGATTGATTCCTGATCACGATCGTTCAGCAGCACCGGTATACCGGCGCTCAGGAAATTGGCGGCAATGCCCGCGCCCATCAGCCCGGCACCTACCACGCCCACCCGATTGACCGGACGCGCTTGTGCCGTGTCACTAATGCCAGGCACCTTGGTGGCGGCACGCTCGGAGAAAAACGCATGGCGCAAAGACTTGGACACCGACGTTGCCATCAATTCCAGAAAGAAGCGCCGCTCCAGCGCCAGTCCCTCATCAAAGGGCAATTGCGTCGCCGCCAGCAGCGCCTCGACGCAACGCTGCGGCGCCGGCAGGTGTTTTTTGCGGGCCTGCAGACCGGCTGCGACCAGAGCCAGATAAGCCTGGGCATTGGCATGTTCGACTTTGCGATCGCGGACTCGCGGATAAGGTGCAGGCTGGCTGGCCTTATCCAGCGCGAACTGAATAGCTTCAGTCAGCAGGTCTGCATCGACCACCTTGTCGAAAAGGCCAGAGTCGGCCAGTGAAGCAGCCGAGCGCGATGACCCGGTGGTAATCATATCGGTCGCCAGCTCCAGCCCCACCAGCCGGGGAAGGCGCTGCGTGCCGCCAGCGCCGGGTAACAGACCCATGGTGACTTCCGAGAGTGCGACCCGCGCCTGCTTGAGGGCGACACGATAGTGACAACCCATGGCCAGTTCAAGCCCGCCGCCCATGGCAACGCCATGCACTGCTGCTACAACGGGCTTGCTGCTGTTTTCCAGTACAGCAATCACCGCATTCACGCCTGGCTCCTGGCCGGTTTTGGGTGAATTGAACTCGCGCATGTCTGCGCCGCCGCAAAATACTTTACCCGCACCGGTAACGACCACGGCGAGCACCGCCTCATCGGCCAGCGCCCGATCCAGATCGTTAATAAGACCGACGCGTACCGCATATCCCAAGCCATTGACCGGTGGGTTATCGATGGTGATGACGGCGACGCTGTCTGTTACGGTGTACTTCGTTGCCATATGACTCATATCCTAAAAGAGGTTGGACCGAAACGAGAGTCTTAAAACAGACCATATAGTCTAGTTTTTATAGAGCCAGGCTTGAATGAATAATTCGCTTCATCCTGCCCTTATCTCCCGCAGTTGATGATTGCATTCTATGCGTAAACACGTTAACCTTCATACTAATTTCGAGACGATTCCGCAGGTTAAAACATAACAGTTTTAAGCAACTTGAAATGCCGTATGCGATATCCCGTACCGTGCCATTGCATACGCAATACAAAAATAGACCATATAGTCTATTAATAAATAAAGAGACCCCGGCGCGGCATTTGCCGCGCTGTCAGACAGGAGATGAACATGCCGCAGAACGCTATAGATCACCGTTCCAGCCAGGACAACTCAGGCATTGACCAATTTGTCGATGACCGCCGCTTCGCACAGTCGCTGGCCCGAGGTATGTGCGTGCTACGCGCCTTCCGCCCGGACGACGGGCCGCTGGGCAACCAGGAGCTGGCCAGCCGAACCGGCCTATCCAAAGCCACCATTTCCAGACTCACGTTTACCCTGGCACAGCTTGGCTATCTGGAACGGTTGCATGCACTTGAAAAATACCGCCTGGGCGCAGGCGTGATTGCTCTGGGCAATACCGCCCATGCGACCCTGCCTTTTCTGGACGGTGCGGCGCCTCGCATGCAAGAAATGGCTGACGAACTGCAAGCGCTGGTAGCCATTGCCATCCCTGACGGCCAGGGTATGCTGATGACCCACAGTTGGTGTCCGCACGACTCGTCTACGTCCTGGTTGCGCACCGGCACATGGATCCCCATGAAACGCAGCTCGGTTGGCCTGGCCTATCTGGCCAGCATCAACACCCGCGACCGGCATCATCTGATCCGAACACGGCTAACGAACTCAACAGAAGAAATGAGCCGTCTTTACGACGAGGTTGAAGAGGCCCGATCCAGCCTCAGCACTAATGGCTACGTCCCCTCCTTCGGACGCTGGAACACTTCTCTTTACGCAGTCGCCACCCCATTACGCAGCCCCAGGCTGGGTGCACCATATATCTTTTTCAGTGGCGTGCCCGCGGATGCAATCGAACCGCCCTTTCTGACAAAAGTGATCGGCCCGCAATTGGCCCGCCGCGTCAGCCAGCTAGGGCTGATGTAGCGATGACCGGATAATAGATCTAACGAGTAAGGCGTGGCATTTCAGTTGTAGGTGATGTAACGATCAGAAGTAATATCTGGATAGTGCTTCTGCCACGCATACCGGCTTTGGCGTGTCTTCAGCTTCAAATACCACGTTCCAGATCAGATTCGCCACACCTGCCTCAGCGTCCACATCTACCTGCCGCGACGAAACCTGGATCCGAACCCGCTTGCCTACCGGCACTGGCGAAGTAAACCGGACTTTGTTCATGCCATAGTTGACGCCCAATTTGATTCCCTTCACCGAAATTAAGCTACCCATCAGCGCAGGCAACAGCGATAGGGTCAAAAATCCATGTGCTACCGGACCGCCAAAGGGCGACTCACGCCGGGCACGCTCGGGATCCACATGAATCCATTGGTGATCTCCAGTAGCCTGGGCAAACTGGGAGACCATTTCCTGGGTGACCCACATCCAGTCGCTTACACCGATGTTCTGGCCGGTAAGCTGCCTGAGTTCTTCGATACCATTCACAACGCGCACCGGGTGTTGCTGTTCCTGATGATCCATGTCTATTGCTCCTTAAAAAGCCAGTCTCCCCAGTGCAATACCGGCCAAATCCAGCCTATGCCTTGAGGTGAATGTAAACCAGTGAGTCTACTCCATCATTTTCCTGTCGCATAAGTAAGGAGTATATGATTCTGCAGAGTAAAATAAAGAAATTGCATTGCGTGATAAACTAGCAGGCACTATGAATCAGACTAATGAGTCGGGTCATGAACCACGCTTCTTGCTGGCCGGGCCGGCATCGGGACACCTATGGCAACCTCCACACGAACGCCTCTATCAAGTAAAGAAAACCTGCTAAAGCATGGCATGCGACGGTTCTATGCAACGGGATACAATGGCACCAGCCTGGACGCTGTACTGGTGAGCGCCCAATTACCCAAGGGCTCTTTCTACCATCACTTCAGCTCGAAAGAAGCCTTCGCCATGGCCGTACTGGGTGAATACCACAAGGGCAGCGCGCAGCGCCTGCAACGCTGGGCGACCAATCTGGACATCCCTGCTCCTGAACGGCTGCGTGGGTATATGGAAGAAATGGCTTTTGGCCTGGAACGCGGCGGAAACCGCCAAGGATGCCTGGTGGGGAAGTTTTCCCTTGAAATGGCGCCCACTTCTGAAAAATTCAGTACGCTCCTAAGCACCATGCTCTCGTCCTGGCGCGCGTCTGTACAAAACATTCTTCAGGAAGGCCAGGCTGCAGGAACAATTCGCAATGATTTGCCAGCGGTTGCACTGGCCACGCTGGTGCTCTCCAGCATTCAGGGCGCTGTCGTGCTGTGCCTGGCGCATAAAAACAGTCTGCCGATGCACGAAACCTGCGCCACCGTCTACCGCCTGATCCTGCCGCCTGCCGTTACGTCAGGCGAATAAGCAGCGCTTTGCAAAAGGGGGTTCAGGCCGATCTCACGCCGCGAATGCCCCTAACGTACACCCCTCAATTACGCTACCAGTTTTCGGCAAACGGCCGCACTTCCGTCAGGAACGACCAGGCCGATTTAGGCTGGTGCGCCACATGCCAGATTTCCTCGGCAATATCCCGCGGACGGATAAAGAAGTCATCCGGTTTATCCGGATAACGTTCGCGCGTCCAGGGTACATCAATGACCGCATCAATCAGCAAATACGCCACATGCACGCCCTGCGGCCCCATCTCACGCGCGATGGACTCGGCCAGAATACGCTGCGCCGCCTTGGTTGGTGCAAACCCCGCGAAATGCGCCCTGCCCCGCTGAGACGAAGTATTACCCGTGGCGATCAACGCACCTTTTCCAGCAGCAGCCATACGCGGCGCTGCCCAGCGTGCCAGGTGCAGCAACGCCATCACATTAACCTGGAAATTGCGCTCCAGAATCGCCGGATCAATATCCTGGAACGTACCGAAAGCGCCGCCCACTGCATTGTGCACCACCACCTCGGGCACGCCGGCGCACGCTTCGATCTGCGCCAGCGCTGTCTGCAACGCCGCCGGATCCGAGACGTCGCAAGGCACGGCGAAGGCATCAGGCAAGGCGTTCTCTAAATCAGCCAGCCGTTCCACATTGCGTGCCAGCATGGCAACCGCAAAACCGCCTTCATGAAATCGACGGACAATCGCCGATCCTGTCCCTGGTCCCACTCCCGTCACGATCGCCAATGGTTTCATACCAGCTCCTTTAGTTTTTCATCAATAAAATGCAGACGATCGTTGCCAAAATACATCTCGTCGCCAAAAAACATTGTGGGCGCGCCAAAAACGCCTTTGTCCACTGCTGTTTGAGTTGACGCATCCAATACCTCGTTCCAGGCCGGATCCTTTAGCCCGGCCTCAATCTCATCAATACTCAATCCTGTGCCGGCCACTGCGGCGGCAATCTCTTCAGGCCTACTCAAGGGCGTATCGCTGGCCCACACAGCGTCATAAAGCGCAGTGATCACTGCCGGCCCTTTGCCCTGGTGAATGGCAAAAACGGTCAAACGCAGCAGTTGCAGAAAATCGATTGCGCGCATATTTGAATGGCGCTGAAACGGCACCTCATAGCGCATAATCCAGCGCTGGATATCTGCTTTTGCGTATTGCCCCTTGGCCTTGCAGGTCACGGTCGTGGGCACATTACCCACCTGCTCCATCAAATGACGAATATCGAAAGGGTGGTAGTCAATAGCAACCGGCATACGCTGCAACTGGCAATGGGCCAGGTAGGAATAAGGACTGCGATAGTCAAAAAAAATTCAATCGTTGGCATGGTTGTGTACCTGGAAAAGTCAAAGGAACGTCCGCATCACAACAGATATCGCCACACAGGAGCAAGCGGCCACTATTACAACTGCCATTACCCGGATATCAACGGACATGAAGGGGCGACAAGCTGCATCATTTCTAGTCAACTACGGCCGACTGCAACTGAGGCCGACGCGGCACAATCAACTTGGCAGTGAGGATTTGCAGTACTTCTGCACGCTGATTGCGGGTTTCACTGCGCACTCTGACCAGGCCCTGCTGTGGTTTGGAACGGGACGGAATAATCTCTATTACTTCGCTGAACACCTGCAGAATGTCGCCCGCACGCGTGGGCCGTGGCCATTCGATCTCGCCACCCGCTCCGATAATGCCACCGGCCAGCGGCGCGCCACCGCTATTGAGCAACTTCATGGTTATGGCAGCCGTATGCCAGCCACTGGCGGCCAGCCCCTTGAACAAAGTAGCAGCCGCCGCCGTTTTATCCAGGTGAAACGGCTGTGGGTCATATTCCGATGCAAAGGCAATCAGCTTTTCTTCGGTCAAACAATATGTTTCACTATGAAAACGCTGACCAACGGTCAAATCTTCCAGATAATAGGGCGCGTGCACTGTATTGTTCCCCACAAATAATGACGATATAAAGTTGTGATAAAGACGATATGAATAGTTACTACTATAATGATAGTTACTTTGCGCTATCGTAGCAGTTCACTTCCAAAAACACCAGAGAAAAATGAAACACACCAGCTTTCAAAATATGAGATGTCCGATAGCACGCAGCCTTGAGCATGTAGGCGAATGGTGGAACATTCTCATCCTGCGCGATGCATTCAGAGGACTGACGCGCTTTGATGAATTTCAAAAAAGCCTGGGCATCGCGCCAAGCATGTTGACGCGCCGCTTGAATGCACTGGTCCACGCCGGCCTGCTGGCGCGGAACCGGTACTGCGAGCATCCGCCACGCTATGAATATGTTTTGACAGACAGCGGGCGCGATTTCAAACCCATACTGGTCCTGCTGCAGGAATGGGGCAACCGTCATTTCTCGCCCGAAGGCGCCAGCGTTGTCACCATTAACAGGCAAACCGGCGCACTGGCACAACCGCTGCTGATTGACAGCATCAGCGGCCTGCCGATAGACGATGAAGTATTCACAACTGAAATACGAGCACCGGCCCGGAACACCCCGGATACGAATTAGGGCATCCTCTGGCGCGTTAACCCAGACCCTTTTCAACAGATACGATCAGGCGCGAACCTGCCCCGCGCCTAACGCCTGCCTGCCATTTGTAGGTGGTAAGCCCATCGAGCCCTTTTCACGAGGCCACAGAATAGTCCTCCCATAGGTACAAGACCCGTCACGCCCCCAAAAACCGTGCTGTCCCCGAAGACTTGTCAGTGACGGTCATACAACTTCCGCACAAAATTTCCCATTCAAATTAGTCTCATATAGTATACAATTTGTCTTTTATAATAAACGCCATCAGGAATGCATATGCGACTGATCCATTGCACAGAAGATCGCCACGCCAGCGCCATTCTGGACATTTTTAATCATGCGATTCTTCATTCCACGGCGCTCTATGACTACAAACCCCGTGCACCCGAGTCCATGAAAAGCTGGTTTGAAACCAAGCGCCGCAACGATTTCCCTGTACTGGGTATAGAGGATGAGCAAGGCAAACTGCTTGGCTTCGCCTCTTTCGGCACTTTTCGGGCCTGGCCGGCGTACAAATATAGCGTTGAGCACTCGATTTACATTCATCACGAATGTCGCGGGCTGGGTTTGGGCAAGCGCCTGCTGAGCAGCCTGATCGAAGAAGCAACAGCAAGGGACGTGCACACCATGATCGGCGGCATTGACCTGTCAAACCAGGCCAGCATCGTATTGCACGAGCGTCTGGACTTTGAGCCGGCCGGTGTCATCCGGCAGGCCGCATACAAATTCGGCCAATGGCTGGACCTGGCGTTCTATCAGAAATTATTGCAAACGCCATTGAACCCGAATGAAACGTGACCGATAGCATGGCCGAAGCATTTTCTCGCTGTCGTCAAACAGACCATTTAGAGGCAAGAAAGCCTACTCCGGTTCAGTGGCTTTTGTTCTGTTTCTCAGCCACTTTATTTAAAAACTGTTCCGCTTAAATTAACAATGAACCGCTCGTGCGTACCCGAGCTGATCAAGTCGGTTTCATCATGACAACGTACGTCGAACGTTAAATGATTGCCGTCTATCTCCCTCAACTCAACCTTACCTCGCCTGTCACCTGCATCGCTACTGGCGTTGCGGCGCAATGACTCATATTCATTTATAGGGTGACTTATTCAGTTGTAATTGCCACATTGCCTACCCGCAGCGAAAGTGGCCAGGTAACGCGTTTGGGTTCCTCGGCATTACCCCATTGCTCACGCAACTGTGCTTCAAAACTGACCAGAGGATTCGTACCCAATGCCTTCGTCGCCGCCTTCACTGCCGACCAGGTGGTCATGTAGCCGAAAAGGTCCGCCAGTTTCCACGAAACCTCAATCTCCAGTGCAGGGAATGCGCGCTCCTGAAACGGGAAATCCAGACCGCGATAGCCCTCTTCGACATGACGTCGCTCGGCCGGCCAGTACGGGCCAATCACCTTGTAATAAAAGTGCTGAACCAGTTCGTCAATCTCGCCTTCGACATGAAGCACGCCGTAAGTGATCAGCGCAATGGCCGCATCTGGCCGGGCAATCCGGCGCACTTCGCCATAGAATTTGTCCAGGTCCAGCCAATGGGCGGCCTGCGCCACCGTGACCAAATCCACAGACGCATCCGGCAAACCGCTGTCTTCGGCAAGCGCCGTTCGATACGTGACCCCTTGGCGCGGTTGCGCCTGCTCTATTTGCGCTGCGCTGGCGTCTGTCGCTACCACGCGCGCAAAACGTTCGGCGAGCAAAACAGAAAGCTGCCCGGTCCCGCAACCGCAATCCAAAGCGAGCTGCGTACTGGGGCTGATCCTGGCCAATTCGTCTACCAGCTGCAAGGGATAGGTTGGACGATGTGCTGCATAACTGGCCGAGCCGGTGGAAAAATGATCTTTGAAGTGAGTGTCGGTCATGATGAGCTCGAATGACGGGTTAAAAATATGGCCTGACGGTTTGCCGACCATATCCCATGCCGTGATGAAAAATACATTAGGAAATTACATTAGCACTAATGTACCATGCTGGCACAACCTTTAAAAGAAAAATATGATCTTTGGCAGATGCGAAGTAGCAGAGAAGTCATCAGGCAATTTATCATTAGACATTTAAATTAGCACTAATATACAATGCTGCTCATGACTTCAAAAGCGAAACCTGGGCTCGGCGAATTGCTACGTTACGTAGGTGAATTGGTAGACGAAGGCGCAGAAGCGCAGTATCGTGCCATCAACCTCACCTACCGTGCGCGCTATACCCCTGTCATGCGCGCCCTAAAGGCGGGTGCGGAAACCATTTCCGACATTACCGCCAGCACTTATCTCACGCAGGGCGCAATCAGCCAGTCTGTCCTGCTGATGATTGAAGACGGCCTGCTTGAACGCCACACACTGGAAGACGGACGCAAAACCGGCGTTCATCTTACCGCTAAGGGAAAAGCATTATTGAAGCGGCTGGAACAGCACTGGCAGGTCACGTTCGCAGCGATCAGCGAACTTGAAACTGAAATCGGCTTTCCGCTACTCAAGGTACTGGAGAGCACGGCATTAGCGCTTGAACGCAAGGGGTTTTCTGCCAGGCTGGAGTCTGCGAAAAGCAGCCTCGGAAAAAAATAGATTTTTCTTTCTCGTCTCTTTTGATTATTTCTTATATTATGAATGACATATCTCATGATGCTGTCATGACAGACATATTTCGCAAAGATCCAGTCTATGCAGCCGCTCTGCTCAATGACATTCTCAATGACGGAGTGCAGACTGAACTAATGATTGTGCTGCGTCAAATGAAACAGGCTTTTTGCGATGTACCCGAAGTAGCCGAGCTGGCAAACAAAACGTAGCAACACCAAACGGCGCTTTGTTATTATTTTTTATACCGGCTTTTTACGTACGCTCGTGAAGCCATTTCCTGTAAACCGCTTCAGTTTCACTTGCCATATATTCAATTTTCCATCGCGGGTCCTGCTCGAACATCGCCTTCGCATTATTTCCCATTTCCTGACTGAGTTGCGCATTTGACACAAGATGATGCAGTGTTTTTTCCAGCGCTGTTATATCTTTGAGCGGAAACAGAAAGCCATTGCGTCCGTGTTCAATAATTTCGGGCACCCCGCCGATATCCGTCCCTACCAAAGGCAAGCCATAGGAACTGGCTTCAATATACGCCGTTCCCAGCGCCTCCGCTTCGGTCGCCAGCGCAAAAATGTCAAAGCCAGATAATAAATTCGGGACATCATTGCGTTGACCCAGAAGATGAATTTGATGCCCCAGCTTCGCTTCTTTTACCTGCGCTTGCAACTGACTCAATAGCGGCTCTCCCCTGCCTGCGATCACCAGATGCACATTCGGCATCGTTTTGATGATTGGCAACGCGGCCGCAATCAACTTGTCATGTCCTTTTGGAATACGCATATGGCCGACGGAACCGATGATGATCGCGTCTGTAGGTATGCCGAGTTCCTGGCGTATAGACGATGCCACAGCACCATCGGGCAGGGCAACGGCAGTATAGACCAGACCCATTTTCTCGTTGCTTACACCCCTGCTCTGCAATTGGTCGCGAACGTATTGACTGATGGCAATCACACGATGCGGCAAAATGGTGTAAGACAACAACGATCCGGGTGCTTTGCCCAAATGTCGGGTACGCACGATAAGCGGCGCACGCGCCAGACGCGCGGCCAGCGCAGCCACCACCGTATCGGTTCTGCTATGTGTGTTGACTATCTGAAATTGCCCGCGCCAGACGATTTTTCGTATTTTTTTTACACCGGTCAAGTAATTCTTCAGCCCGGCCATGGCAACCTCATGAACGACAAACCCCTGATCGCGCAGTCTGGCAATGAGATGCGCGCCAGGCTGGCAGACCGCCTCCAGATAATGGCCGCGCTCACGCATGGCCAGCATCTCTTTATAAATGCGATGCTCCTGTCCGCCGAAAGTCATCGCCGCTTCGGTATGCAAAATCTTCAACATACCCATCGTTGAACGATACGCCATTTATTCCTCTCCCTGATCTGGATCACTCCAGCGCTGCCCGATAGAGAACAAATAAACGGTTGCATAGAAAACTTCCTCTTCAGTGAGTTGTCTGGCGCAATGTACGTCGCAATCCCCCTCGCTTTCTGCAGCAATAATTTTTCCACACAACCACACCCGTACCGTCCCGGACCTTGAAAGGCCCAGTTCCGCGCCCTGCTTCATCCATTGATTCAGCGATTCGGGTGGGTTTACCACGCGCACTTCGTAATGGGGATCGTCTTGGGATTTTCTGTAGTCTGGCACACCGCGCTCAAGAGCGCCCCCCGCATCTACCAAACAAGCTCTAGCCATTGGCTTTTGCACATGAAAGAGCAAAGCTTTGAGGGCAGGCAGCGTGGCGCAAGATTCAACGGACGTGACAGGCGGGACTCTCATGGCGAATCTTTTTTTCTGAGTGACAATCGTGTATGGCCAGAACAACCTTGTTCAGGTCGGCAGCTATCATACTTTTTGAGCCGGTGTTTGGCGTTGATTTCCATCAAGCCTGTTTTTTGTTGCCTGCGCAAACTGGCAATATTTCAGCGGAGGCGATGCCATAGACAGGCTGGCTGAGAGTGTTTATAGTTATTGATACTCTGGCCTGCCGACACGCCTAATGGCTCGATCAGTGTTCTCCTGCAGCAGTTCCTCTCAGACAGTACAAAACCCGAAATCCTGACATACATGCACAGTTCAGGACGCCACATCCTTATTTCATGCTACGAACGCATCCTCCTGCACAGTACTCAAATGTGAACCTGCCCACCTCCCCAGTAAGCCGAAAGGGTCGTACGGAAGGATCCGCCCGCGCAATATGATCTGCAATCATTTCCGCCTTGAAGCGTTCTGCGTGAGCCTGCCGGTTTTTCATCAGATCGGAGCCCTGTATTCCCTGCGCGTAGCCCGGCCGGTGTTCTACGTCGGTTGTAGTCATCTTCTGCCCGCCTGCAGTTCTCCAGCGATCAATACCGGTTGCAGAATGGATGACGGCGCACTACCCTGACAGAAAACATGCAGTATATGTGATCAAGTCCGTTGGTTAAACAACTCTCCGGCCAGATGACTGGGTGCGCCAATGCTCGACGCAGCAAACGTTCGTTTTTTCCGGCATGTCTGGACTGAGCGATCAGTTCTTCGACAGAGCTGGCTTAGTTGTTGCACTCTTGAGCACATGGCGCCAAATAGCCACCGCCCGTCAACATCAAAACCGATACGTCAAACCCAATACCGGTCCATGCAAGCGCGTGTCATACACATGTTCATTGCGGTTGTAATTAACGTCAAGCACCTTGTACCCGGCGGAGATTGAAAAATTCTTATTGATGATGTAATTCATGGTTGCCTGTGCCGACCAGGCAAATCGAGAGCCGATGCCCATCCCCCCGATATTGGCCTGCGCCTGCATAGAGAGTTGATCTGACAGATTTGTAAAAGCGCGCACACCAAGCACAGGCTCAGCCCAGCCAAAGCTTTCCTTGTAACTGCGCGACTGTTCAAGTGCGCTGACTCTGACCTTGTTCGACACATGCCAGACGCGCAAACCTGCCAGCGCATCCAGGGTCCAATCCGGTGTGTCGACAACACGATATCCACCCAGCAGCGTCGCCGTGAACAATTTGGAATCGACCCGGCCGGCCCCGTGTATGCCCGGTGGTAGTGGCCCTATTCCCGGCAGGGGGCCAAATGACTTGTTCTCTTTCGTGTCAACGTAGGCAAGATCCCCGGACAGCACGTAGCGACCAGAGCGTGCCCAAACATCGATAAATCCACCAAACTTCAGACTATCAAGCACTTCAGAAAAAGGCTTATCAACGCCGATCGTCGGACCCCGACGAAAGGGCGAAATACGGCCGTACAGCTCTGCGGCCCACAGGTATGGGGTTATCTGCAGGGCCCGATCAGCCCGGACAGCAATACCCGGCACCTGAACTTCAGGCGGATTTGAATCCGGTTCGGTAGCACCGGCAACCGTCATTGTCGCAAGCAGCAAAATAGCGAGGGATAAGGCAGAAACAGGTGTGTTCAAGGCAGGCTCTCTAGCTTGCGGCATGTACCGCTGTTGGTCGCGTTCCTCTCACAGCGAAAACGCACGGATTCGACTCCGGCCTGGACAATGTTGTGCCACGCTGAAGTTTGTCAATCCAAGTATACTGTAGTTTCATTTTGAATGATTAACGAACAATTTGCCACAGGATAGATACATGTCCCGCCATCCGCATTCTCTCAAGAAGCTGTGTGTAACCATGTTACTGGCAGCCAGCATGGCTGTTCCGTCGGTGCAGGCCTGCACCCGGTTGGTGTATCACGGTTTACAGGGTGAGGTTATCACGGCACGTTCCATGGACTGGAAGACTGATGTCGGGACCAATTTATGGGTATTCCCCCGTGGCATGCAGCGCAACGGGGAAGCTGGACCCAATTCCATACAGTGGACCTCGAAGTACGGTAGCGTCATTGCATCGGGCTACGATATTTCTACCACAGATGGCATGAACGAAGCCGGACTGGTCGCCAATGTACTGTGGCTGGTAGAGTCCTCCTATCCAAAATACGACGGTAAGTCGCCCGGCCTGTCCATCGCTGCCTGGGCACAATACGCGCTGGATAACTTTGCAACGGTTCAGGAAGCGGTAGAAACCCTGGAAAAGCAACCCTTCACTGTGGTCACGGACAACGTGCCGGGTCAGGATCGCCTGGCCACCCTGCACCTCTCACTTTCGGATGCCTCAGGTGACAGCGCGATCATTGAATATATAGACGGCAAGCAGGTCATTCATCACAGCCGTGATTACCAGGTTATGACCAACTCGCCTATTTTCGAAAAACAGCTTGCCATGGAGGAGTACTGGAAGCAGATCGGCGGCACCGTCATGCTACCTGGCACCAATCGCGCGGCAGACCGCTACGCCCGGGCCATGTTCTACGTGAACGCCATCCCGAAAAGCGAGAAAGCGGTTGAGGCAATTGCCAGCGTCTTTTCAGTTATTCGCAATGTGTCCGTGCCTTATGGTTTGACAACCCCGAATGAACCTAATATTTCCTCCACCCGCTGGCGCACCGTCGCCGATCATAAACGGAAGCGCTATTTTTTTGAGTCGGCGCTGACCCCTAATGTTTTCTGGATCAATCTGGAAAAAATCGATTTCTCGGAAAAAACCGGACAAGTACTCAAACTGGACCTGGGTCCCGAACAGTCAAATATATACTCAGGCATGGCCAACAGCCAATTCAGACCGGCCAAGCCATTCAAATTTCTGGGCCTGTAAACAAGCAATATATTTGTTTCATCGAGCTGATCATGTTTTCTACACGACAATCAGCATGGCGAAACAGCTCGATGCAAATTACTTAGCTTTCTGCCTTTCCCTCCCTGTTGAATCAATTTATTCATTTGCCGTCCTCATTCAACATGGGATTAAGTTTGTTTTTGAATACGCCAACGCTGGAGTTTATACCGCTGGTATGGATGCATTAAAATCGCCAGCAAAGATAAATGACTATTGAGAATTTCAACATGAATGTAGTTCTGAACAGTGGCGCCGATAGCGCAACAGACTCGATCAACGAAGCGCAAACCCCGCAAGCACTGATTGACGCCCTTTTCCTTGCCAACACCACGGTCATCCGCAATAGAGTGGATGAAAGCTGCAGAACATTTTTCGAGGCATCCGATGCCATCGATGAGATGGGTATTGAAGGCATCCGCAGCAAGTTCATGCAATGTGATGCGCCCACGCAGGGAACAACGGCCGAGGCCTATCTTGACATGTTTGACAACGAAGTCCTGCCTCACTGTTCGCATCTGGCCTCGCCAAGATACCTGGGTCATATGACCTCGCCGCTTCCTCAGTTTCTTCCGGAGATCGGACGACTGGTGCAGACGCTGAATCAAAACGTGGTCAAAATAGAGACCAGTCGCGGCCTGGCCTTTCTGGAGCGACAGGTGATTGGCATGCTGCACCGGGAAATATTCGGTGCCGATAGGCAATTCTACGAAAATCACTTGCAGGCCAGGTCCTCTGCGCTGGGCATCTTTACCAGCGGTGGCACGCTCGCCAATATCAGTGCGCTATGGACCGCAATGCGTCGGGCGGGAACGACGGGGACAGCAGAGAATTCATCACCCCATGCAGACAAGCCCGTCATCATCGGCTCGGCCCTGATGCACTATTCCTTTGACAAGGGCGCACAGTTACTGGGCGCCGAACTGCATAAAGTGCCGGTCAACGACCACTGTCAGATAGACCTGGACGCATTACGCGAAGCCATCGACAAATACCAGCAAGCCGGCAGAAAAATTGCCTGTCTGGTTGCCATTGCCGGCACCACCGATTACGGCAGCATCGATGCATTAGACAAAATAGGTGAGATAGGCAGGCAAATTAATGCCCACGTTCATGTGGATGCGGCTTGGGGGGGAGGGCTGATTTTGAGCGAAAGCAACAAGCATCTGCTGGACGGCATCGCGCAGGCCGATACTGTGACGATTGATGGTCATAAACAGTTGATGCTGCCATTAGGTTGCGGCATGCTGTTTTTCCGTGACCCTGCCCTGTCCCAACTGACCATGCATCACGCGCCCTATGCCGTGCGTGCTACCTCTTTTGACCAGGGCAGATTCACCCTGGAAGGCTCGCGCCCGGCAACTGCCCTGTATTTGCATGCTGCATTACATATTATCGGCAAAAACGGCTACGACGCGCTTTTCTCAGAGAGCCTGGCGCGCGCCCGCTATATGGCGCAGGCTATCGAGGCGCGCCCCGAGTTCGAGCTGATGACTGCGCCGGTGATGAATATTCTTACCTACCGCTATATCCCTGAAAAATATCGCAATCAACACATTGACGATGCTGGCAATATCGAAATCAATCGCTTCAATATCGCCCTGCAGAAATGGCAACGACAGAAGGGAGACAGCTTTGTCTCCAGAACCTTCCGAGCCATCAATCAGTATGACAACCAGGGCCTCACACTGCTGCGCGCCGTCCTGCTCAATCCGCTCACCACCTTTGAGGATATTGATTTCCTATTGAACGATCAATTGCAGATTGCTCACCTGCTTGAAAACGAAATGGCTGGCGCGCCGGCAACGCATTAGTACTGCATGCTCAGCTTGTCTCTGCTTCCAGCTGGCACACGCCCACGCCATCCAGGTAGGCATCGAGGTTTGTCAGGTTATCTACGTCAATGACCGCGCCAACATAACCATCCGGACGAATGAGCACACATTCTCCTGGTGCCAATTGATAAGCGTCACGAATGTGATTCCAGGCATCGATGACGTCGCCGGTGGGGCCGATATGATGCACGTGTAACTCCGGCCTTGCCGCCAACGTCTTCTGCCTTTCGGCGTAGACCAGTAATGTCCAGTGTATGCCTTTGAACAGCTGAAACAATCGTGATGGCTGACCCGCTGCACCCTGGAACAAGGCGTCCGGCGCGCGGCTACCGGCACGGACACCGTCTTTGCGTTCAGGCAAATTTATTGCCAGGGGCGAATCCAAATAACCAATATCCAGCTGGCGCGTCTCGCGTCCGCGGCGCATGCCGCCCTCTTTTTGATCCTTGAGCAGCCGCGTGGAAAGGCCAAGCATGGCTTCAGCCACCGGACGGCGTTCTGCCTCGTAGCTATCCAGCAAGCGGTCTGGTGCACCTCGCAGCACGGCCGCCAGTTTCCAGCCCAGATTATAGGCATCCTGCACACTGGTATTAAGACCCTGACCACCGGTGGGCGGGTGTATATGGGCGGCGTCGCCGACCAGAAACGCTCGGCCAATGCGATAGCGCTCAGCCAGACGCGCACTCATCTGATAATCAGAAGCCCATGATACGGCATGCACAATAATGTCTTCACGTTTCGTTCGTTCAGTGACCAGCGCTGTCAACCCCTGAGCAGACAAATCCGACTGCGCATCAGGCGCAATCGGCGCCTGAATCTGGAACAGTTCAGTGCCGGCCAGCGGGCAAATGGCGACCATGCGCTGCATGTCGCCATCGCTAAACCGGTGCCACGCCTCGCGATCCAGGCCGGTCAATGTCACGTCGGCCACAATCGCGCGGACGCCCAGCGTCTTGCCAGGAAAGTCTATTTCAAGTGTTTTCCTGACAAAACTGCGCCCACCGTCTGCACCCACAAGATAACGAGCGCTGACCGTCTGCCGGCCTGCCGGCCCGCTAATATGTGCTGTAACACCGTCCGCATCTTGCTCGAATCCAAGCAGCTCACAATCGAACTGCACCAGATGGCCGAGTTCGGTCAGCCGCTCGCGCATCGTCTGTTCGGTCAAACATTGCGGAAGCATAACCGGCAATTGATATGGCTCGGCCGGCGCGGCTTCAGTTGCTTCGGATAGCTCTGATTCAACGTAACTCCCATCGTCGCGATAGCTGCGCGCCGATGGGTAAAAGCCCCCTCGCGCCACAATCTGATCCACGATGCCCATATCCTCGAATACCTCTTGCGTTCTGGGCTGAATGCCTTTGCCACGTGAGCCGGCAAACGGTACGGCGTTCTTTTCGATCAGCCGGAAGGCAACGCCACGCCGTGCCAGCTCAATGGCCAACGTCAGCCCGGCGGCTCCTGCCCCGCAAATGAGTACATCTGTTGCCAAATGACTTGTCATGATTACTCCAATATGTGTATTATGCACTTAACAGGAGTAATAATATGCCATCTGAAAAAAATGTGCAAGATACACATATATCCGAGCAAATGAAATCACTTCATGGCTCTCTGATCAGTATTGTTAGTGCACTGAACCGCCCAAAAAATGATGAAAAGATGATCGAAGATGCTGGAATCCGTCTGGACCGGGCGCTGTTTACCGTGCTCGTTATGGTCGAACGACTGGGGCCAATCGGTGTCGTGGATCTGGCAGACCGTTCGGGGCGTGACTACACCACCATTAGTCGCCAGGTTGCCAAGCTGGAAAGTATGGAGCTTGTGAGGCGCCAGCCAAACGCCCAGGATCGGCGTGTGCGCGAGGCGGTTATCGCGCCCAGGGGGAAGGCGATGACCGATCGCATTGATGCGGCGCGTGAACGCATGGCAAATGTGATTTTCAGAGACTGGCCCAAAGACGAACTGGAGGCATTCGTCAAATCCATGCGAAAGTTTGCCGATGCCCTGGATAGCGACCCGCTGGGCGGTTCTTGAAAAGCACAATCATGGAACCAAACCGCCTGGGCGATATCACCGCGTTCGTAGCCACGGTAAAAACGGGCAGCTTCACCACTGCGGCCGATATGCTGGGCCTGACCCGCTCGGCCGTCGGCAAAAGCGTGGCGCGCCTTGAAACCCGTCTGCACACCCGCCTGTTACATCGCACCACCCGCAAACTCAGCCTGACCGACGAAGGCAAGGCCGTCTACGAACGCTGGCGCCAGGTGCTGGACGATCTGGACGAAATTGAGGCAACCATGTTGGACCGGCGCGACCAGCCTTCTGGCACTCTGCGCCTGACCTCCTCCCTGTCTTTCGGCCAGCGGCATATACTGCCGTTGCTGGATCAGTTCCTGAAACAGTGGCCCGAAGTAAGCGCAGACATCCGGTTCACCGACCGATTCATCGATCTGGTTGAAGAAGGGTTCGATATCGCCGTTCGCATCGGCGCGCCCAGGGAAGACTCGCAATTGCTCACGCGTACCGTGGCCTGGCAGCAATTTGCCACCTGCGCCTCGCCCGATTATCTGGCAAAAAAAGGGGTGCCACAACACCCCGGCGATCTTGTGCAACACGACACCATCGCCTTCGCCAGTGGAGAAAAATCGATAGCCTGGCGCTTCCAGACACCGGACGGCCTGCATCTTTGCGAAGCACCGGCACGCCTGACCATCGACAGCTCTGAAGCCATGCGCGATGCGGCGCTGGCAGGCTTTGGTCTGGTGCACATTCCCACTTATATTACCGGCAACGACTTGCGTGCCGGCACGCTGGTCGAAGTACTCAAACCCTTCCGCCCGCCCCCCGAGCCGATACGGGTCGTCTATCCCAGCAAACGGCACCTGTCGCCACGTATCCGCGCCTTCATAGACCTGTTGATCGAACGCTGGCAGGCTGGTGTGCCCTGGGAAATCTGAGCGCCGGGCAAAAAGCGGCAGGAACCGCCCTGTCCTATTGGGGAATTTAAGGACCGAGTGACGGTCACGTAAGCGGCTTTATCATTTGCACGGCATCAGTCACACTATGGATCATCTTTTTTGCCGGAGTCATAAATGACTGCACTATCTGTACTGGATCTGGTGACGATCGGTGAAGGCAAAACCTTCGCCGATGCGATTGACGAATCACGCCAGTTGGCCCGCCACGTTGAGCAGCACGGCTTTAGCCGTTACTGGATTGCCGAACATCATGACATGCCTGGTATCGGGTCGGCCGCCACCTCGCTGATCATCAGCCAGATCGCAGCTGCGACATCCCGGATCCGGGTGGGAGCCGGCGGCATCATGCTGCCCAATCATTCACCCCTTGTTGTCGCTGAACAATTCGGTACCCTTGCCACCCTCTATCCGGATCGCATCGACCTGGGCATGGGACGCGCGCCTGGCACGGGTGGCCCGACTATCCAGGCCTTGCGTCGTGGTGCTCCCGAGCGCAATTTCGCGGATGATGTCATTGAAGTGATGGATTACCTCGCCGATAATGGTCGCAGGCCGGTGCGCGGCGCTCCTGGCGCGCATAAGGTGCCGGTGTGGATACTCGGCTCCAGTCTGTACGGTGCAGACCTGGCAGCCGCGCTGGGTCTGCCCTATGCTTTCGCCTCGCACTTCGCACCGCGCTTTCTGCATCAGGCCATCGCGCATTACCGGAAAAACTTCCGGCCATCGGCCCATCTGGCCAAGCCCTATGTCATGGTCGGCGTGAATGTATTTGTTGCGGATACGAACGAAGAAGCCGACTACCTTGCAAGCTCGCATCGCAAGTGGATGATTGATTTGCACACAGGGCGCCTGGGGTTGCTACCCAAACCACAAGAGGGGTATGTGGATAGCCTGTCCAGTCGCGAACAGGCGGTTATGGAACAGGTTATGGGCTGCACCGTTGCGGGTGATCGCGAAACGGCTGCCGCCGGTTTACAGAAACTGGTGGCGCAGACCGAGGCCGACGAGCTGATGATTGACTGCCGCATCTACGACTCTGCCGCACGCATGCGATCTCACGAATACGCCGCGCAGGCCATGGGCGAGTTACTCGTCCCGGCCTGAGATTAAACGATAAAAAGAACTGCTCATTTGACCTGAACGCAGCAAACGACGCTTAGCAGCGTCGTTTGCGTTATTCATAGCATAATCGTTGCGATGTTATCTCGACAATTCGAAACCCGCATACCCATTGGCAGCGCTTTCCTGAAACTTGCTGATATAGCTCGGCAGCCCCAAGGGGAAATTGAGGCTTTCGACTTTTTTCCCCGGAATATTGGCACCGGCATACCAGGACTTAGCCCTCGGGAACAACGTCGTTCCCCAGAAGTCAGCGATGAGTTCGCGCCATTGCGCCTGCGCTTCCGGTCAGCATCCATTGGGGTGTGACTTTACAGATCACACTCAATGTGATCTAATAGATCACACAAAAAAAAACAAAAGGCAAAGGCAGGCAATGATCAAGAGTTTTATCCATAAAGGATTAAAAAAATTTTTTGAAACAGGATCCACCGCAGGTATTAGCGCAGTTCATGCGAAAAAATTGTCAAGAATGCTGGCTGTTCTGGACGAACTTTCAGATATTGCGGAATTGAATGGACTTTGGAATTGCCACCAATTAATAGGGGATCGCTTTGCACAATGGTCGTTAACCGTTTCCGGAAACTGGCGCATCACCTTCGAATTTGAAAATAGCAATGTTTTTCTTGTGAATTATGAAGATTATCATTAAAGGATAATTATTAAGGAATCGTCATGTACATGCATAACCCCCCCCATCCAAGTGAAATTTTGCGTGAAGATGTGCTGCCTGAGCTTGGGCTGAGTGTCACGCAGTTTGCTAAAAATTTAGGTTACAGCCGTGAAGCAATTTCCCGCGTTCTGCACGGAAATGCCCCCATCACGCCTCAACTGGCCTGGCGTTTGGAACAGGCAGGATTGAGTACAGCCGAAATGTGGGTAAGATTGCAGGCCAAGTATGATATTTGGCAAATAAAAAACAAGCCGGATCAACCAAAAATCATGAAAATGGTTCAGCACGAGCCTGTTTGAATTTAAGCTTGCTCTGCCTCCAGATCCGCTACCGTGTGCGGCGCGTTTGCCTCACAGACAGCACAACTGTTTTGCCTGAACATCCTGGTCAACCCGCAACGACTGTCCGAAAAAAAAGAGCGCAAATGCGCTCTGAAAAAGAGAGGATGAAAAAACGCCAGGTCTCACTCATCCTCAGGCACAAGACATTGTGTTGTCACATCTCCGATATTACAAACGCCCAGCATTGCCATATTCCTATCCACCTCGTCATGCAACAATGCAATGGCGTGATCAATCCCCTGCGGACCGCCAACCGCTGCGGCGTACATGAATGGGCGTCCCAGGAACACCATGCGCGCGCCCAGTGCCACGGCTTTAAGTACATCACTGCCACGCCGTATCCCGCTGTCCATCATCACCACGGTCCGATGTCCTGCCTGATCCACAATGCGCGGCAACACACTTAACGGTGACACAGCGCCATCGAGCTGCCGTCCGCCATGATTCGAAACAACAATGCCATCCGCGCCGATATCGGCAGCCATCACAGCATCGGCCGGACTCAGGATGCCCTTGATCACCAGATTGCCCGGCCAGCGCTGACGAATCCGCGCAATATGTTGCCAGTTCAGATGATCCCGGCCCGTCGTATCGCGAATCGCCGCATTGGACAGCATGGGTGCGCCGCGTGTGGCAAATGAATTCTCGAAATGCGGCATGCCATGTAAGGCCAGGGTACGCAGAAACGTACCTGCCAGCCAGCGCGGACGCACGATACCATCCCAGGCCAGGCGCAACGATGGACGTAGCGGCATGGAAAAACCGGTGCGCACATTGTTCTCGCGATTGGCCCATACGGGTATGTCAACGGTAATAACCAGTGTGCCGAACCCGGCCGCTTGCACCCGATCAATCAGACCATCAATGCGCCGTTCATCACCGGGCAGATAAGCCTGAAACCAGGTGTCTGGCGCAGCCTGCGCGACTGCTTCCATCGGAATCAGCGATGTGCCGCTCATGATTGCCGGTATCCTTGCCCTTGCCGCTGCCTGCGCCAGCACCAGATCGCCACGATAGGCTGAAATCGCACTGATCCCCACCGGCGCTATACCAAACGGGCTGCCCCAGGTTTGCCCAAATAGCGTGGTCTGCTGACTGCGGTGCGAGACATCGACCATCACCCGGGTTTGAAAGCGATGTCTGGAGAAGCTGTGCCGGTTGCCATTCAGCGAACAATTGTCTTCCGCCGCGCCGGCAATATAACCGAACAACGGTCTCGGCAGATGACGCCTGGCGGCAGCTTCAAAATCATCAAGCGACAGAATGCGTTGCAGACGACGAGGTAAGCCGGCACGCTGGCCATAAGCGGCCTGCCCCGCCATTGACACATCGCTTTGATGAGCTGCGGTAGAAGGAGTGGTGGTCATGATCGTACAAACCTAAAAACTATTGAACGAACGTGCCGCGCTGGCGCATCAGCAAGCTGTTGTGGCAGGGCGGCATTCATGTTCGTATTCCTTGAAAAAGGCAGTTGATTTAAAGTCAGATTCATTACAATCGAAATTATTGATATGATCTATAGGTTATAAATTATTTTTTTATACATAAATCAGATTAAAAATGATTACCTACCGACAACTCGAACATTTCGTTGCCGTCGCTCAGGAGCGCCACTTCTCGCGTGCAGCCGATCGTCTGGGCATTGCCCAATCCGCGGTCAGCGTACAAATTCAGCAACTCGAGGACGCTCTGGGAGTGCGCTTACTGCAACGCCATAAGCGCCAGCCCATCACCCTGACCGATGCCGGCGCACTCCTGTATGAAGAAGCGATTGCAACCTTGCGTCATATGGAGCGTGCGCAGGAAATCGGGCGCCTGGCAGCACAAGGCAGGGGTGGGCATGTACGTCTGGGTTATGTGGCTTCTGCTGTTACATCAGGACTGCTATCACGAATGCTCAAGCAATTTCGGCCCGGTCACGAACAGGTGCATATGCAGGTCATCGCGATGGAGACACCACGCCAGCTACAGGCGGTCGAGGCAGCGGAAATTGATGTCGGTGTGGTGCGCCCCCGGCGCCAGTACCCGGAAAATGTCGAAGCAACGATAATCCATGGCGAACCGCTAATGGTGGCGATGGCAGAGAATCATCCCCTTGCCGGCAAGCCGACATTGCAGGCGGCTGACCTGCACGGCCAGACATTTATTGCACCACAGTTCACTGAAACGGATGCAGAAGGCTTTGCCCAAGTGCTGGCACGCCTGGCTGCCGCCGCCGGATTTTCTGCATCCCCGGCATACCGCGTTAATGACATTATTACTGCGACCAGCCTGGCCGCTGCGGGCTATGGCATTGTGGTTGTACCCGAATCCAACCGCCGGTTCAATCAGCCCGGCGTGACCTACAGAGTCGTCAGCGATTTTCAGGAACGGGTTTATCTGGCGCTGGTGTATCGCAAACGGGAAAATTCGCCGGCCGTTCGCGCGTTTATCGCGGCCGCGCGGCAAAGCGTCGCAACCGGTCTATAAAAAATAAAGATCAATCCTGCACATCATTGACATGCTCCCGCTGATCAATCCCCAGTTCCGCAAACTTGATGAATAAAGCAAAAAGCATACCGAAAGCGCCTTAACTCAAAAGAAAAGTATCCGTACCACCGGTGCCAGCAACACATTAAGGGCACCCGCAATCATCATCACCAGCGAAGCCACCACTGCCTGCACTTCGCCAAATTGGCGTGCCTTGGCAACGCCGCTACCGTGCGCACCACCGCCGAAAATAGCACCAGCAGCCAGTTTGCTACGTACACGAGGCAGCAAACGCAAAATCAAATCGCCCATGAACATACCACTCACACCGGTCAGCAGTACAAACAACGAGGCCAGATCGGGCGAGCCGCCCAGAACCTTTTCCGCTTCCAGCGCAAAGGGGGTGGTAACGGAACGCACCGCCAGACCTTTTTGTAGGGCCTGCGATAATCCGAAGGCTTGCGCCAGCCAGACCGACGAACAGACCGAGACCAGACTGGCAACAACAACGCCGGTTGCAATCGACATCCCGTGCTTGCGCAACAGGGCACGGTTCTCATACAGTGGTATGGCAAATGCAATTGTCGCAGGGCCCAGCAGCCAGACCAGCCAGTGGGTCAGGGAGATATACTGTACATAACTCACCTGGCCCCAGATTGCCAGCACAATCAACACCAAGGGTGTCGCCAGCAATGGCATCAGGAATGGATTCGGAAAACGCCGATACAAACGCTTGTTCAGCCAGTAACAGGCAACCGTTACCAGCAGCGAGGCCAGGCCGATCATTTCTTCAGACATAATGACTTACTCCTGCGTGCCGATGTGAGAATGAGAAGAGCGACGACGCGCCAGCCACAGTTCAAGACGATAGACCCGGTCCACGGCAAGCGCCGTTGCCGCCATCACACAAGCGGTACTGAGCAGAATCACGGCCAGAATACGCAGCCCCTGACTCAGGATCAGATCGGGATATTGCCGCACCACCAGAACAGCCGGCACAAAAAACAGCAGCATTTCGGCCATCAGCCAGTTCGTACCGCTTTGCAGCCAGCGCACCTTGATCACACCGCTGAACAGTCCCAGCGCCAGAATGGAAAAACCGATAAGACCAGCCGGCATACTCCAGCCGAACTGCGTCCGCAAGGCATCCATCGCCAGCCAAACGCCGCTCAGCAGACACACCTGCAATACGACTTTGGTGAGGTTAAGTGCTTTCTGATTTGAAAATACGGCGTTCATGACAAATGAAATGGAGTTGACTTACATGTATTTTAGGGTTTACCCTGTAATTCGTAAAATGAATTATTTTTATAATTTTGATTCGCAAAGGGAATACCAATGGATCTGCGCGCCCTAAGCTACTTCGTCGAAGTTGTACGTCAGAATAATTTCACGCGGGCTGCAGAAGCGCTGCATGTGACCCAGCCCACCATCAGCAAAATGGTTCGAGCACTGGAAGAAGAATTCGGCGGGCCGCTGCTGGTTCGCAATGGACGCAGTATCCAGCTCACTGACGCCGGACAGGTGGTGTATAACCACGGTCAAAAAATGCTGAATCAGGCCCAACAATTGCGACAGGAAGTGGCTGAAGTCGATGGCATCACGCGTGGCACGCTCACTATCGGCATCGCCCCCACGCTCGGGCACTACATGGCACCGGTGATCGCCCTGTTCCAGCACCAGTATCCTGGCGTGGAGCTGCAATTGCTTGAACAGGGCGCACATGCCCTGCACCAGTCCATACTTGATGGCGACCTGGACATGTCTGTCGGCATCCTGCAGTCTGAACCCGAGCCACAGCTTGAGCGGTACGCCATCGCTCATCTAAAGGTGTGCGCCGTCTTCCCCGCGCAACACTCGCTAAACGGTGCCGGCACCATGAGCTGGCGTGAACTGCAAAATCAGCCACTGGTGCTGTACACCTCGGATTTTGTGCTGCACCAGACCGTACTGGCGCGTTGCGCCGCTGCCGGTTTCAGCCCGCTGGTGCGACTGCAAACCCGTTACTGGGATTTCATCGGCGATCTGGTTGCGGCCGGCGTAGGTATCGGCGTTTTGCTGGAACATGTCGCGGCCAAATTCGACCCGCAGGTGATCGCCAGTTGTCCTTTGTCCGACCCGGACGTCAGTTGGGGCGTTGGCCTGAGCTGGCGCAGCGGCTACCTGTCACGCGCAGCGCTCGCCTGGCTCGCGTGTGTCAGAGACGTTTATCCGGCGGCAGATCCAGTACCTGAAAACCGTTCACCTGAATAAAACCGGCGGGCGCGCCTGAGGCATGACAGAATCGGTGTGACGCATCCAAGCGTGATCGTCGTCACTGAGATCCCAATGGTCTCACTACGCATATGGGTATTTGCCACCTCAGCGGCTGCCATAGGGTATGCTAGTCGCAGTAACAGGTGGTGACACAATCGCCGCCCAGCAGAAAGGATCGCGCACTAAGCCCGCGATTCTCGCCGTCAGATCGCTTGTTGCAGGCAGCAAACGGCGACACATAAGGAACACCGTCACTATGCTTACCCGAGAACTGATTCGCAGCGGCGCTTATCTGGACTCGTTCCAGGATTTGCCCGAACAGCCGCGCTGGTCTGTCGGGCAGATTCAGGCATCCATGCGGGACACACTGGCCCGGCGTGAACAGGGAACACCCGTATGGGTCTTTGCTTACGGATCACTCATCTGGAATCCGCTGCTTGATTATGCTGAAAGACAGCCGGCCACCCTCCCCGGCTGGCACCGCAGCTTTTGTATTCGCCTGCTGGATGGTCGAGCCTGTCGCAAACAACCGGGTCGGATGCTGGCACTTAACGCAGGCGGTCAGACTGAAGGCGTGGTGTACAGACTCAGCGAAGACAAACTGCAGGACGAACTGTGGCTGTTGTGGGTTCGGGAAATGGTGCACGGCTTGTATCGCCCTATCTGGACCGGCGCACAGTTGCCCGACGGCCAAACCATCCAGACCCTCACCTTCGTGGCCGATACCACGCATCCCTTATATGAGACCGACGCCTCCGTTGCCACCATCTCGCCGGTTATCGCCTGTGCCACCGGTCACTTGGGCAGCAATCGCGACTATCTCATGCCGCTGGAAGCATACCTGACCAAACATGACATTTGCGATGAATATATCGCCGAGCTGGCCGCCGCTGTCCGCGCCCTTCCGTCAACTGCGTCATAAGAGCGACAGTATTCACGCACGTTCAATCGCGTAATTTGCTGAGCACACCCGGCACCCAAAGCAACAATGCCAATACCGCCCACGCCATAATGGCGGTACCGGCACGAGCCTGTTCATCTTCCAGATAAACACTACACAATTGCTGCGGCGCCTCGCGATAAAGCAGGCCGATCACAAATGTCATCCAGAAACCATTCATGGTGAAAAATGCCTGCACAATGAATCCTGCCGGCTTCCACGATAGCCCGGCCGCCATGCCGGCGGCTATCAGGCTGGCGACTTTGGCAATTGCTACCGGTGCTGACAAGACTGCATAATCCAGCGCTGATGGCACCATCCAGAGTGATACAGTGATAAGCGCAAACGTGAGCCCCGACACACCCGCCATATTCCACGGCGCCAGCTTTTGCACCAAACGCGGGCCGCAAGCGTTGGCGGCCAGCCACCCCAGAACAAACAGCAAGGGGATTTCCACTCCCATGTGCAGAACCATCGACTGCTCAAGCTGCGGCTGAAACAGCGCCAACCCTACGCAAAGCAAGCCGGGTAGCGTCCAGTGACGAATCACACCTCTGAACGTGTTTTTATCAGGCAATCGCCGCGTCATTTGCCCTTTCCTTTGCTATTGGCCAGATAGTCTGCCAATGCCAGATCGGGGCGATCGATATCGTATGCCCTGGCAAGCCGCCCCTGTTCATCAATCAAAAACAGGGCCGCGTTATGCGAATAGTCGCCCAGGCCATCCGGCAAAACAATAATATTGAACAATGCCAGCATACGATTCAGATCGGCTTGATTGCGCACCGTCGCAAAACGCCACAAATCGGCATTCACACCCATGCGTTTGGCGTGCTCGGCCATGACCTGCGGGCTATCGTTGAGCGGATCGAAGCTTAAGGTGAGCAACCTTACCTGGTCTTGAAGACCGCGTGCGTAAATCGCATGCTGCATCCACGACTGGCCTGCAATACTGGTTCGACAAATCGATTGACATTGCAGGTAAACCAGCGTGACAAAGGTCACCTTCTCTGAGGCCTTTCCATAATCACGCAGTGAAGACGGCGTGCCGCGCGAGTCAACCAAAGGCAGATCAGGGAGCGTTCTGGGATTGTGTTGTAGTTGCACGCGCCGTACCCCATCGGAGGTGACCGCTGCAAAACCCGCTGTCACCGCTGCGAATGCGGCCAGCCCCAGCAGCACCACAATGACAAATGCAATCGCAGAACGCGCCTCAGATCTTTTTATCATTACTGTGCGGCCGAAGTCATAAGAACTTTACGCAATTCCTCTTCGCCGGCCCACGGCGTTGTTTTGTCTTTAGTCGCTTCACGGGCAGCCTGAATCGCTGCCACCTCAATAGCAGCGGCGCCATTGCCCCAGGCATCACGGATATAACTCAGCACGGCCGCCAGTTCTGCATCGCTGAACTGTTGACCAAAGGGCGGCATCATGCTGTTATATTGCGTGCCCGCTACCTTGATGGGCCCGCTCACTCCGTGCAGTACGATCTGCGCCAGCACAGCCGGATCACCCTTTACCCATTCGGCGCCCGCCAGCGGCGGAAAGACGCCGGGCAATCCCTGACCGCTGGCCTGGTGACAGGATTGGCAGGCCGTTGTGAACAATTGCTTGCCATCAATGGCGCTGTTTTCCGAAGGCGCTGCCGCCACCAGCGTGCCGGGATCGCGCCTATCTCCCAGTCCGGCGACACTGTTGGGATTCGCGGATAAAATATAATACACGGCCCAGACCACCAGTGCTGCAATCAAACCCAGCAATACGCGCGGCACGGGATTGTTCAGCTCATGCGGATCTGCGTTCTCGGAGGTCCGCGTCTGTTTTTTATATTCATTGCACCGGCTCCTTCTCCATGACTGCATCCGACTGCGACAGCGTATTGGCCTGCTCTGTGGACAGAACCGGATAAATGCGCTTCAGGCTGATCAGATACGCCACCAGGTCAAGCGCTTCGGGCTTGGCCACCACCACCTTGCCGTGTTCAACGGTGCCGGAAGGCAGGTGTACAATTTTCTCGCCATCCGCTACGTCATCGGGGTCTCTAACCTCGAACATGAACGGATAGGCGGGCATATTGCTGCCTCGCGTATAGGCGCGCGGCTGAAACAGGTGGCCCAGATGCCAGTCCACACTGGGCTGGCGCACGCCGATATTGAACAGGTCTGGCCCGGTGCGCATGGTACCCAGCAGCGGCGGATCATCATAATGATAGTCCCCCGCCACCGAAGCCCGCCCCCAGCCGCGACTGGCATCAGCGATGCCGGCACCGGTGGTGCTGGGCTGCTGGGTATGACAGGCGATACAAGCATGGGCGCGATACAGCTGGCGCCCTCGCAACTCCTGACTGGTGTAAGGTTTGAGTTCGGCCGGCGCCGGTTCATCTTTAAGCTGCAGAAAGGGTACGACGATGAGGGCCGACGTTGCCAGCGACAGCGTTACCATTGCACCCACAAGTAATTTAAGTTCGTTTTCCATTCTATGTTTATGTCAGTGAAGGGTTAGCGGCTGTTGTCGCAGGGGTATTACGCTCAGTCAGAGAGAAAGCCCCGGAACGCACGATGATCATAAAGACATGCAGTGCAAACACCAGATGTCCCAGTGTCATCAGCGCACCGCCGATAGACCTGCCCTGCAACCATGGCATGGTGACGGCCACCGATTCCATAAATTCACGTGCAGGATTCAGCAAAACGAGTCCCTGCAGTACACCACCGATGCTCAGCGTGATCATGTAGACTGCAAATCCGGCCACCACCAGCCAGAAATGCCAGGCGATCAGACTGGGCTTAGGCCAGGCCGTATTCAGAATGCGCGGCATAACAAAATACACGCCGCCAAAAATCACCATTGACACAAAGCCATACATGCCCAAGTGTGCATGCGCCACCGTAAAGTGGGTGAAGTGCGTCGTGGCATTCACCGTACGCAATGCCTGAAACGAACCCTGTACCGATGCCAGCGTATACATCACGGCACCAAAAAAGATAAAGCGCAGCACCGGCGAGTGACGCAGAGCGCTGAAGTGTCCCTTCAACGTCATATGCTGGTTGACTGAGAAAGCCAGAACCGGGATGATCATCATCACGCTTTGTACAATAGACAGCGTAATCAGCCACTCAGGAATCGGTCCGCCGATCAGGTGATGCGCGCCCACCTGCCCGTAGAAAAAAGCCAGGGTCCAGAAACCCAGCAGAGACAGATTGTACGAACGCACCGGCCGGCCAATAACTTTGGGCAGGAAATAGTAAACGGCAGCCAGCGACAGCGGCGTATAGAACAAGCCCAATACATTATGGCCAAACCACCAGTTCATCGTGGCCTGCTCCACACCGAAGTGCACACCAGGTACCTTGGCGACGATATAAAGTGTTGGGAACCAGAACAGCGCCGCCCCCATATACCACACCGATACATACAGGTGATTCACTTTACGGCGCGTGAGCATCAGCGCCATTGGCAGGCCAACCAGCATGCCACCGATGGCGAACAGCACCCCGATCTGCCAGGGGATTTCCAGCCATTCCATACCGGCGTTGATGCCGATAGCCAGACCACCCATACCCGCTATCAGAGCCGCGTTCCACAACAGCGCACCAAACACCACCAGACGCCCGCCCAGCAATTGCGTTCGCAATAACCGTGGCAGCATCCAGATGGCGATACCCAGCAGTCCGAGGGGCGCCCAGCCGTACGCGACACCGTTCAAATGCATGGTGCGCAGGCGGCCGAAACTAAGCCAGGCATAGTCAGTAAGCAGGTCCGGCCAGTGCAGTTTGAGCGAGCCGAGTAAACCAGCGAACGACGCCACCACCAGCCAGACCACCGCACAGCCAATCAACACAAAAGCAGGCAACGCACTGGAACGGTCAGCCACTTCGCGTGCAGCCAGTTCAGCCTGGGAGGTTTGGGTCCCATCCGCTTCCAGATTGGTGCGGGACACTTCGTTCAGGGCACTCCGTTGACTGGGGTCTGCCGCCGGCTCTTCGGGATGCCCGATTTCTCCGGTAGAAAAAATAGTACGCGCGCCACTGGATTCCGCTTCAAAAAGGCCCTTTCGCAGGGACCAGATAAAGGCAAAGAGTCCGACAATGGACAAAATAAAAGTAGCCAGTAACAAGGCTGTGGGGTTCATGGGCTTCCTTGAGTTTCAAGGCATCGGAATGAATGCCGACAATCGGATCAAAAGGCTGTATGGTAATATTCTGATATCACATATTAAATATTCAAATATTGAATAAACCACCATATCAGTTACTTTTTGATGCAAATAGACAGCAATAGCAGTGATACCCGTATTTTTTAGGTATGACAAATTGTCCTAGTCTAGAAAATTCCTCAAAAATATCAGATTTAAATTTTTATTTAAAGTCTTAAAAATACGTATCAGTTTGACGATACCTCTCACCGATGCTGGTGCTTCATCCCTGAAGAAGGACATGCATGAAATTATATGAAACGCTGGCCGCCGACATCGCGGCGTCTATCTATTCGGGTGTGCTGCGCGCCGGAGAGAAACTGCCCTCGGTGCGCGAGGCGACCGCACATCGAGGCGTCAGCGCCTCTACCGTATTTCAGGCGTATTACCTGCTTGAAGCGCAGGGTCTGGTGCGCGCACGTGACCGCTCCGGCTACTACGTCGCGCATGGCGCCCGCGCCCTGCCCCCCGAAGCGGATACGCCTTCACAGCCAACCGAAGACGCCGCATCTGTGACTATCAATGATCTGGTTTTCGAGGTTCTGGAATCAACCATGAGGCGCGATGTCGTTCAATTAGGGTCGGCATTTCCCAGTCCGCTGCTGTTTCCGCATGATCGACTGAGCCAGTCCATCAGCAGTGCGACACGGCATCTTGACCCGCTGACCATCCTCGATGAGCTGGCGCCTGGTCACACGGGCCTGCGCCGCCAGATCGCCTTGCGCTATCTGGCCAGCGGTGTGCATGTGGATACCGACGACATTGTCATTACCAATGGCGCACTTGAAGCACTGAACCTTTGTCTTGGCGTAATGACGCAGCCCGGCGATAAAATTCTGATTGAAACCCCAACATTCTATGCAGCATTGCAGGCGCTGGAAACCCATCACCTGGAAGCGGTAGAGGTGCCGACGCATCCGCGCGAAGGCATACAATTGGACGCGCTGGAGCAGGCGATCAAGCGACATCAACCCAAAGCCTGCTGCCTGATGACCACTTTTCAGAATCCGCTGGGCAGCCTGATGTCAGATGAAAAAAAACAGGCACTCGTCGAACTGCTTACCCGCTACAACATCCCACTCATTGAAGACGACGTCTATAACGAACTGTATTTCGATTCACATCGACCCGCACTCACCAAGCGTTTTGACAACAGTGGCATCGTGATGCACTGCTCGTCGTTTTCAAAAACGCTGGCACCAGGTTATCGAATCGGCTGGGTTGTCGCGGAACGCTATACCCGCGCCATTACCCGTCGCAAGCTTACGACGACGCTGGCCTGCCCGATTCCCACCCAGATAGCGATCGCTCACTACCTGGAAAAAGGCGGATACGACAAACACCTGAGACACCTTCGCAAAACTCTGCAAACGCAACAGACGCAATTTGCCCAGGCGATTGGACACTACTTCCCGCCTGGCACGCGCGCAACCCGGCCAAAGGGGGGGTATTTCCTGTGGGTCGAATTGCCATTGAACGCAAACGCGCTGCATATTCACCAACATGCCCTGTCACTGGGCATCAGCGTCGCCCCGGGTCCGATTTTTTCCGCGAAGCAATCTTTCCAGAACTGCCTGAGACTCAATTATGGACATTCCTGGGATGACAGAACTGAAGCGGCTGTTGCTACATTGGGGAAGTTGTCGGCAATGGGTGCCTAATTAAAACCAACGTGCAATACAAGTGGCAAGTCAGATTTCAAATGTCTTAATTTTTGCATCCGGCTGCAGTACGCGCTCCGCATCAAACGCCTCCAGGAGCTGTTCATGCATCACCTTCCTGATCCAATCACGATTGGCCAGCGCCGCTTTTCCAAGGGAAATGATATCCGCCTGCCCGCCTTGAATCATGTCTGCCGCTCGCACAGGATCGCCCAAACCTCCGTTAACGATAAGCGGGATCTTCAAGTACATCTTCGCCAGTGCTGCCAGCGAAGCGCCACCGCCCCCATCAAACGCCGGCTGCCAGGCCTCATGCTCGGTCAAATGAATAAAATCAAGTCCCGCCCCCGCTAATTGACCAAAAATGATCGCTGCATCGCGCTCCGCTCCAGCCCATTTGTGCTCAAAATCATTCACTTTTGCCTGAGAAATTCGGATACCAACGGTAAAGTCGTCTTTCACTGCTGCCCGGACGGCCCTGCACACTTCCACCAAAAGACGAACGCGGTTTTCGGTGGAGCCCCCATAGTTATCCGTGCGCTGATTCGTGTAATCAGTAAGGAACTGATCTAATAAATAGCCATTGGCTCCGTGAATTTCAATACCGTCAAATCCGGCTGACCTGGCCCGCCTGGCAGCATCGACAAAACCACTTATCACCTCTGTAATTTCTTCTTTAGTTGCAGCGCGAGGGACAGGATATGCTCCTGCCCCCCCATAGCTTGCGCTTCTCCTACCTTTGGGCTGAATGGCAGACGGCGCAATTGAATCCTTATCAAACGGATTGCCATGCACCAAAGCACCAGCATGCATGATCTGTGCAATTATTTTTGCACCTTCCTGATGAACTACATCCACGACCTTGCGCCATGATCGTTCTTGCGCATCGTTAATGATGCCAGGCTGATACAGGTAGCCAGGACTATGCTTATCATCCGTATACAAACCCTCGGTGATAATCACCCCAAAACCACCTCGCGCAAATGACGCGTAGTATGCCGCCATCTGATCAGTGGCCAGCCCGTCAGAGGTAGCGCTGATTCGTGTCATTGGCGCCACGCCTACGCGATTGCTCAGAAGGAGCTTACCTAATGCCACGGTGTCAAATAAAGATCTTGTCATTTTTTCCTGCATTCAATTGATTAGTGCTGCTGCACGTGCGCCAGCGCAACATACAAACCAGCTATTTACGAAAGAGTATTTGTGCAAGCTTATATATCAACCTCAGTGCACTCCATGGCAGATGCGTCAAAATGCCCAGAGGGATAGCTAAATAACATTTTTCAGCATCAATGTTCACATTACCCAGACCGAAACGAGATACCCGGCTGTGTCCCACCTCATGCAATTAATATCAATATAAGATAAAATACGCCGAACATCCCCGTATACGGAAACATAAATAAAAACCTAACTATCCGGCAAAAACATTGAATTTGAGCTCATCACCCAGAAATAATAAGCGCAAGCAAGCAATCTTCCAATATGACAAACAGCGAAGGCGCCTTAACGGAAATTGATATAAAGTGCAAATTTCGGATATACAGATATTTTTGTCCGTGGCTTCGGCTGGCAGTTTATCCGCAGCCGGACGTCAGCTGGATTTGACCCCGATGCAGGTGTCCCGACGCCTTACTGCGCTGGAAGCAGACTTGGGTGTTCGCCTGTTTCACCGCAGTACCCGATCTGTTTCATTAACAGCCGAAGGCCATGCATTCCTGCCGTATGCCAACACCATGGTAGATGCGGAAGAAAGCGCGCGTGGCACGCTATCCCCTTCGCAGACCGGTGCGACAGGCGTATTGCGAATGACGGCACCGAGTATTTTCGGGCAGTCGATTGTGCTTCCCCTGTTGCCCGGCCTGCTTGAACAACATCCCGAGATGCACATTGATCTGGATCTTTCAGATCGGGTCATCGATATCGTCGGACAGGGCCTGGACCTGGCGCTACGGCTTGCGCCACTGGTCGATTCAGAACTGGTTGCAAAAAAACTGACAATCAATCCAAGGATCATATGCGCAGCGCCCGATTATCTGCAACGATATGGGCACCCTGCAATATTGTCTGATCTGGATTCGCATTACTGTATCCTGCTCCAAACCATTCCACGCTGGCCGTTCCTGATTGATGGCATCATGCAGTATCGACGAATGCGCGGCCGATTCATGACGAGCAGTATCCAGGCTGTACGGGACGCAGCCATCCAGGGCCTGGGGCTGGCGATGCTTACCTACTGGGATGTCAGCGAACAGCTGGAAGATGGTTCACTCATACGCGTTGACCTACAGGACGCATCAATGGAAGAGTTAGCCGTATGGGCGGTCACACCCACCCGTCGCTATGTACCCACACGAGTCAACGTGTTCCTGGACGCGTTGCAGTCAACATTTAACAGAAAATATGAATGATCCTGCCGCCAGAACAGGATCAGATTGCTTACCTACACGGCGCCATCCATAGTGCGCAGCATCCGCTGGCACCCTGCCAATATGTGCTGTTCTGCGCACCGTGTTGCTCCCGTCTTGTCCCCTTTCGCAATCGCTTCATAAATACTGCGATGTTCGGCATTGGAGCGGCGCATATTACCTACGTTATCGAAATTTTGCCTGCGAAACAGATGCAATTCCTTAACGAAATCGTTATACAGCCGTTCGGTCCGTTCACTGCGCGCCAATCCGACTATGTGCGCATGAAATGACAGATTCAAATGGTAATAACCATCCATGTCTCCAGCCTCAGCGGCCTGATCCATTTGCTCGACTATATCCCTGAGTAGTTCGCTCTCACTGGCGGAGCGATGTTCCGCAGCCAAACCTGCTGCAAACCCGAAAACCAATGCCCTGAGATCCGAAATCTCGACCATCTCCCTCACCGATAGCTGGCGTACATAAGCCCCACGATTAGGAACCGCAGTCACCAAACCAAAACCCAGCAAAGAACGAATCGCCTCACGGATCGTACTGCGACTAGTTCCCATCCGCTGCGCCAGCACCGCTTCGTTCAAACGCTCGCCCGGCTTGATTTGCCCTGCATAGATCAAATGGCGAAGTTCTTCGGCGATACGCATCGGGATCGTGGTTTTGGATGAATCATCCTGTTGCTCTGATTTCACTTCACAGATTTCCTTATCTTTTAAACACAGTAAAGGGTTTACACCTATCCAAAAGTGTCGACACTTTAAATAAAATTGACGACATTAATTCTTAATTTGTTAATTATTTATTATTTGTCGTTAAACAATCAGAATATATCACTCCTTTCAAGGATAAAGTTATGAATGAATCAGAGGTTCGTCGCCGCCTGGATAATCGAGGATGGGGTCCTTTCTTCAACAAGCTATGGGTAGCCAGTGGCCTCGGCTGGATGGCCGACGCTATGAACGTTGCTGCATTAGGGTTAGTTCTGCCGTTGATACTGACTGATCTGGATATCACGCGCGCAGAAGGTGGGGTGATTGTCAGCAGTACGTTTGCAGGCTTCATCGTGGGCGCTATTGTAACCGGTAAGCTCAGCGACATGTTTGGCCGCCGGACCCTGCTGATTGCCAATATTGTTCTGTTTAGTGCAGCGGCCGTACTGGTTGGCTTCTCGCATGATTTCTGGACGATTTTGGTTCTGCGTTTTATCCAGGGTATTGGCATGGGTGGCGAATTTCCCATTATCTCCACCTATATCAATGAGGTGAGTCCAAAGCGCTATAGGGACCGGCTCATTGGACTAACTTCTGCTTTCTTTTCGTATGCCTTCGCCCTTATTCCCCTGATTGGACTATTTGTGGTACCCGTCCTTGGCTGGCGTGGCCTGTTCTGGTCCTTGATTATTCCAGTCTTCTTTGCCATCTGGGCCAGACGCTCGCTACCTGAATCGCCCATGTTTCTTGCACGCAAAGGCAACACTGCAGGCACCGAGGCCGCGCTGAAAATTATTGAAAATGGTTCCATTGAAAAAATAGACGATACAAGCAGCGTCAATAACGCGCAAACAGAGCCGACAGGTGGAGATCTCTTCACCGGCAGAACTGCTTTACTGATGGTGTTCTGGATTCTCATGTTTCTGTGCCAGTACGGCTTTGCAAGCTGGATTCCTACCGCCATTGCTCAAGCTAACGGTGGTGTATCAGCCAGCTCAAGTTATGGCCTGACCTCTATCCTGTTTACCGGAATGATTGCCGGCTATCTGATTGCCTCCTTCGGCACCGGAAAACTCAGTCCCAAGCTGTTTTTGACCCTATCCTTTCTGGAGTATGGCATCTCGCTGATCTGTTTTGGCCTTTCAACAGATATGGTGCCTATGCTTATTTTTGGCTGGCTGGCAGCAGCCGGATACGGCTTTACAACCATCTCAGCGTATTCCTACACCCCTAATCAGTTCAAGACTGCGATTCGCGGAACAGGCATGGGGCTGGTCACCGGAATTGGTCGCATTGGTGCTGTAGCGGGCCCAATGATCGTTGGTTTGATCAGTCCCGTTGGAAGCCTGGGAATGTCTTTTGTGGTATTTGGCATCGCCTCGCTGGCTGCCGTCATCGTCGTGCAAATTCTTGAGCGAAGCTCAAAAAAATATGGCATGCAAAAAGTGGCTTCCAGCTTACATTAACGATGCTATCGATCATAAAAGCACTCTGAACCGCTCTTTTTAAAAAACAAAAGAAATGTCTAGTAACACCATGCAAAAAAATAGTGATATCAATATTGTCAATGCAATAAGCCCGATAGGTCAACAGCCTGAACCATCGGAAGTAGCGGCGAAACCGAAAATAGCCCTTATCGGCGCCGGCGGCACGATCAGTACGCGCAGCACGCAAGGTTCGCTGGACCTGGTGAACTATATGACAGACGGGGTCACCATGCATGTTGATGAACTGGTGCAAGCATTGCCACAAGTACACGCAATTGCCGATATTGTGGCAGTGAAGTTCCGCGCCGTCTCATCGACATCCATTGCTTTCGAGGAATGGAAGGCGCTTACCCAAACTGTGGACCAGATAGCTGCCACACAGCCGGATGTTGATGGCGTCGTCATTCTGCACGGAACCGCAACGATGGAAGAAACCGCTTACATGCTTCACCTGACCTGCAAAGTCAATATACCGATCGTGCTGGTCGGCGCCCAACGCCCCTTAAGTGCCCTCTCGTCCGATGCCCCCTTAAATTTACTGAATGCCGTTCGGGTAGCCGGTCACGCTCAGACGCGAGGAATGGGCGTGCTCGTCTGTCTTAACGATGAAATTCACGCAGCGCGGGAAGTGACGAAGGCATCTACCGCAAGACTGCATGCCTTTCGGTCTCCTGACTTCGGTATTATCGGACAGATCGATGCAGGAGAAGTCGCCTTTTATCGTCAGCCTTTACGTCGCTGGGGACCGAACAGCCAGTTTGACATTCGCGATATGAAACAACTGCCCAGGGTGGACATCGCGTATGCATATGCAGGCGATGATGGTGCAGTCATACGGGCACTGGTCAACACGGGGGCCAAAGGGATCGTTATTGCAGCGTTTGCCGGGGGCAGGCTATCTACCGCGCAAACCAGTGCCTGTCGAGAGGCACAGCACAAAGGGGTCGTTATTGTCTTATCGACTCGGGCCGGATCGGGAAAGGCCATGATCGATGCACAACTGCAATCGATGGGCATGGTTGCAGCAGACAATTTGAATCCGCAAAAGGCACGAATTCTTCTGGCGCTGTCTCTGTCGCAAACAAACGACCCAGAGCAGTTGAAACACATCTTCGCCAGTTATTGAATGCCATTCGTTATATCCAACGAAACAGCGAATGCCTTATCTATAAACAGGAAACCATGACAGTCATGATTAATACCGATGACACAACGCGTCAAATGCCGTTTTACGTAAATCATTATCTGTGCCCACCCACAATGGCCGCGCCGGATTTTTTTGCCCGTGCATCGGAGTCCGGATTCCGCGGCGTAGGGCTGACTCAGAGCGTATTGCAGTCGCAGCCCCATGACGAACTAAAGGAGACGCTACAGCGTTTTGGTCTGGGAATCAGCTCACTCAATTCCTGCGGATTTTTCCTGCAAAAAGGTGAGCCGGCGATTGCCCAGGACGAGTTAAATATGTGGTTTCTTCGGCAGGCTGCCGCCTTTGGCCTGCCGACACTGAATGTTATTGTTGGCGGCAGCAGCACGATGCCGCTTAAGCAAGCGCGGGAAAAAGTGACGCTACAACTGCAGCATTTGGCACATACGGCAGCCGATATGGGCGTTAATCTGATGCTAGAGCCACTGCATCACCTCAACGTACGCAGTAAAAGCTGTCTTAACAGCCTTTCTCAACTAGCGCCTATTTTTGATCAGATTCCTGGCCTGACCCTAAATGCCGACCTTTTCCATCTTTGGTGGGATCCTGATCTGGAACGACTACTCAGCGGGAACTTCCTGCCTGTCGGGCTGCTGCAAATATGCGATGTTGCCATGACGCCAGCGCAACCGTTGCCGCGACGGGTGCCGCTGGATGAAGGCCACATTCCCTGGCGTCAATATGTACGCACACTGCAACAATCCTTTCCAGACACCCCTATCGAGCTTGAGCTCTTTGCCGATCAGTTGCCGGGCCGCGATCTGAACGAACTACTTACCAAAAGCACATCAGCATTATTATCAATAAACGGAGAAACCAATGACTATTGCCCGAACTGATGACGGCATTGATCTTTACTACGAAGAGACCGGCAGCGGTACGCCGGTGATTTTCGTCCACGAGTTTGCCGGCGATCTGCGCAGCTGGGAGCAACAAGTACGGCATTTTTCAAGATGGTACCGCTGCATAACATTCAATGCACGCGGCTATCCGCCATCGTCGGTGCCAACCGAGGTCAACGCCTATTCCCAGGATATTGCGGTAGCTGACATCCTTGCAGTCATGAATCACGCCAGTGTTGACAAGGCGCATGTGGTCGGACTGTCCATGGGCGGTTTCGCCGCTTTGCATATGGGACTGCAGCATCCCGACCGCTTGCATTCCCTGTGTGTAGCCGGTGCAGGTTACGGCGCAGAGCCTCAACGTCAGGAGCTATTTAAAAATGAATCTCAATTGACGGCAACGTTTTTGCTTGAACAAGGCGCACAGGCATTTGCCGAGAAATACGCCATCGGCCCGACACGCCTACCATTCAAGAACGCCGATCCGCGAGGGTTCGAAGAGTTCAGGAGTCAGCTGGCGGAGCATTCCGCGCTGGGTTCCGCCAATACACAATTGGGCGTTCAGCGAGACCGCCCTTCCCTGTATGCATTAAAGGATCGATTACACACGCTTACTCTCCCCACTCTGATCATGACAGGTGACGAAGACACGCCGTGTCTTGCGCCTGCACTGATGCTGAAAGCGAGCATACCCTCTGCCGCGCTCAGCGTTATCCCCAACTGCGGACATACCATCAACCTGGAAGCGGCTCAGGAATTCAATCGCATCCTGGGTGATTTTCTGCATGCTGCCAATAGCAGCCGCTGGCCAACACATAATATAGACAATGGATCTCAGAGCATTACCGGCATGTCTCTGCAAATCAAAGGAGCAAGCGCATGACTGTACTTATCACGGGCGGGGCAGGCTTTGTCGGGCTCAATATCGCCGAAAAATTATTAGGCACAGGTGAGTCTGTCGTACTGTTCGGTCTTGAACCTGCGCCAGAGGCAGCAATAAATCTGTTCAATAAACTTCCCGGTCAGCTGCATGTCGTATTAGGCGACATTCGCGACGAACAACTGCTGCGCGACGTCTTGCAGCAACATCGGATCGAACGCATCGTTCATGCTGCGGCTATTACTGCGGGCCTGGCACGTGAAGCAACGCAGGGCATGCAAATAACAGAAGTTAATATAGGTGGTACGATCGCGTTACTTGAAGCCGCAACCCAACTCGGAATCAAACGAGTGGTGCAACTCGGCAGCGGTTCCGTATTCGGTGCAAGTGTCAAACAAGAAGGCATGCTTAATGAAGAATCCGATATTCCAGTCCCCGATACCTTATATGGCATCACCAAGTATGCTGCCGAAAGAATTGCTTTGCGTTATCGCAACACGCGTGATCTCGACGTGATCGTAGCCCGGTTGGCCGTGGTATTCGGACGCTGGGAGTACGACACCAAAGTGCGGGACACATTAAGCATTCCTTTGGCCCTGAGTACACTCGCAGAATCCGGCGGCCACGCTGCCTTCTGCCAAAATCTGCCGGACGACTGGGTATACGCAAGCGATGTTGCCAATGCCATTCTATTGCTGCTGGATGCCCCGGTACTGGCTCGGCCTGTTTACCAAATCGGTACCGGGCAACGCTGGTCTATCACCAACTGGTGCGAGCGGCTACGAAAACACCATCCTAATTTTACCTATGCGGTCGTACCAGACGCGGCACAGGCTAATGTTGGACGTCAGACGCCGATACCCCGACCGCCGTTTTCAATTGATAGATTGCGAGCGGATATCGATTATCAAGTCCGGTTCCCGGAGCAGGAAGCATTTGACGATTATCTGGCCTGGCGAAGTGAAAGGCATTAATGATACGCAGATGAAGGCCCCGTTTGCTATCAGCCTGGCCCAGTCTATGCGCGGATTGATAAGCCAACGGCATCAATTCTCAGGCTCTCAATGTCGATGCCATGCATTTGAAGCAATGTTTGAAACTGCACTCGCAGCCATTGTGCATTGAATCTATTCTAAGGCAATAATATGAACTACCCAGACTTTCATCTCGCAGGCAAGGTCGCTATTGTCACAGGCGCGGCACAGGGCATTGGTCGCGCAATCGCACTTGGACTGGCGAATGCCGGCGCCAACGTCGCTATTATGGACAAAGACGCTGAAGCACTGGCACACGTTAAGTCAGAAATAGAGAACCTGGATCAACAGGCACTGTCATTCGCTCTTAATCTTGAAAACACAGAAGCCATATCGACAGTAATACAGGACACATTCTCCCATTATGGACAACTCGATATTCTGGTCAATAACGCTGGTGTCCGCGTGCACAAGCGTGTACTGGAGCATACGCTGGACGATTGGCATCACACATTGAATGTCAACTGTGCCGCTCCGTTATTAGCCTGCCAGGCAGCGGCAAAAATCATGCGTGAGCATGGTGGCGGCTCCATCATAAATATCGCGTCGCAAATGGCTGAAGTCACCAGTCCGTTCCGCGTTGCGTATTGCGCCAGTAAAGCAGCACTGGTGCAAATGACACGCGTCATGGCAGTTGACTGGGCAGAATACGGCATTCGCGTTAATGCCGTAGCGCCAGGACCGACCCGGACACCCTTCACAACTGCGGCCACCGAGTCTGGCTCCATGCCCGTCAGTATTGAAAAGGTACCATTACGACGTATTGCCGATTCCGAGGAAATGATTGGTGCCGTTCAATACCTTGCTTCATCGGCATCTCATTTCGTTACCGGGTCGGTTCTGGTTGTCGACGGAGGACAGAGCATATATTGGCGCTAGCGCCGCATGACCGACACAACCGAATGCTCAATTCTGAAAATCCCTCAAATACGCTTTCATCGCCTCGGCAACCGCAAGTGGTTGCTCGGGCAGCAAGGCGTGACCGGCATTGGCAATCGAGACCGTGGTTACCCGTTGCGTTCCCAGATCCTGACTTAATTGCCACCCCGCTTCCTGCGGTGCAAAGGCATCCTCCAGCGCCCGGACGTCCAGAATGCTGGCGTTACCCGCTCCCCACCAATGCTCGACAGGCGTCGCGGCCTTGGCAGCTCGCTGTGCATCCGCGACAGCCGGATGCCATCCATCCAGCCAGACAGAGGCGTCGCTCGCTTCTGCAAAAAACACTTTTTTAATCCAATCCAGTCTCACAGCCTCATCCAGACTTTTATCCATGCAATGCGGCAGGCCGGCACCCGGCCCTTTCGCAACGACACGCGGTCCGGCAGCCAGAATAAGAACCGCAAGAACAAGATCCGGGCGGTCAACGGCCACCATCCGCGCCGTCCAGTTGCCGAATGCATGTCCGGCAATAAAAGCTGGTTTGCCACCTTCAGCCTCGATCACCGACACGATATCGCGAGCAAAGTCATGCAATGTCAATTTATCAAGGGGTCCTGTGCTTGCCCCAATGCCCCGTGGGCTGGGGCAGGCGACACGATAGCCCGCGTCAGCCAGCAGTGTTGACACAAGTTCGAAATCTTCTACATCGCGGCCCAGTGAAGGCAGCATGACAATCAGCGGCCCTGTTCCCTGCACCTGATAGGCGATGGAAATTGCCTGTGGCTGACCGTCGCTTTCTTCATAACGGGTCACGGTTTTAAGGACGGCTTGGAACGTACTGGCATTCGGCATATTCATAAATATTCACTTGTGATTGAGATCTGAACTCTGCAATTATTGGTTTCTTTATACATCCATCTATAGTTTCTTTATGAAACCATAAAAATAGCAGTTGAAAGTTAAATACAACTGAATTATAGTTGAAAAAAGAAACTATATGCCAGTAAATACAAAATATATAGTTTCCCACTGAAACCAAACCCACTGAATCACAATAACCACGAAACCCTCTGATGTGGAGACAAAATATGACAAAAATTCGCCCGCTAACCATCATCGCACTGACCCTTGGCGTGGTTTTCTCGGCAAGTGCGCAAGCAGCCGACAACTACCCCAATCGCCCTATTCGCATTATCGTCCCGTATACGCCCGGCGCCATCAATGACATTCTTGCCCGGCGCATGGCGCAATATCTTGGTGAGGAGCTCAAGCAGACTGTCATCGTGGAAAACAAACCTGGCGGTGGCACCGCGATCGGCACTGAGTTTGTGGCAAGAGCCAATCCCGATGGCTACACGCTGCTGCAAGCCGCCGCCTCTCATTCAATTCTTCCTTCGCTGATGAAGAAACTCCCGTTTGATCCGCTCAAGAGCTTCGAGTTCATTACACTGGCGGCAACCTCGTCCTATGTGATGATCGCCACGCCAAAACTGCCGGCAAATAACGTGGCCGAATTTATTGCGCTCGCCAAAAAAGAGCCAGGCAAATATGCCTATGCATCTACGGGCAACGGCAGCTCGGCACATTTGATGGGTGAAATGTTCAAGGAACTCACTGGCGCTGACATCATGCATGTCCCGTATAAAGGTCTGGCTCAGGGACTGAATGATGTGGCCAGCGGACAGGTTCAGGTCACCTTCGGCACCTACCCCGGCTCCATGGCGTATTTGCAGCCCGGCCGCGTCAAAGCGCTCGCCACCACAGGCAAGCATCGGATGTCTTCGCTGCCTGATGTGCCAACCATCCAGGAAACCGTACCCGGCTATGAGGCCCAGGGCTGGTGGGGGTATTTGGCACCGGCAGGAACACCCAAACCTATTGTTCAGAAACTGAACGCCGCCATCAATAACATCATTCGCAGCAAGGCTTTCAGCGATACCTTCACTTCCGAAGGTGTCGATATGCTTGGCACCAGCGGCGAAGCATTCCGGACACATGTCGAACAGGAAATGCAGATATGGGGGAAATTGATTCAAACCGCTGGCATCCAGGCTAACTGATGAAGCTGGCTGACTGGTCGCTGCGTTTCTACCGGATCCCTTACGTTCACACCGTCCATTGGGCCAATGCGGTCGAAGAAGAAGGTGTGTATGCCTTGCTGACATTGCGTAACGAACAGGGCCAGGCCGGATATGCCGAAGGCACCCTCAAAGCCACCTGGTCCGGGGTGTCGCCCGCCATGTTGCAGGCAGCCTTTGAGGACATTCTGATACCGCAGTTGACCGATACCGATCTGAGTGAAGATCAGGCAGTCGCCCGTGCGCTTGCACCTATCCCCGAAAATCGGCTGGGCAAGGGCATGATCGAGACGGCAGCCCGATTGTTGTGTGCGGCCGACCGGCAGCAGCCATACTGGCGCTATGCACAGGGACAGAACACAGTTGAAGTTGCCTGGACATTGACCCGACAATCACCGGCAAAAATGGTGGCGCAAGCGCTGGAACAATACGAACAACACGGCATCCACAGTTTTAAAGTCAAGGGAGGACAAGGTATTGAGACCGACCTTGCTGTGCTTCGTGCCCTGCATGACGCGCTGCCCGTCCACTGCCGGTATATAGTAGACGCCAACAGTCATTACACACCCGCAGAAACACCGCACTATCTGGAGCGATTGGCCAATTGCGGCGTTGAATATGCCGAGGATCCCTGCCCGCTGGAATCGCTCTCAATGTTTGAATCCCTGCAGCGCGAGTCGCCTTTGCCGATTCTGATTGATCGCGCCTGCACCACTGAACAGGACGCGGACCGCTTTTTACAAGCGGGTGCTTTGGCGCTTAGCACTAAACCGGGACGCATCGGCATGGGCGAAGCCTATCGCATCCGCCAGCTGACTGCTCAACATGGCGCAACAACCACAGTTGGCATATATGCAGAAAGCGCGCTTGGCACCCTGATCAATCTGCAGTGGGCTGCCAGCTGCCCGGACGAACTCAATGCTTTCCCCGCCGAACAAACTTTCTATCTTGGCCTCATGGCCAGTCCGCTCAGGAAAGCACTCGTGCTTAAAGACGGGGCGATTCATCTTCCGGATGAACCGTTGAATGAGAGTGCGCTGCAACTGGATAGCTTATCGTTTTAACTGCGACAGCAAATAAAAAATTGCACACGTGAGCGAGTCTTTTCGATCCAGCGTAAATCAATGCGCAAATGGGGCAGCAAGCTGCCGGGATGAACTTAACCCTTTAGCATCCATTCGTGCTCGGGATCATTATAAAAATGCCAAACTCGTTTTGGACCCGCCATCACATTCAAATAATACGACGTATAACCATGCGGCACCACAACAGGGTGATAACCCTTTGGAACCTTAACTACATCATGATTCTCAACACAGATTGCCTCATCGATATCACGGTTGTCTGTATATACCCGCTGGAACGCAAACCCCTGAGGAGGATTCAGTCTATGGTAATAGGTTTCTTCCAATGCGCTTTCCTGCGGAATGGCATCACGGTCATGTTTATGCGGAGGATAGCTTGACGAGTTTCCTGATGGCGTTATAACTTCAACAACCAAAAGACTGTGTGCCGGTTCGGTTTCAGGCAAGATATCGCATACATATCGTGTATTGCTTGCCTGTCCGCGACTGGATCGTTTCATGCTTTCCGGGCGAATCAGACGTGACTGATATTGCCCATTGTTTCCCGGGCCAATAGCAACACCGAGTTCACACCCCTTCTGCGCAATTACCTTAACGTCTGAATATGGAGCAATGTATGCCGCATAAGGAGATTTATCCTCAAAAACTGACGTTCGATCACCCAAATCGTCCCAATGATAAGTACCGTTCGGTCCTGTTATCTGTAGTGATGCCTTACCACTGAGAATGACCAGACAAAGTTCATTGGCTTCGCTATGAAATTCCATGGTTTTCTGTTCATCGAACCGATACGCCTGAAAACCAACATAGTTCAAACCGCCGGCTCCTTTTGGTACATCAGCCACCAAGGTATTGGCGGTTGCTTTCACTTTCAATGACATTTACGTTCTCCTTCTTGCCCTGATCTGGCAGCAAGCCAGGCATCAAATAGAAATTCGAAATTTTTACGTACAAGAACTTTTAACTGTTCATCAGTAATTGTTTTTTCCAACCAGGCTTTACTTGGCTCATGAAAAATTGATCGTCCCACGGTGAACCCCTTGCACAAAGGCCACTGGGCAGCTATCTCAAAACTTTTCGCAATTGATTGCAGCGGAGCAGCCAACCCGAGCAGAACAACGCCCTTGCAATAGGGATCGTTCCTATTGACCAGCTCGTTTAGCGCTTGCCAGCCATCCGAAGACAGGGCTTCAATCTTCCACCAATCGGGTGAAACACCGATTTCATACAAACGTGCGATGGCACGAATAATTTGCTCGTCACGGCTTTTCGTGTCATCTTGTGGCGGAATAATTTCCAACAGTAAGTCATGACCACTGATTTGTGTAGCGTGATAAAGCGACATCATCTGTGCCTCTTGCTCATCTCTCACCGGTGCAGGCTGATCTACATCGTAATAAACCAGGCATTTTGCGATATGCTCGTTTGGCCAGTGGCTCAGATTCGAGCCTACGCTACGACCGTACTCGAACTCGATCGGCATAGATCCCGGCAACTCGACTGGCCGACCGATCCACCACCCGCGACCAGTTGCCTCATTCAGTGCGTCCTGCCCCAATCGCTCGTCGGCCAGAATACCAATTGCATCATTTTCCCCAAAACAGTGGCGGTACTTTTGCTCGGACGCTTTAACTGCCTCAACAAACAGCGATTTCAATTCTGATATTTTTTCCAACCCTACGTCTACCTGTTCGGCCAAATCGATCAGCTGGCTACGATGATCAAACGCGAAAACAAAAATATTCTCCAATTCCCGCCGCTTGCGGGAGACGCGATGCAATCTATGCAGCAACGCGTCCTTTTCCAGATTCGCCCGGTTGTTGTCCCGAGAAAAGAAGTATTCCAGTTCAGTAGGGGTTGGCATCGCCGGCGCACAACCGTGTCTGGATACAACGAGTGCGCCACACGCATTAGCCAGGCGACAGGATTGTTCCCAGTCGCGGCCGTCAATCCACCCCTTGAGCAAGCCAGACATGAAAGCATCGCCCGCCCCCAATACATTAAAGACTTGCACTTTGAACGTTGGATAAACAGGTGGTAGCAAATCCGGAATGTTATGCTCAAAGACATTACATCCATCAGCACCGCGTTTTAGCACAATCGTTGCCGCAGTCACATTGCGAATGGCCTTAAGTGCATCAACAATATTCGAAGTACCACCAGCAATCTGAATTTCTTCTTCGGTACCAACAATCAAGTCAAAATTACCCAGCACTTGCTGCAACCGCGCAGATACCGCTACACTTGCGATATACCTCGTCTCACCATCGGCTTGCCCGGTCAACCCCCACAACACAGGACGGTAATCAATATCAAGCACCGTTTTGACATCATGCTTTCGAGCATACTGTAGCGCACGCAGGCTGGTACGCAAGACATCTGGATTAGATAAATGCGTTCCGGTAATAAGCAAGGATTTGGAAGACGCAATGTAGCTTTCCGAAAAATCGTCTTCTGACACGGCCATATCTGCACAGTTTTCCCGATAGAAAACCAATGGGAAGGTGTCTCTGTCTTTAATGCCCAGCAATACCAATGCAGTCAAACGGTGTGGATCAACAGCTACGTGGCTGACGTCGCAACCTTCATTGCTCAGCGTTTGCGTCAGGAAGCGACCCATATGGTCGTCCCCCACTCTGGTCAGCATGGACGACTTCAAGCCCAAACGGGCCGTTCCAAATGCGATGTTGCCTGATGAGCCGCCAAGGTACTTGGAAAATGAATGCACATCTTCAAGCCTGGCACCGACCTGTTCCGCATATAAGTCTACGGCTAATCGACCCAGACAAATTACGTCAAGAGCTCTATTTTCCTGAAAACGAGGGTATTGATTGACTGTCATTATTCTTTAAACCTGCCAATAGATGCTGAAACGCCACTATAGCGATACCAAACAGAAAAAGCAATAATATTTCTAATATTTAAATATATAGAATTCTTATTCTATTTGTATTACACTGCAGCCAATCACACAATGCAAAAAAAGCCAATGACAGCAGAGAATTTTTTAAACACGCTGGCCAATCAGTACAGCGATTTGCCGAAGCAACTCAAGGTAATTGCAACCTTTGTAGAAAGCCATCAGGATGAAATTCCCGTATTGCGAGTACAAGACATTGCGCAGGCCTGCTCGGTGCAATCATCAGCTGTTGTGCGTTTTGCCCAGCGTTTTGGCTTCAAGGGCTATAGCGAAATGCAGGCGGTTTTTACCGACCAGTTGCTCACCGTTATACCCAAGCATCAACAATACCGCGACCGCGTCCGCCAGGAACTTTCCGGTGATAACACCCATGACTCCCTGACCTTGACCGACAAACTCGTCTCCAACGGAATAAAAAGCCTTGAGGACCTGCAGAGCAGCCTGGATCAGGCTCTATTGGACAACGCTGCGACAGCACTGGCTCAAGCACGAAAAATCTATATTGCAGGCATGGGCAGATCGCTGCCCATTGCATCCTATCTGGTCTACGCATTACAAAATCTTGAACGCGAAGTTGTTTTTCTCAACGGGCTTGGTGGCGTACCCGAACAATATATGCGGACGATGAATAGCGAGGACGTATTGCTTGCAATCAGTTTTGCCCCCTACGCCGAGCAAACCCAGACTTGCCTTCGTCACGCAAAAGAATCCGGAGCGTCAATAGTACTTATCAGCGATGCTGCCCTATCGCCCATCAGCCACTTCACTCATCTTCTGCTGTGTAGTACGGATATTCAGACACTATCTTTCAGAACCCTGACAGCAACAATGTGTTTGGCTCAAATACTCTTTTTATCGCTTGCCTACAAATTGGAAACAACACAGCAAGACAAATAATCATGCCGTTATAAAAACGCAATTACTACGTTATAAAAAAGGAGATCAAAATGAAAAAAGTCCAATTTATCAGATCAGTCGTCGTTGGCTTTACGTTGCTATTTTCTGCCAATTCGCAAGCCGAGACCTTTCCGGATAAACCAATTCGCTGGATCGTACCATACAGCGCAGGCGGTACAACAGATGTCATGGCACGGCATCTGGCAACTGAAATGGGAAAAACGCTGAAACAGACGATTGTGATTGAAAATAAACCAGGTGCAGCAAGCATTATTGGCGCCACAGCCATTGCTCGTGCAACACCAGATGGCTATACGATCGGTACGGTTGATTCGGGAACACTGGCCTTCAATCCGGCTTTGTATAAATCGCTCACCTATGATGCCATGAAAGACTTCTCTTTCATCGGAGGCCTCGGAAAAATGCCTATTGTACTGGCAGTAAACAATGCTTTTCCAGCGGACAACCTGGCGCAATTCGTAGACTTGGTAAAAAAAGAACCTGGCAAAATCACCTCTGCCTCGTCGGGGCATGGCTCACCCTTGCATATGGCCATTGAACTATTCAACCACAAGCAGAAACTGAATCTATTGCATGTGCCATACAAAGGTTCAGCACCAGCTGTGCAGGATCTTATGAGCGGTCAGATCAATTCAATGTTCGTTGATTTGCCGCCCTCTATTTCCGTGATTCGCGCAAAGAAAATTAAAGTGCTTGCCGTTGCAACGCCAGAGCGCATGGCTATCTTACCCGACGTACCCACTTTTGATGAAGCCGGTGTCAAAGGATTCGAAGCCTATGCCTGGCAAAGCCTGGTCGGCCCCAAAGGCATGCCGAAGGAAAGGCTGGCTATGTTGAACAAAGCGCTCAATGACGCATTAACATCTGACACCATTCGACAAAAATTCTCTGAAATTGGAATTCAGCCGATGCCAATGCAACCGGGACAATTGGAACACTTTGCAGGATCTGAGCATGAGACTTGGGGTAACCTTATTCGTGAGGCAGACATTAAACTCGCAAATTAAATACTCGCGCTAACTTTGAATCAGTTTAAGCCCAGAACCGCGGCTGATGTTTTCCGCGGTTTTCTGCACGAGTGATAAATACTTTTCCAATATCCACGCATACCGCGTAGCGCATCAGGTGAGGACTGCTTTTATCCTCAAGCAGATCAGCTCAATCACTTGTCTTCTTCCAGCATGGACTGTATCTTTTTGCTCGCTCGCAGCTCCAGCATCGCTTCTCCGTATGCCTGCTGCAATTGTTTGAGCTGACGCTCATAGTGATCCTTGAGATCCAAAGGATTCACTCTCAGCGCATTGTCCATCCCGAGTTTCCCCTCATCTACCCGGTTCTCCACCTCGGACGGTGACAAACCATAAGTGCGACTGGCTTCTGAAAGCCATCATTTTTCCTTGAATACCGGCCGGACTGCCTCCCTGCCGATAAAAAATTACAGCTGTGAGCATCGTTTACTACGTTGCTGGCCATAGCCCATTCAACTATGGTGGTCAACACGCCGCCCTTTCAGTAGCGTCGCATTCAGCGAGCAGCTAACTCTTTCGACTTTTGCGCGCGCGCCTTTCTGCGTGGGTTTTTTGCAGCATCATCTGCGAGTGCTTGGCCTGACGCTCGCATTTTTCATGCAGTGCTTCCAGCTCTTTATCTGTCATTGTTTCAATACCCATGAACTGGTCTTCTGCGTCCGATGATCGAATAAGTTCATCCAGCTTGGTCTGCAGCGCGGCACTGTCCCGATTCTGTGTATTCTGTATAAGAAACACCATCAAAAACGTAATGATGGTTGTTCCGGTATTGATCACGAGTTGCCAGGTTTCTGAAAACCCAAAGAAGGGACCTGAAATGGCCCAAAGCAGAACCGCCGCGACGCAAAGAATGAAGGTGATAGGACTGCCGGTTGCATGGGCAATAACGGTCGCGAATCTTGCAAATAATTGATCCATAGCGATGTCCAAATAGTTCAGGTAAAATTTAATTGACTAAATTATGATTGGCTCGCCTGCTATCTGGCAGTGTCGCATGCCAACACCGCTATTTTACTCGCTATGCATATTCTCGCCCGACTCAGGCGTGATAAAATCAGGCTTCTGTTACCGGACGTGATCAGCTCAATCACTTGTCTTCTTCGTCCAGCATGGACTGTATCTTTTTGCTCGCTCGCAGCTCCAGCATCGCTTCTCCGTATGCCTGCTGCAATTGTTTGAGCTGACGCTCATAGTGATCCTTGAGATCCAAAGGATTCACTCTCAGCGCATTTTCCATCCCGCGTTTGCCCTCGTCTACCCAGTTCTCCACCTCGGACGGTGGCAAACCATAAGTGCGACTGGCTTCTGAAACCGTCGTTTTGCCCTGGATAAGGTCCAGCACCAATGCGCTTTTACGCTTGGCTGTCCAGCGTTTGATTTCATCTTCCATGATCATACTCATTTGTGATTTTGATTGTTATCACATGAGCAGTTTTTCACCGGAGCATTACATGCAATGGTAACTGCCCCCAGAATTTCAACTACTTTTCCCGAATGGCCGATTACAGGGCGCCGTCATCTGCCGTTCTGTTTGGCAGCGACGCCCTGATTGATTCCCTGGATGCCTTAACTGCACGTTAACGCTTCCTTGCCTTGGAATACCGAACATATTTCGGCCTCACTAACAGTTGATCCGACATTGATCGAGTCCAGACTGGCATGATCAGTTCGAACCGTAAAAGGCGCGAAGATCCTGCGTACTTTGGGGCTGCAGCGCTGGTCGGTCTGCATAGACTTGCGAACTGCTAACCGGTGTCGCTGCAACGACGCGACTGGCATTGCCCTGACTTTGCCTGTTGTTGATCCTGGCAGGAGCAGCAGCCACTGGCCGTTCCGGCAAACCTTTTGCGGTTGCATAGTTTGGACACGTTCTACCGGTAGCCTCATAGGCTTTGCGATTGACGTCTTCTCCGAAGCAGAAGAAACGCATATCCGCTACGTCTTTATATCCAAGCTTGTAGGCAATACTGGTATCTTCACGCGCATTACACGCATCCGATTCACCCGCCAGCGATCCACCTATACCGAAGCCGGTAGCGCCAATACCAAATGTGCTTGACTGGCCGCAGTTGTTCACGCCCCCAAACATGCTGGGCGGCGCATAGACATTGGGGGTTGTGTGAATCGTCTGGGTGCGCCTTTGCTCAGAACCACCGAAGGTTAGATCAACCACCGCTGCCGCACCGGAATCCGCAGACTGATTGGAGCTGGCGTTTGAGCCACTATTGGCGTTTGAATTAGAACCAGAGATAGCACCGGCCGATTGGGCAAACACCTGAGGTGACAGCAGCAACCCAAGCGTAAGGACAAGTATCATTTTCATGGTAATTCCCTTAAGGAGAGAGCATGCTCTCTCCAAGAAGATGGTTTCGTTTATCAAGTGCTAATGCAATTTGCACTCGCCTTAAGGTGTCCACTGAGCGAAGGCACCAATCGTTCCAAAGTTGCCTCCCGCGCCTGCTGTAAAGCCCCCACCTGCGGACGCATTCGATGTTTGTCCAGCGAATCCGAGGGAGTAGCCGGCATTGGTTTGACTGGAAACAGATTGTCCGCCGGTCTGTGTTGCCACACCGCCTGGCCCCCCCATTACCTGTGCAGCAGATGCGGTCTGATTGGACGCAGCAGAAGTATTGCCTGCTGCCGACGTGCCAATCGAGCCCTGGCTGCCGGAAGCCGAAGAACCACCACTGGCTGTACTTCCCGCGCCCCCGTTTACAGCATACGCACCAATCGTAAAGGTTTGTGCTGAAGCGGCCGTGGATGCAAGCACCAGCGCTGATAACAATAATCGTTTTTTCATTTTCAACTCCTTAAGTTGCCGTATCAACTAACGTTTATTCGATCAGGTAACCAGGCTCGTGTTCTGCTCCGGCGCAATGAAGCCATTCGATGCGTCTGAGTTTGTGGGTACAAGGTCTGGTTACGATGAGTTATTGTTGAATCAGGAGAGGTGTTGATTACCAGCTCAAGAAACCACCAATAGTACCGAAGTTGCCGGTCGCACCTGAGTTAAACCCGCCTCCGGCACCAGCACTGGAGGTCTGCCCTGCCAGACCCAACGCACCGCCCACATTGGTTTGCGTTGAGGTTGAGCTACCGCCGGTGGTTGTTTGGACACCATTAAAACTGCCAAGGACCTGAGCACCTGACGAAGTAACGTTCTGAGATGCTGAAGTGTTGCCTGCTGCCCCTGCCAGAGCCGAACCCTGGATACCGCTTGCACTTGAGCCCCCACCAGCTGAACTACCTGCTGTACCACCGGCACCGTAAAAACCACCGGTCACCGTTGCGGCGAATGCGCCGCTTGAAGCCATTACCAAAGCAGATGCAGAGATTAATAGTAGTTTTTTCATTTTGCTGCTCCTTGAAGGATATATAGCGTTAATGTCCCGGACCCCATGTCCGGTTTTCAGGTCAAATAAAGCAGCAATTTCTCTGTTGATCCACGCACTAAGCGTACTGGAGACTGATAGGGACCGCTGATTTATCCGGCCCGAAACCTGCGACCAGACAACCGATGTTGGTTACATATATTTATTTACGATATTTAATTTTAGTAATATATAAGAATTAATTAGTTACCTGGTTTTATTCGTTTTAATGGTACCGGCCAGGGCTATCGGCCGATTCCCCTTGTTCATTTATCGAAAATATTGGAGCATGAGATAACTTCTTCGCAAAGCGCCTTAGCCAGTTTATTATTTAATTTCAATTAGATATACATATCTATTTTTTTATAAATTTATTTTGGACGCTAATACTGTTGGGTCTCAGTGTTTATATTTCATAATAATTATTCATCACACTACGATGCAAAGTCTGCGCGTTTTATTTTACATTTGCAATATATTTTTAAATATATTATTGCTACTTGTAACCTTATATAAAATATTAATAATATTGCTACTTCCACAAAAACTCTTTATTCAATATGCTCGCGCAGCAATATAGTTGCATTAACATGCAATGGCCACTTGCCAGACATGCGTGTTCATCAAGTCGTGCAATCCTTAAAAACCTCCGCACAATCTCACATATTTATCCTTTACTTCTCTGACCTCATTTTTTGCATTTGCAATAGAAAAACTATTTTGCGCTGAATAATCGATTGAAAAGTCCACCTATGAGATTTTCCGGTAGCCGGCGACGCTGTTGCTAATTCGTATCAGTCGTATCAGGTCAACTTTACAATGACGTATGAACCTTATAAACATATCGTCGTTAAATTTAATGATTGATGAATCGGGTTTGGATCACTGTACTCCATGGCTGAAGCAGCAAAATAAAATAATGTAATCGCAAGAATATGTGCCGTCGCTTCGTCACATGATTTTTAAACCAGTGCTAACGCTGACGGCCGCATCACCAGCTAAAGCGCCAGATATAACACGCATTGGGGAAAACGTTATATTGAAAATTTTAGATACAGGCGTAATATTCAAACCGCGAACAGACGACAATATTTGCAAAAATTAAGCGCTGTACGCACTGAGCAAATTAATTTTTACAATGCACTCAGTGTTGTGACCCAAAAAAACTACCTCGCCCAATTCTTGTGTGAGGTTTTTTTTGTTAAATCGAAATTGCTATCTCCAGCAAGTATCAACATCATATTCTGCCACGTCTGCAGCTCTCCTTTTACATCAGCATAAATGTATTCCACCCAGCGCAGATCCAGTTGTGGGGCGGGCTTCAATACGTTATAAGTTACGTTACCATCCTATTTGCGCATGACTCTCGCGAGCGTGCTGTGCTTTCAGGCCACTGGTTTTTTTATGAAGAAACCCTGAATTTTGTTCTAAAAAGACATTTGATCGGGCCTGGTCGCTTCATTTCCCTGCCGCCCGTGCTTTTCACTTATTGACATTCAAAAAAAACACAAGGCGTTACATTACGCTTTTATAAGCAACGCCTGGCTCATCTCTCGCAACAAAGAAAAAACGGCCAATGGCAGTGGAATACTAGCTATGCTGATCAAGCAATCGGTAAAAATCGTCAGTTACTACGATACGCTCATCATTGTCCCACAGTGGACTAAATTTCTGACCATGAACAAGGACGGAAAAATATTTGCCTGGGAGACAAAACCCCAGACTAACAGCCGACTTTGGTACATTTTCAAACAATTCAAATTCCAGCATGTTGCCTATGGAGATCCTGAGGCGATCCAATGGGAGAAATCTCTGCGCCGGTATTACACGACTGGCCAAAAAGCAGAATCGTCGCATTCTGACGATGCAATGTAGTCGCTCATAAAATACCTATCGCGCTATAAGCTTTAATACATGCCGCTTCGCAGATAACCAACAACAAATAAATATTGATATCTATGGGAACACAGTCAAGGAATGTCACGCCCTGACATTTCTTGTAAATGTTTCGTTGCCGCTTCCATCGGCGCTGGCTAGACTGGCGTTGCCTTAACGACTATTACAATTGAATACATTAACTTTATGCCAATTGTAAAGATTATTAAAGCCACTGGATTTTCAAATTAACAAGCTTTTTACTTCATATGGATGAGTAAGCTCATGGCAAAAATAACACTTGGCGGTTTTACTTCTGCGAACAAAACGATAGATCAAAGTACCTATCCAGGCGATGAAAAATTGACCGTCGATAGCATCGCAGGCAACACGTCGCTCACAATCAATAACTCAACAAATTCCGATGACGTTCTGGACCTGACGCAAACACGCCTGATCCCGATTGGCGGCAAATCAACGCTGACTCTGGGTGAAAATGCGCATGTAAAAATCTCTGAATTCTTTGATCTGAGTATTGGTCAAACCAGTGAATATAATCTGGGCGAAGGTTCAACGCTTGAATACGCACCAGCCAGTATTGGCGCTGGCGCAGCCAATTCGACCACATTCGACATGGGTAGCAGCGGCACATCAACATTAATCTACAACCCGGGCGGTGTTCAGGTGGATTTTTCCAGCGCACCAAAAATTGCCGGACTGTCTGCCGGTGACCAGATCCAGGTAAACGGCGCAACACAAGGTGCGGTAGAAGGCAACAATCTTGTATTCCGCGATGATCATGGCCGCGTGGTTGGCTCCTTTAATGCGAGTGGACAGGACTTATCAAAAGTCACCTTTGAAGGCGGCACCATGACCTATGCGTGCTACCTTAAAGGCACGCACATTGCCACCCCAGAAGGTGAAGTGAAGGTTGAAACACTGAAAGCCGGCGACAAAGTGCTGACCGCTTCCGGTGGCGTTGCCACAGTCAAATGGCTGGGTCATCGCACCTTGCACAAAAGCCGCATTCCTGCCAAGGATGCAGTACGTGCCTTCCCTATTCTGTTCAAGAAAGATGCCATCGCCAGCAACGTGCCACACCGCGACCTGACATTGTCTCCAGGCCACCATGTGTCGTTCAACGGCACTTTGGTCCCTGCCATGATGCTGGTCAACGGCCAGACCATTGTGCAGCAATTCGACACCCAGAAATTCGAATACTTCCACGTTGAGCTTGAACAGTTTGACATCATGCTTGCCGAAGGCGTACCTGCCGAGTCTTATGTCGATACCGGTAACCGCAATATGTTCCAGAACGCCGCTGAAGTGGCCATGAACCCGGATTTCGGTCCTGCAGAGGGTCGCCCCGTTGTTGAAGGTATTACGGTTGCGCAGCAAGGGCCTGTTGTCGAAGCCATTCGCAAACAATTGCTGGTGCGTGCGGAAGCGATGACCGGTGCGGTGCGTACGACAGACGCCGCGCTGTGCATTGAAGTGAATGGTCAGATTGTTCACGCCACACCCGCATTCAGCAAAGAAGGCGTGTATCGCTTTGCGCTGCCTGCGAATGCCGGCGATGTCCGCGTTCTGTCACGCGCTGCCGTGGTTCGTGACGTCACACCGCTGGCTCGTCGTGACCTGCGTAAGATCGGTGTTGGCCTGGCAATGATAGCGATCACCACTGCAACAGATCGTCATGAAATCAGCCTGACAGATGATGCATTGACCGGCCTGAACGCCGTGCAGGACGTGAAAGGTACCGCAATGCGCTGGACCAATGGCGCAGCAGTGATTCCTGCTGCCCTGATCAACAGCACTGATGAAGCAACGCTGGAACTGACCGTACTGCGTACCTACACATACTGGGTTGATGCAGACGTTCAAAAAGCCGTACGCGCTGCTTAGTGCTGAAGTTGTTGAATGATACGCTTGAATGATGTGCTTGAAGGACGCAATTTATAAGTGTTACTTGAAGACATTTTTTAGCGACTTTTTTTAACAAGGTTATTTTTAAAAAACGTTGTTTTTACATTCCTTGCTCTCCTATTGGTCTACGGACTAATGGGAGATTTTTTTTCTGCGCCTGCCTCCATCCTGCTTTGCAGGCATCAGTATGCATCCGGTCTTGTCTGGCGAGCGTTCAATGATCAGGTCGTTACGCGGTAGCGAAATGCGATTGAATCATTCAAAGGCACTTCTTCACATTCCAAAATAGTAAAAAAAAACCTGGCCATTTCTGGCCAGGGCAAAGGGTACGTTGGATAGGTGAATATTCATACGTACGGCCCGAAGTTTACACGGGCGCAACGAGAATTTCCTTGATCTGAAATAAGTTGACATTCGTTTCGACATATAATGATCCGGGCCAATGGGATTATTCGCCCGCTATACATCTATACTCGCCGCTGTGCCGCCCTGCACGCCGACACTCGCCATTTGTTACCAATCTGTACCCACCGGCCTTAGGGCTATAAACGACAATGCGAGATGCATCTGTTTCCTTTTTCTTTCTTATACATCTACTCATGACTGCTCACCTGCCCACATTGCTGACTCGTCTTACTTTAATAACAGGCATCATGGCGGCTACAGCCAGCCATGCCGCGCCGGAACAAGCCGCTGTAAAAAAACAGGTGGACGCAGCCGTTGCCCCTGTAATGAAAAAGCACAACATTGCTGGTATGGCCGTAGGTGTGATTGCGCAAGACAAGACCTATTTATTCAATTACGGCGTAGCCTCCAGACAAACAGCAAGTGCGGTCACCTCTTCCACGCTTTTTGAACTGGGCTCAATCAGCAAAACCTTTACAGCGACATTGGCCAGCTATGCCCAGGTCAAGGGATATCTGAAGCTGTCCGATACCGTCGAGAGCTATCTGCCGAAAATGCAGAAAACTGAGTTTGGCTCGGTTAGCCTGATGCAATTAGGCACGCATACGCCCGGCGGTTTCCCGCTACAGGTACCTGAACAGATCGGAAACAATGTGCAACTGATGTCCTATCTGCAGCAGTGGAAGCCACCTTTTGAGAAAGGGACGAAAAGAACCTATACCAATCCGGGCATAGGCATGCTGGGGCTGATAACGGCAAAAGCGATGGGCCAGGATTTCATACCGTTGATGGAAAAACAGTTATACGCGGGGCTGGGGCTGAGCAACACTTACATTGATATTCCCGATCAGCAGGTGAACAATTATGCTCAAGGCTACACCAGTCAGGACACGCCAACGCGTGTAAGCAAAGGCGTACTTTGGGCAGAAGCGTATGGTGCAAAATCCACCAGCGCCGATATGGTTCGCTTCCTGAAAATAAATATGCACATGGCAGATGTGGACGAGCAATTACAGAAGGCAGTAACGAATACGCACACAGGATATTTCCAGACTGCAGCCATGACGCAGGATCTGATTTGGGAACAGTACCCATACCCCGTGACACTGGCTTCTTTACAGCACGGCAATTCTGCTGACTTTGCGCTATCACCACAACCGGTAAAAGCGCTGACTCCACCCATGGCTCCCCGCGACGATGTATGGATTAATAAAACAGGATCGACCAATGGATTCGGCGCGTATGTAGCCTTCGTGCCGAAACGCAAAATAGGCATTGTGATCCTGGCCAACAAAAACTATCCGAACGCAGACCGGCTGGCCATTGCCTATCAGATACTAGGCGGACTTTAAACGCATTCTGAGCGAGTTCCGAACGATGTCTTTAAGCAGTCACTGTAAGCCTGCTTGACAAAGGCATCGTGCAGCCGAAAATCGGTAATGGCGGTAATGGCGGTAATGGCGACAGTGGCGATAATGGCGGCCTTGTCAGCATGGGTCGCGCCGCATGCGATAGCGGCGAAACCTCTCGATTAATTGTCTGGCGCAGGAAACAAGGCAGTTGCCAGCTCAGCCACCTGCTCATCGGTTGGCTGACCAAGCCATTGAATCGTACTGTCCGATACATTGCCCGTTGCCGCCAGCTGGTTCGTTAAAAATGCCCCCACTGCGTGGTTGTTCTTTTTCGAAATCAACACCACATATTTTTCAGATGGGCAGTCATGCGGTTTGCAACCAGACAGCCGCCAGTAACTTTCACTACCCAGCGTAGTGTCTTCAACGGGTATTGTCACGCCGTAATTCTTTACCCACGCGTGCTTACTGACAAGTGCTTTGGTGAGGCCGGCAAAGGCATTAGCGGCCTGGGGCTCCTGGTTTGCCAGATCCGCAGGATAAAGATCGGCAGCATAAATCTGGCCTGCAAAAGCAAGACTGCCCCATGTTGCAAGAACGAGAGATTTAAAGATGAAATGACGCATGTTGCACCCTCTAAAACGATTGAAACAGGTATGATTTTATCTTCTGTCGCTTCAAGTGGACAAGCCTTGGCTTGTCCCCAACTACACGGCGCTATTGCATGACAATGTATCCCATGATCCGCATCCGGTCCTACTGGCCGTATTATCTTGCTGCGCTGGCCTGTGCCCTGTTTTTACTCGTTCTGATCAATGTGCGCACCGATGGCCGGCTGTTCGCTATCGACCAGACAGTTTATCGGCAACTGCAGCTGTTACGTACGCCCTGGCTGGATCATATCCTGATTACAGTCACGCAGCTGGGCGACACATTCATGGTGACCGTTATCGCCGGCGTGGTCGCATTCCGGCTGCTGGTCAGCAAAGCCTGGCGCACCGCCGCTTACTGGTTGCTCACCATCACCGGCGCCGGACTGATCAACACGGCCATCAAGGCGACCATTGTACGCACGCGCCCTGGCGACATGATGTACTCCGGCTGGACCGCCTATTCGTTTCCCAGCGGTCATACTACCAGCAATCTCGTGCTGTACGGCCTGCTTTGCATCCTGATTTACCCCTGCATCAAAAAACACACCACGCGAATCCTTACTGTGTGCGCCGCGATGGGATTCGCTCTGCTGGTGGCAGCCTCGCGTATCTATCTTGGGGCACACTGGTTTTCAGATGTGCTCGGCGGCATGCTGCTCAGCACCCTGACCCTGTGTATTGCGGGTGTCCGCTACCATACCGGCAAAAAACATGAGCTATCCGCTGGCGCCTTGCTGATTCCTGTGCTATCCGCACTGCTGATTATTGGCGGTTTCCATGTCTGGCAAGACAGGCAGGTAAATATGCAACGCTATACACCACCTGCTCTATCTGATCAGGCGCCCGGCCACATCCTGCCGCCTGCCACTTCCACTGTCGAAGCACGCCATGAATAGCCGGCTATATTGCCACACCACCGGCGGCATGCGCTGAAACAAGCCATTCAAACATAAGATATCAACCAATCTGCATGACGCTTACCAGTAATTTTGTTATTATATTTGAATATAAACTTATTACCGTAAGTAATTAAATAACATAGTCATCCTGCTACCCGGAGCCTACGATGTCTCTCCTTTCTCATGATCCGGCGTGCCAGAAGGCATCGCAACAAATCATTAACACCCTTCACGACCCCATGCGCAAGCCAGTGGTGAAGAGCTTTTTTGACGAAGCGACCAACACTATCAGCTATGTCGTACACGCACCCAATGACAGGCATTGTGCGGTAATCGACAGCGTACTGGACTACGACGCCGCCTCGGGCAGAACCTCGGCAGCGTCGGTGCAGCCAATCATCGACTACGTCCGCTTGCATCAATTACAAGTGCAATGGCTGCTGGAAACACATGCACATGCAGATCATCTATCGGCCGCCCCAATCCTGGCCGCGCAACTGGGCGGACAACTGGCCATCGGCAAGCATATTGGTCTGGTTCAGAACACGTTCGCAGAGATATACAACACGCAAGGCTCACAAAGCGGTAAGGCCGACGACTTCGATCATCTGTTCGACGATGGCGACACATTCACAATCGGTGCGTTGCAGGCGACCGTTCTGCATGTACCCGGTCACACCCCGGCCTGTCTGGCCTATATTATCGGCGACTGTGTGTTCGTCGGCGACACCCTGTTTATGCCAGACTATGGAACTGCGCGTTGTGATTTTCCTGGTGGCGATGCACGCACACTATATCAATCGATTCAACGCCTGCTTCGCCTGCCCGGCGATGCGCGGGTATTGATGTGCCATGACTACAAGGCGCCAGGCCGTGATGAATTTGTATGGGAAACCACGATTGAAATGCAACGCAGGCAGAATATCCATGTGCACGAAGGGGTATCAGAGGACGAATTTGTCATCATGCGCACTCAGCGCGATGCGACCCTGTCCACCCCAAAACTGTTATTGCCTTCGATACAGGTGAACGTACGCGGTGGCAAGCTGCCCGAACCCGAGCACAACGGCGTGCGCTACCTGAAAATCCCGCTTAACACAATCTGAAGGCGGTTCAGCCACGCCCCATTGACTGGCCGCTCATGCGCCAGGCCACCACCTCGGCCGCATTTAACGTATGATCGACAAGAAGCTCTTTTCCTATACACATGCAATATGGATTCATTTGAAATAACCGTTCTTGACGCTAACGATGCGGCTGCCTTTCGCCAGTTTCGGCTCACTGCCTTGCAGGATGCGCCACAAGCCTTTGGTTCCAGCTATGCCGCAGAATCAGCTCAGCCGTTGACTTTTTTTGAGGATCGCCTGTGCAGCAGTAAAGTGTGGGCGGCAAGCAAAGGCGGCACGATCGTCGGTACGGCCGGGCTGGCGCCATGGCTTGGGGTTCGCGAGCGCCATAAAGGTTTTGTGTGGGGCGTCTTCGTTGCGTCACAGGTTCGCGGCCAGCGCATTGCGCAGGCATTGCTGACAGAACTGCTGGCGTATGGTAACCAGCATTACGAGCAGATCACCCTTTCAGTAACGGCTGAAAACATGGCGGCATTCAGGTTGTATCAGCAGGCCGGCTTTGAGGTCTACGGCAAAGAACCCAACGCACTCAAGGACGAAACCGGCTATAGCGACGAACTGCTCATGGTTCGTTTCGCAAACAAAAAGCCGTCTGAATAACACCAGAGCGATGCGTTATTCAGGCGGCCGCTGATCTTGCCTCGGTGTGGGCAAGCCCGGAAGTGCTAAAAGTTGAGCGATACCGACGCTTTTACCGTCCGGCCATTTCCGGCTGTTAACTGACCATACTGTGGTGCAACGGTTGCCCAATAACGTTTATTGAATATATTGTCGACCCCGAAACGGAAAGTCGTTTCCTTTCCTGCCACTTCTGTCGTGTAGCGTGCGCCCAGATCCACGCGCGTCCACGCGGGAATGGTGCCTTCATTTTCCTTGTTAACGTACTGCTTGCTGCGATGGGTAATATAACCCTGTAAAGTGAGCCCGGGCGCAAATGCGGGATCCCACTCGGCGCCCAGGGTCGCCTGCAGGCGAGGCACGCCGGGCGCGTGATTGCCGTCATTCAGACCATCCTGAGTTTTCTGCAGGCGGGCATTCATGAACGTCACCCCACCTACAAGCCTGACCCCTTCTGCCGGCTGGCCATACACACTCAGTTCAACCCCCCGGTTGCGCTGCTCTCCGGCAGGCCCGAAAATATTGGTCTTACTATCCAGATAGAACTCCGGTTTTTCCAGCTGAAAGGCAGCCAGGCTGGCGCCGTAATCGCCCATATCCACTTTAATGCCGGCTTCAATCTGCTTGGTGCGTGACGGCTTGAATACCTCGTTGCGATTGTCTGCGGTCAGCGATGCCGTCTCGCCACGTGTCAGACCTTCAATATAATTGGCATAAAGCGATACGTTATTAGTCGCTTTGAAAACCAGGCCCGCGAACGGCGTAATGATGGATTTGTCGTAGTCTGAGCTAGACGTACCCGTGTAATCATAGGCGGTGTAGCGCAGGTTCTGGTGGCGCAGGCCCAGCGTCAGCAGTATGCGCTCGTCCAGAAACGACAGCGTATCAGACAGGGCAATACTGCGCAGTATGGACCGCTCCACTTTACCCGGGTTATCAATATCGCCGCCGGACGAGGTGATCTGGTCCGGATAAGGGGAGTCTATCGGGTTGAAGATATCACGATCCTGGCTGGCGAAAAATTGATAGGCGCTGTGATTGCTTGTGCGCAAAGCCGAAACGCCCAGGTTCACCTGATGCCCCACAGAACCAGTCATAAAGCGCCCGCGCAAGCCCACCTCACCGGTTGTGCTATTGCGTATATAGGGTGTACGCAATGGATTATGTGCACCAATACCATCACCATTGACCTTGGCACCTGCATAAAGCCCGTCTTCCTTGTCGCGACTGGTGCCGATAGCGGCATAAGTCATCCAGTTCTCGCTCAGATCGTACTCGACCCTTGCGACCGCATAAGTGCTCTCCAGTTTCGACCAGGCCCAGCGTTGCGCATAATTCACGCTGCTGGAAGGGGTATCAGGAACACCGTCGCCCGTAAGCGTGATGGTTGGCCGCGCCTGATCAAAACGAACCCTTTGGTACCCAACGTCAAGCGATGCACGCAGCCGCTCGCCACGATAGTCCAGCCCCAGTGTGACAACAGAGGTCTTTGAATCGGCATCTTTGGTGGACATCTCACCATCACGATGTGCAGCGTTAAGGCGAAGACCGAACTGACCGGCGTCTCCCCAGCGACGGCCAATATCCACGCCGCCACCCACCTGCCCGCGCCCTGTGTAATCAACGTTCAAGCGGGTCAGCGGCTCATCGGTGCCACGCTTGGGCTGGATATTGATCAAACCGCCCAGACCACTGCCGCCAGGTGCGGCGCCATTCAAAAAAGCACTGGCTCCCTTGAAAACTTCGACACGCTCCACCATTTCCGTGGGCAGTACCTGGCGCGGCAAAATACCATATAGACCATTGAACGCCAGATCATCATTGTTCAACGGAAAGCCCCGTATCACAAAGGTTTCGGCAAAATTGCCATAACCGTTACCAACCTGCACGGTAGGATCATTCTTGATCGCGTCTCCCAATGTGCGGGCCTGCTGGTCTTCAATCAGTTTCGAGGTATAGCTGTTGATCATGTACGGAGAACTCATGTTGTCCGCATTACCAAGAATACCCGCCTGCCCACCGGTGGCGACCTGCCCGCCGGCATACGTCTCGGGCGTGGGTACAGAAACCGACACGTTCTCATCGGTCGCATTGATTGCCTCAAGGCGGGTTGCATCGCTGGCGGCAGGCGCCGATACGGTTTGGGCATACACTGCCGCCCCGGACGCACAAAGCGCCAGCGGCAACGCGCGCAAAATCAATATAGGAAAGTGGCGTGATGCTGGTTTCATGTTCTGGTATACATCCTGTGGTTAATCTGTGAGGGTCTTTTGTTGATCCCATGAACAACGACAGGTACGCACACGACTTTCCGCGCAGCAATTCACTCCCTATCTGCCAATAGCTCGATCAATCAATATCGAAAATTATAATAAGAATCATTCTTAATCAATAGATTAAACGTTTTTATCGTCTGATTGGGTAATAATTGCGGCAAAAATAAGACAGTTCGATGAAAAAGGCCATTATTACACCAGCAGCGGGCGGCCACGGAATGGCACTATTTCAACTGCAATTGAGGGCATGTACCCTCCCCCCGCTACGGCCACTTAGGCCAATTCTCACTCAGGCCAGTTCTTTTACCCTTTGCGGCGTTACGATTTAATCACCGTAACGCCGCCGCACAATCTGCCAGACTCAATATTTATAGCTGAGCGTCGCCATCACGTTCCGTGGTGCGCCCCATGAGCCCTGGCTGTAAAAGCCGATCTGGTCGTAGTATTTTTTATTGAACAGGTTATTCAGATTGACCTGCAACGACGTACTATGGTTGAGCTGGTAACGCGCCATCAGGTCCACCAGCGCATACGCCCCCTGCGATACCCGTTCACTTCCCTTGGGACCTCTTCCCATGGCGTAATAACTGCTTTGCCAGGTCACGCCACCGCCCAGGGTCAGGCCCTGCAAGCGGCCCGCAAGCCTGTAGGTCATAAACAATTTGAACAGCGTACGGGGCTGCTCGGACAGAACCACATTACCGTTACCGTCGCGCGCTGTCCAATGCGTCAGACCCGTCATAATATTCCAGCCGGCCAGCGGCTCGCCTGACAATTCAAGATCATAGCCACGGCTGCGCGTGCCGTTGGTGGCAACGTATGCCTGCTCCGTTGTGCCGGGAACAAAGTAGCCAGTGTCCTTTTGTTTCAGATTGTCCTGATCCGTCTGAAACACGGCTGCACTGGCGGTCAGCCTGCCATCAAGAAAGCTGCCCTTGATGCCCGCTTCATAATTGCGCCCTTCCAGCGGATCCAGCCAGCGACCATGGCGATCCTGCGCTTCCTGGGGATTGAAAATCCCGGTATAGCTGAAATAAGCCGTCAGACTATCGCTCAGGTCATACAAAATACCAGCATAAGGCGTAATGGCGTTTTTCCTGAATTGATGCGATGAGTAGCCCGTCTGATCACCGCTCCATTGTGTGTATCGTCCACCCAGAATCACGTTGAGCGCATCCGACAAATTCAGGCGGGTCGCCACATACACGCCACTTTGCCGGGTCAGATTCTGATGCACGGCAACGGGCTCACCCCAGCGTGGCTCCGGATAAGAACCATCCCATTGCAGAAAATTGCCGATGGCCGGCACCGAGAGGGGACCGAGCCGATGAAACACCGTACGCTGCCGGCTTAAGCTGGCGCCCACAATCAGTTCATGCTGTCTGCCGAACAATTGAATCGGTCCGGATACCTTCAGGTCTGCGCTATGCTGCCGGCGAAATCCATAGTGATTACTGGGATAGGAAAACATGCCCAGACCCGTTTTTCTGTCCGGAAAACCCGTCATAAATTGCGATGTGAAGTCAGCCCGGTGCTTGCTATAGCTCAGCATGGCATTGAATTTCCAGCCGTTGTCGAACGCATGCTCCAGATCCGCGAAGGCGCCTGTTGTGACAATGGTCCACCGGCTCCAATCGGCGCCAACATTCAGTTTCCGGTCCCAGTTGGTACGACCGCCATCGGCGTACCACAAGGGAAAGCCGCCAGCCGTGGTCACTCTGGGCGCGTTGCGCTGGTAATTGAAGCCCAGACGCAGAACCGTACGCGAGGAAAGATCGGCTTCAACGGTGCCATACAAAAGCGAGCGCTGCGAATGATAGCGATCAAGGAATGAGCGATTTTTCTGATAGGCGGCAACCAGACGTCCGCGCACATTGCCCTCTGTGGTCAGGGGTGTTGAAAGGTCTGTCGTCGCCCGATAGGTATCGAAAGAACCGGCACCCAGCGACAAATCAGCCTTGAACTGCCTGCTATCGGCGCGCTTGCGTACCAGATTGACAGACGCAGACGGATTACCGGCACCCGTCAGCAAACCGGTAGCCCCGCGAACGACTTCCACGCGATCATAAATGATGGGATCCATTTGCGACTCGCCTGCCGCCCACTGTGGCATGTAGGTTGTAGGAATACCGTCGTACAAATAGTTGGTGATAAAAAAGCCACGTGAATAAAAGCTATACCGTTCGCTATCCTGATTGCGCACCGAAATACCCGGTGTTGCCGTCATGACATCTTTGACCGACAGCATATTCTGATCTTCCATGCGCTGACGCGTCACAACGGTGACTGCCTGCGGCGTTTCACGCAAGGATAAGGTCAGGCCGGTGCCGGCCCGGGTTGCCAGCGCCGTGTACGACTGCGTACCTTCGGTGACGACATCATCGGCCAGCGTCGCATGAACGGCCGACAACGTTGAGATGGGTGCTGTGCCGACAGCGGCGGCGGGCACCCCGTCTGCCGGTTGGGCACCTTGTTGAACCTGCTCCTGTACCCATCGCCGGGCCTGCTTTTGTACAGCGGACTGGGCATTGACTGCAGCCGGCAAGCCGGTAGCCAGCACAACACCAACGCCAAGCAACCTGCTCACGGTTTTCACCGAGGCCCGCAGGCAAGCCTGATTTTTTTCTTCCGTTTCTAAAATAGTGCTGTAAAAACGGTACATCCGTACTACTCCCTGCCTATCCTGATTACAAATTTAAAAATGCAAATTATAATCATTCTTAATACAGAAATATTATGCTATCGGGCCTCTTTACATTGCTTTTCGATTTCAATACATCCGGCAGCCTTGTTTGTATTTTTACGTAGACCTGTCCGTTCAAGCGTGTACCGGCAAATCGTCACAACGCTCAACGAGCTTCCAGCGCCCTGACCGGATCCAGTCGAGCCGCATTTTTTGCCGGCACATAGCCGAATACAATGCCGGTGATCACAGCGCAAAAGAATGCGCCCAGGATGGCGGTCAGTGAAAAAATCAGCGGTACGCCGGCCAGCAGCAACAGTATGCCGATCACGATGCCGCAAAAGACGCCCGCCGCACCGCCGCTGACGGTCAGCAACAGCGCTTCCACCAGAAACTGCCGCAAAATATCACGCTGCCTGGCGCCGGTTGCCACGCGTATGCCGATCTCCCTGGTGCGTTCGCTCACGGTCATCAGCATCACATTCATCACCCCGATACCACCAACCAGCAACGATACAGCGGCAATCAGCCCCAGCATCAGTGTCATGGAATCGCGTGCCTGCGCTTCGGCCAGCAGTCGCGCTGCGGCGTTACCGATAGAAAAATCCTCACGACCGCCGTGGCGGGCCAGCAGTTCTGTTCTGATACTCTGCTCTGCCTGAAGCACCAGCGCCGAGGTCCTGACCTGCACGACCACATAGTCGGGCTGCGTTTGCGCCTGATATACACGCGCACGTCCCGCCTGATAAGGAATAAATACCATATCGTCATAGTCCTGAAGGCCTGAATCGGCACCTCTTTCAGACATGATACCAATCACCTCGAACGACGCACTGCCAATCAATAGCTGCCGCCCCAGGGGGTTATCCATATCAGGAAAAAAGAATTTCCAGGCCTTGTGACCAAGCACCACCACCGGCGCCAGCCCGCGGTCTTCGCTGGCAGTGAAATAGCGCCCTTTTTTAACTTTCCAGTGGTGAACTTCCGGCATGACGGCAGCGGCAGCGTACACATAATTCTGCCTTGCGGCATTGGCATACCGCACAATAATCGGATCGCCAATGACTGGCATGACGTGCTGCAACTCCGGCAGCGCTGCCAGTGCTTCCAGATCTGCTTCTGACAATTGCCCTCTGGGGCCACCTGCTGGCGGAAAACTGCTGCCCATATACATAATGGTCGAACCCATCGCACCCATTTGACCCATCACGGTCTGACGCGATCCCTCACCTACCGCCAGCATCACGATGACCGATGCCACGCCGATAATAATACCCAGCAGCGTCAGTCCGGTTCGTACGGCATTCATGCGCATGCCACGCCAGGCCATACGCAAGGCTTCACGCAGTTCTGCCCGAAACACATTGCTATTATGATCCGGCGGGTGATGTGATTGCAGTTGTGATTGCGATGGTGCTTGCAAGACCGGCATCACCGGAACCGGCGGAACGCCCTTAACAGCGTGGGCACCATCGTTGCTCGTCCACGATTCGGGACATGCCGCCGGTTTCGGTGGATCCTGCACGCAGGTATCCGACGCCGCTGCTGAATCGCTCAGTATTCTGCCATCACGAATTTCAACAATGCGTTCCGCCTGCTGCGCCACTTTAGCGTCGTGCGTGATAAGGATAATCGTGTGGCCGGCTTGTGCCAATTGCCTGAGCAGCACCATAACCTGTTCACTGCTGCGACTGTCCAGCGCACCGGTAGGCTCATCGGCCAGAATAATACGACCACCGTTCATCAATGCCCGCGCAATGGACACACGCTGCTGCTGGCCGCCTGAGAGCTGCCCCGGCCTGTGCTGCAGGCGCTTGCCCAGATCCAGTTGAGTCAGCAGTGTGGTGGCCCTGGCATGCCTGGCCGCCTCTCCCATACCGGCGTAGATAGCAGGCAGTTGCACATTTTCAAGCGCCGTGTTTTCTGCCAGCAGATGATAACCCTGGAATACAAAGCCGAAAGCCTCACGCCGCAGCCGGGCCAGTTCATCGGCATTCAGCAGGGACACATTCTGCCCTTCGAACAGATACTGTCCGGCACTGGGTTTATCCAGGCAACCCAGAATATGCATCAAGGTGGACTTACCTGAACCCGATGGTCCCACTACGGCCACAAACTCACCCGCATACACGGACAGATGAATATCCTGCAGCACTTGCGCTCTGGGCGCACCATGTGCGCCGCCATAATATTTATCCAGTGCACGCAACTGAATCAGCGGCACGGCAAGTGACGATTCCAGTGCAGTTACCATTTGAACCACGGCATGGTATTGCTGACAGACTCTCCGGTCACCACCTGCATGCCCGGCTCCAGACCTTCAAGCACCTGCACTTCATGGCGACTGCGAATGCCCAGCCGAACAGCCCGGGGCTGCGGTTTTCCCGAGCGATCCAGCACCCGCAGCTGATAGCGGCCGGTCTCGTCGCGTTCTGTACCAATAGCGGCAAGCGGCACGACCAGTGCGTCAGCGGCCCGTGCTGAAACAAACGTTACCTGCGCCGTCATCTGGGGCATGAGTGCGCCATCATCATTGTTCACGTCGAACAGGACGGTGTACATCACCGCTTTGGTGGCTGCTGCCGGCTTGCCGTTATCAGCGGCCTGTTCTGCTGAATTGGGCGGCGCGGGCAATATCTGCCTGACGGTACTGCGCCACTGACGCGGTTCATGATCATGCTGCCCGCCCAGCGTGGTGAAGGTGACCGGCATACCAACGGTAATCAGCCCGATATCGGCTTCGGACACTTCCGCCCAAACGGTCATGCCGGACAGATCGGCAACGCGCAACACATTCGGGGTTTGATAAGTAGAGGTCAGGGTCTGGCCTTCGCGAGCATCCAGCGTTACCACCGTACCGTCCATGGTCGCGTAAATCCGCGTGTAACCCAATCGAGCCTCATCAGCCTTCAGTGTCGCCTGGGTCTGTTCCAGCTGCGCCTGCAATCGCTGTATGCGCGCGCGGGTTGCCCGCACCTCTGCCTGGGCGATGTCAACGTTTTCCCGCGAGGTAGAACCGGTTTGCACCAGCATGTTCTGACGTCGAAACTTCTTTTGCGCCAGATCCAGTTGCGCCTGTTCTTCGGCCAGCTGGGCATGCAGGCCAGCCAGTGACGCTCTGCCGGCATCCACTTCTGCCTGCTGGACACTGGGATCGATATCCAGCAACCGATCACCCCTTTTGACGGTATCGCCAGGTGCGACATAAATGCGCGTGATTTGTCCTGAAACCTGAGCCCCGACATCGACATACCGCCGTGGCTGCAACACGCCAATAGCAGCGACGGTTGCTTCTACATCCCTGGTGCTCGCCGCTGCGGTCTCATAGGTCACCGCCTCGCGATGACTCCAGCCATAACCGCAAGCGGCCAGCACCGTCACAGCCACGCTTAGCCAGAGCCCCCTGCGAAGCCATGTTCGCCGTGTTCCGTTCATTACCTGAGCCATACTACTTACCCTTCCGCATCTCACTGTCCTGCTGTCTGATGCGCATTGCATTGTTCAACAGGTCGATACCACTAACGGCGACTGTCAATAACGGATATCCAGACCCACCTTCATCGAAAGCGGTGCCCCGTAGTACGCGGTACCCACACCGGAATAATATTTTTTGTCCAGCAAATTGTAGACATTCACGTAAGCCGATACTTTATCTGTGATCGCATAGCGACCCATCAAATCAACAACGGCATAGCCCTTCTGTGTAAAGCGCTCACCATTGGGGCCCCTGCCATCCTGATAGATAGCACTTTGCGTGCGCACGCCGGCGCCCAGCGTGAGGCCGTTGCCAACATTCGGCATGTGATAGGTGGTGAACAGTTTGAATACGTTCTGCGCCACTTCAGTGCTGAGCACGCCACCGTCTTTATCCTTGCTCACGCTGCGCGTAAAACCGGCTGACAGTTGCCAGTTGGGCAGTACCTCACCCGACACTTCCAGTTCAAAACCACGGGTTCGTGCTCCGGAGACCGACTCGTAAGCGCTGTTGCCGTTCGGCGCATACTCACCCGGCAGGGCAACACCCAGATTGTCCTGCTTGAGGTAGAAAACCGCGGCGCTCACATTCAGACGATCATCCAGCAAGCTGCCCTTAACTCCGAACTCATAGCTATTGCCCAGCAATGGCTTGAGATAATTGCCGCTGGTGTCCTGATAGGTCTGAGGTTTAAAAATAGAGGTATAGCCTGCATAAAGGGACCATGCTTTGCTGATGTCATACACAATACCAACGTAAGGTGTCAGCTTGTCATGCTCAGCCTGCAATACGGCAGAGGTCTCGGCACCAGCCAGATCGTAATTGCGTTTATCATTATCCCAGGACGTCATGCGCGCACCAAGAATCACCGACAGGTCATCTGCAGGTCGCAGGCGCGTAGTGATGTACGCGCTGGCTGATTTTTCGCGGATATGCATTCTGCCACTGGCCGGGTTGACCGGCGCGCCAGGCGTACTGCCATCCCAGTCGTCAATATTGCTGATGGCACCATCCCAGCCGTTGAAACGCCACAAGCCATAGGTAGGCGTCGCTTCTTCTGTATGCGTTAATGTGGCGCCCACGACCAGGTCGTGACGTCGTCCGAACAGCGTATACGGTCCGGTAGCGTAGATATCCAGGCTGTTCTGCCTGGGCTTGCCGGCCCAGCGCCCCGCCCAGATCGACACGCCCTGACCGCTTTCTCGATTCGGATAACCACCTGCAGCGTAACCAATCACTTCGTTATAACGACTGGAGGCATAGTTATAGGTACCTTTGACAAGCCAGTCATTTTCAAAACGATGTTCGAGAGAAACAAAAAACGATTGATTGCGACGTTTGGAAAAGGCCCAGTCTGCTGCGGCGCTGTCGGATCGACTCCACTCGGTCCGCATACCATCGGAAAAAAAACCGGGCCGGCCCGATCTAGCGTGTCCGGTGATATTATCTTCCAGATAGGAAAACCCCATTCTGGCAAGGGTGGACGGCGTCAGGTCGGCCTCTACCGTCGCATAGAATATCCGCTTTTTTTCGCGTAACCGTTCAAGATATGAATGATTGTTCTGAATCACGCCAACGACGCGACCTCGCACGGTGCCCTCTTCGTTCAATGGTGTAGCAACATCGACTTCAGAACGGTAGTGATCCCAGGAACCCATCTCCAGTTTTGCCAGCGCCTGAAATTCCTGTGTCGGTTTTTTTCTGATCATATTCAGCGCACCACCTGGCGAACCCAGTCCGCTCATCAGTCCGGTGGCGCCCCGCACAATTTCAACTCGGTCGAAAAGCGCCATATCGCTGGTCTGAAAAATACTGCTGTAATTACTGTTGACCTGTCCCACACCATCAATCAGATAATTATCAATTTCGAAACCGCGAGAGTAAATCATACTTGAATCGGAACCCGCGTTCCCGGCTGAGTCCATTGCCAGCCCCGGCGTTTGCTGCACCAGATCGGATAATTGCGTAATCCCCTGATCGTCCATGCGCTGGCGGGTCATGACTGTTACCGACTGCGGCGTTTCCCGCGGTGACAGCGACAGGCGGGTTGATGACCCCATTGCCTGGCTGGTATAAGACCCGGACCCTTCCGTTATACCAGGATCGGCGTACGTTTCCGCAACAATGGCGCCCAACTGCGTCACATCATCCACAGCTGCGGCAGTAGCAGCAACCTGCGGCTGTGCGCGTTGTATTAACGTAATCGTATTGCCCTGTCGACTGTAACGTAGCGAGCTACCCGATAGCAATTGGTCCAGCGCCTGTTCAGGAGTAAGCGTGCCCTTTACGCCACGGGTATTCAACCCCTGCAGCAATGACGCCTGGTAAATAAACTGCAAATTGGTTTGCTGACCCAACTTCAATAATGCATCACTCAACGGTTGCGGGCCGATCGTGATAGGCACAGCTCGCTGTTGTGCATGCGCAGCGACGGAAAACGTCAGAGCAACAGTGGCCGCAAGCGTCACTGCAACATAAGTAGCGGATACGGTGGAGTCACTAACTGGCACCGGTCGAGTAGAGAATAACGATTGAATTTGAGCCACGACGAATTACCTTGAATTTAAAAACAGGACGACACCACTATTGCATTTGCAATTGCGTGCGCCTGGCGTTGTTGGCAACGCTGCTATTTCTGGTAAGACGAATGGCAGGCCAAAAAACCTGACTGCATTTCCGATTTATTTTTAGGGGACGGTGCCTGCACGTGTAGTCCTTTTTCGCGAACACTGCGGCCAGCATCAAATATAGCGGCAACCGTACTGGCGATACCAGCTGGATGAATTAGATCAGCTTGCGTCTGTTGACAAGCGTCAACGCATGAACAAACGGATACCCCCGCGGTCGCTCCGCACAACGCGCAAGGGAAGGCTTTGAGGAAGTGCGTCAAGAAACGCAGGCAAGTCGTCGACATTGAAGACACCGGCTACCGGTAGCCGTTCGAGTCGCGGATCAGCAACGACCATAGGTTCAGGAAGATATCGGTTCATCTCACTGACCACTGACGCCAAAGGGCGATTGCGAAATATCACTTTACCCTGGCGCCAGGCAGTAAGTACCGCCACGTCTTCATTCTGCGGTGTACTCACACCCGATGCAGTGATATGGGTAGACATGGATGGCATCAGTTTCACCGAGCGGGCCACAGGCGTTGCCTCTGCTCTTACCGAAACAACGCCCGACTCAACCGCAACCAATACGTCCAGCGGCTGTTCCATCCGCACATTGAATCGCGTTCCCACTACCTTTATGCAACCGACAGCAGTGATCACATAAAACGGATGCGCCGGATCATGCGCAACATCAAACATCACGTCGCCGTGCAGCAACTCGACCAATCGTTTCCCGTTGCTTACCCGAAACGTAAGCGAAGAGGCGGTGTTCAGATCCAGGCGGGTGCCATCGGGCAGGTATTCTGTACGTCGTTCGCCACGTGCTGTCTCCAGCTGGATTTTTTTTCCATCCTGCCAGTCGTTGTAAAACACCAGCCCCGCCCCCACCGTCATGGCCGTACAGGCAGCCAGCCCGGCCGCCACAAAACCACGCCGGGAGGCGAAGAAACGCCGCTGTGTGTCGTGAGGCTCTGCTGCCAGCGCTCGCATCTGGCGGGCAGGTACGTGATCGGCCCATTGCCACAGTTGCTCCATCGCCCGGTATTCCCTGTCGTGCGCCGGATTGGCCTGGCGCCACAGCTGCAGCGCAGCCAGTTGCTCCTGCGAACATTTTCCTGCACGGACAAGGGTGAACCACCAGGCGGCCGCCTCACGCGGATCGTCCGGGGGGATATGTAGCGGATCTGTCATGCCTTAGCTAACCGAATGCCCGGCTCCTTTTAGGGTAACTACACAATGCATACCCTTCTTTCGAGTAAGACGAATGAACAATAATAAAACCTGAATTCAATATGGGGAATAATCCTGAAGTCGATCACGCAGATGATGCAATGCCCGGATCATGTATTTTTGCACCATATTGACGGAAATATCCAGCCGCTTGGCGATTTCCTCCTGGGAATAGCCCTCGAGCTTCTGCCAGATAAAGACCTGACGGCATTTTAAGGGCAATTCTGCCAGTGCCTCTGTCAGACTGTCAAGCAACTGCGTATGGCGAATATGACTATCCGGATCATCTACGGCTGGCTGATCATCTTCGTGCAAGTGATGCAAGGGTAAGGTATCGAGTATGTTGCCCCGACGATGCTGGTCGGTCAGGCGGTTGCGCACACAGCGATGTAAAAACCCCTTGGGGTGAACCGGGGAGGTTTTTAATTTTCCTTCCAATGCCATGGCCAGGACATCATGCGTGGCATCTTCCGCATCCTGCCTTGAACCGGTACGACGTGTCCAGGTTCTTAGCAACTCCTGATAATACTGCAGCCAGTCACCGGGCAAGGTGCGCAGATCGCTCATAGTCGTTTTGCTTTAGCGCTGCCCCAGCCATTTGATCGTAACCGGCGATGCCTCGGCCAGGGCAAATGAGGTGGAATGCGATGAACCATCCCAGCCTTCCGCGGTCAACCACAACTGGGCATCGGGCCGGGTATCCTTAGGAATCAGCACGCCGATCTGCATATTGTAAACACTGCCAAAGCCAATGGCACCGGCAGTGCGCAGACTGCGCGGCTTGCCCACCCGCAGGTAAACAGCGCGAATGTCCTTGCGGCACGATTCGCACAGCGACACCGAAAAAGTTTTCACAAAACCGGCTGTCCCGTCGCGTCTTGGTGGCAAAGCGTCAAACTCGGCCATTTGCACTTCCCATGGTCCCACTTTTTTGGTCCCCAGATCATGCACCCCCAATCCCAGATCACCCGAGAACAGCGCCTGATCTTTGAGATAGCGCGGCACGAAGCACAGCGGGATCAGGATGGCTAGTACACTGATGTGAAAGCGCCAGCGATACCACCAGATCTTGAGGGCCGACGGTGATTCAGAGCGAATTGCCTGTGCCTGACTATTCATGATGTACCCTTCTCTGTTTCCATAAACTGCCCGCCCGCTGCCGCTGACGATGGCCGGCCGCTATGGCTGGCTGTTACCTCTTTCCGGCGCGACTCGCGGTGCTCACGAATCATACCGGCGGTTTCCTTTGCGGTTCGCTTGGTCCAGATCAACATTCCCGACAGCACCATCATGGTTAACAGCACACCAAAAAAGAAATACACCAGTTTGAGCCAGAGCCCGGCAAAATCTCCGGTATGCAATGGACGCATGGATTCGGTCACCAGCTCCAGGCCGGAATAATCCGATACGGTACGGGAAGCATCAACATTACCGGTATAGGGGTTGACCGATGCGCGCTCAAGAATGAGCGGATAACTGCTACGCCCCATCACCGTATAGTGACTATAGGCATTGGCTGGCAGGAAAATGGACTCGGCCTGCATATCCGGGAAATGGTCTTTGGCCTTTGCCACCGCCTGATCCGGCGATAGCAGCAGGCTCCTGGTGGAGCCATCCGTGCGTGTGGGTACATCCTGGCGTTGCACCATGGCCGGCGGCGGTGCCGTTGAAATGGAAATACTGTTGTCAAACAGAATGGCTTCGATCAGGAACCAGATGGCAGTCACACTGATAATGGCGATGAAAGGCACAGACCAGATTCCTGCCAGCCTGTGAAAATCCCCCCAGAAAATGCGCGCGCCCTGTCCGATACGCAGCCGGGGCTTCAGGTAGCCGCGCCAGAATCGCTTATACACCACCAGCCCGGTGATCAGCGATATCAGCATGGGAATACCCAGCAATGCCACGGCATACCAGCCCCAGGCAAAACCATTGGTGAACGGTACCAGCAACCAGCCATGCAATGCACGTACAAACTGCCGAAAATCGAAACCGGAAATCTGGCCCTGAATCTCGCCGGTGTAGGGATTGACATACAAGCGCCCAGACTTGCCATCCTGATAACTGGTGTTCACGGTAAGAGCAAACTGCGATTTAACCGGACGACGGATGGATTTGACCACCGATCCCGGATGGGCTTTCTCTACGCGCGCCAGTACCTCGTCATAAGTGAGCATTCTGGGATTGCCGGCAGGCGGATTGGCTCGCACCATCGGGCTGGCCAGCCACTCAATCTCCTGACTGACCGTCGCAATACTGCCGGTCAGGCAAACGAAAAAGATAAAGCCCCAAATCGGCAATGCCAGCCAGCTATGGATCAGAAACCAGACCTTGGCTTTGGATTTTTTCTTGGCCATGTTTACCTCACCTCGCCAAACCATTCAGATGTCATCAACATAATGCATGTGTCCCGCATCAGCTCGTGCTGCCGGCAGACAGTGCCGTAACCAGTTGCCTGGCGGCGGCCTCCAGCACGGCCACCGGATCATTGCCATCCGTTTCCACCACGACTGATTTAGCGCCTGCACCGGTAATCGCCGCCATCACTTGCGCGCCGGGGGCTTCATGCAATAGCACTGTCTGCACGCCATTGTCGCTGATGGTTTTACCCAGCTCGGCCAGGGCCTGTGCATTCCACTCGGACGGCATGGTCACCGGCACGATATCCAGATTGAAGGCACCAGCCAGTGTCTGCAAGCGCGGCGATAACACCACGACAGACAGGCTTGGCGCATCCAGCAACGCAGATTCCACCCGGGCATTCAGTGCCATCAGGCGCTGACGCAAGGACGCCAGATTGGCCTCTACCTTGTCTTTGGCAGCTGGCTCAAGGCGGATAATGTCAGATGCAATAATGTCGGCCATCCTGCCCATATTGACCGGATTGAGCCACGGATAGTCTGCTGCGGTGTTCTTGTCTGTGGCAGCGGCAATACCGGGCAGACTATGATCTACCGGATTGGCCGCATCAATTTCAATCACACGGATATTATGTTTTCGTGCCAGTGGATAGAGCGGATCATCCGGCCAGATAGAACGCAGATGCACCACCGCATCAGCATTGCTCACGATGCGATCAAACGCTTTCGCGCCACGACCCGACAGATACGCATAATGACGGGATGCAGGCAGATTGGCGGGCGTTGCCCGGCCCGGCACAATGGCGCTACCCTGGGTCAACGCTTCAAGCAGCCCGTAGATCACCGGATGCGCTGCCACGACTGTGGTTGCCTGCTGCTTCTGTGCAGGAGCACCCGCGGATGCTGGCGCTGCGGTCACAGCAGATGCGGAGCCAGGTGCGCTCTTGCCTTGAACTGCCGCTTCTGCACCGCCAGGGCTGCGTGGCTGAACTTTATCCTGGGCCTGAGCCGGTGGCACCAGCGCGGTTGTCATGCATAGGGCCAGCAATGCCAGCCGCAGTTGAGAAAAACGAAGGGGAGAGACAGCGATCGGCTTCATGCCGTTGTTCCTTTCAATGCAGGGATAAATCCCCTGGCCAGCGCCGAGACGATAAACACGCTACCGGCAACCAGAATGATGGCCGCGCCCGAAGGTACCGGTAAAGCGAACTGAATGGGCAACAGAATACCCAGCAGAGTACTGACAATCGCAATGACGATGGAAAGCCAGAAAAAGCCGCGCATCGATTGCGCCAGAATTCTTGCGGTGGCGGCCGGGATCACCAGCAATGCACCCACCAGGATGGCGCCAATGACCTTGACGGCGGCAACAGTGACCAGCGTGACCAGCACCACAAACAGATAATCCATCAATGTGGTACGTACTTTGCGCAGGGCGGCCAGCTGCACGTTGAAGCTGGACAAGATCAGATGGTTATAGTTGAACAGCGCCAGGCATGCCGTCAGCAACCCGATAATGCTCAGGACCACCAGGTCCTGGGACGAGACCGTTAGCACCGAACCGAACAGTACGTTTTCCAGAATATGAACATTGATCCTGCCTGCCAGCAGCAACAGCAGGCTGCCACCCAGCGCCAGTGAAATAGACAGAAAAACCCCGATAAGCGTGTCGGAAGCCAGGCCAGTACGGTTGCGCAGATAATTCAGCAAGATACCGAATAACAGACAAAACCCGAACAGACTGCCATAAGGACCTGTATACGGTTCACCGACAAGAATGCCGATAGCCACACCGGTCATGGCCGCATGACCCACCGCCTCGGAGAAAAAGGCAAAGCGCTTGACCACCACCAGCGTACCCAGCCCACCCAGCAAAGGCCCGATGATCAGGCCGGCCATAAAGGCATTGACCACGAAGCCATAGGTAAACATTTGCGGCAGTGCCCCGTCCTGAGCCCATTGCTGCAACAGCGTGCGAATCGTATCGAAAATCATGCCGCCACCCTGGTCTGGCCGGACACGACGGGCGCAGTCGCCTGGGTATTCATGCCTGGATGGGCAGAGAAGAGCGTCAGCAGTTGCTCGGTAGACAGAACCCGAGCCGGCTCGCCATCACATACCACGCGGTGATTCAGTCCGGTCACCCGGTCGGCCAGACGCCTGACGGCATCCAGATCATGCTCCACCCACAATACGGTGACGTGGTTTCTACGCCAGTAAGCAAGCAACTCCTCAAAGACCGCAACGCCGGCTTCATCCAGTGCTGCCATGGGCTCATCGAGTACCAGCAGTGACGGAGCGGGGATAAGTGCCTGTGCCAGCATGATGCGCTGGCGCTCTCCTCCTGACAGGGCACCCATGCGCCGCTTGCGCTTGTGCTGCATGCCCACGCGCATCAGGGCCTCATCAATCGCCCGCGTATTACGCGAGGATAAACCGAAAAACGCCGGTCGGCGCTGTGTCAGCACCCCCATGAAATCATTGACTGTCATGGGCAGGGTTCGGTCAAACTCCAGTGCCTGTGGAACATAGCCAATAACGCCCGGCTCCGCTGGCCAGGTGAGTGTCAGCGTGCCCTGATGCGGCATTTGCCCCATCAGCGTTTTGATCAAAGAGCTTTTACCAGCGCCGTTCGGGCCGATCAGTGCATGAACACTGCCAGGCGCCACATGTAGATCTATATCGTACAGAATCCGGGTCTGCCCAAGCGTGAGTCCGACCTGTTGCATGTCGATAGCCGGCCCTGTCATTTGCCGGACTCCTGCATCGCCCGCACCACGGTGTCCAGGTTCTTGGCGGTCTCATTCTCGAGCTTGTCGGCCGAGTATTCACCATAGGAAATATGCGTCAGCGGATAAAGTCGAACGCCGGTTTCATTGCGAATCGTATCGACATAGGTGGATGGAAAATCCATTTCCGAAAAAATCACATTCACGTCCAGCGACTTTAACTGATCGATCGTACCCTTGAGCTGAGCCGGGCTGGGTTCAATGCCGTGCGCAGGCTCAACTACTGCCGTCACTTCCAGGCCGAATTCACGCAGCAGGTAATCATAGGCACCATGGATCGTCGCCACGCGCATGGCCCCCGCAGGCACGCTGGCCAGGCGCTGCAGCGCCTGGGCGCGCAGGGTGCGCAGCTTCTTTGTGTACTCACGGGCGTTTTGCAGATAGGTCGGGCCATTGTCCGGATCCATCTTCGCCAGCTCACGCGCAATGGTGTTCACCTGGGCGATGGAACCCGTTACCGACAGAAAGGTATGTGGATTCACAATCTTGCCTGATGACGCCCCACTACCTGCACGAGCGGCCGAACCCGTTGCGGCCAGCAAGGGGACATTGGCATTCGCCTCGATCAGCGGTACTTGGGGATTATCACTGGACTGGATCATGCGGTCGGCAAAATCATCGTGACCGATACCGTTAACCACAATCACATCCATGTCATTGATGCGTTTGATATCTTCGGCCCTTGGCTCATACGCATGGGGATTAAAGCCGGCGGGTATCAGCGGCACCACCTGGGCCCGGTCGCCGACAATATTGGCCACATAGCTATAGTAGGGATGCAGGGTAATGCCGATGCGCAACGCTTTGGCATCGGCAACGCTGCAGAGCCCCAGCAGGAGCAGTGAGCCGCAAAAAAACAAGACAGGGCACGAACCCGACCGGCAAAAACTGACAGCAAAATAGACTTCATGTGTATTGATAAAAATAGGTTGAGTGCTGCTGCACTAGTGTTGGTGGCGAGTCGCGCCGGCATCAAATTGCGAGACAACCTGCTGCCAGCCTTCCTGAGCCAGACTGTCCGCCGTTAAGGCAGTGGGCAGATGAGCCGGCCTGCCTGTGTCTTTTTGCAGCCAGACCTGAACCGTACTGTCCTGCTGATCCGCATGGGCAGTGGCGTCTGTTGGGGGCGTCATACGTAGCAGCATCGAGCCTGCAGTATCTGGTGCATGAGTCACACCGATATAAGCCACCATCTGCCCATCCTGCTTCATTTGCCAATCATGGCCACCGCGCCGCTCTGTGGAGGCATCCGTCACAAAGGGCGGAATCATCTGCTCGGCCAGATCACTGACCTGTGGGGGTGTTTGCGCGAGCCCGATCTCCTGGGCAGCAACCAGCAGATCTGCATACACACCCTGCTCCGCTGCTGTCAGGCCATGACGCGCATCGACCTGGCCTGCCTGAATCTGCGATACCGGCGCACTTGTTGTACGCAACACGATGGTGAGCGTTGCAAGCAATACGATGACTGCGCATGCGGCCAGAACGGCTGCAGTTTCATGTCCCGCACCGGCTGGCCGGATGGCCTGAACCGTCATTGCGTGATCTCGCTCTGGTCGATCTCTACCACATGGCCCGGACCCGCATCGAACAGGATGTAAAACTCCTGATCAGGCTTCACAAATTCCAGCGTGGAATCCTGGGACAATTTGCCGGGAAGCAGCACTTTTTCATCGTAGGAAATCACATCCAGTGTGACGCCAGGGGCTGCCGAACCATCGGAAAAGCCGCCCTTGCACAGAACCTTGTCTGCGCCCACTGCTTTACAGGAAGCAACCGGATTATGAGCCCATGCCGAAGCGCTTGCCAGTGCGGAAAGAAAAATGACACTGGCCGCGCAGACAGACCGGGTGCGATGTGAAGAATTCATAAGAAAAATGCCGGTTAAACGTAGCTGATCTGCAGATCAGGCAACAGACGGTATAAAAAACACGGTGATATCGTTGCACTGTAACCGAATTGATCGCTAATGTAAACTATTCTCATTGGCATTTAGATTGAATGGCGTATTGTTACAACGCCTCAGCGCTTGCATGGCCGATTTCCGGCTGCGGTTTTTTTTCTGGTTGCGGTTTTTAATATTGGCCAGGTGCGATCCACGCCAGCATGCTGCCCCATTTCTTACAAGGTCACCTTTGCCCTAGGTCGGGCATCACGGGACTCACCGCCGGCGACTGACTGTCTTTTTACCCGAAGCTAGCAGTACGGTCGGATGGGTCGATCTGCCTCGACGGCAGCGACCCCTTCTACAGCGTGGAGCCCGGTCAGCTTATCGGACTCGATATTGCCGGAAAATAAGCCCAGGGCCATCATTTCCCGTTCAACCGCCATGCCCTGCCGGCGACAGCCTTCGACCACAACCGAAAAACGATCCCTGTACGTTTCCTTAACCAGTACAGTCAGCGTAATGCGAGTCATCGCCCTCTCCTGTTCTGTGTGCGCCCGCTCATTTACCTGGCTTTGCCCCGGCCATTGACAACAGCCTCATGGCCGGGCGCCTGAACCAGTCCGCGCCCTGCATCGCGTTGCGGCAGCGGCAACGGCCGCGCATTTTGCAGCACGCGATCGCGCAGCACACTCCCCCTTGTGGCCGGGTCTGCCTGGGCAAACAGCGCGGCTACGCCGGCAACAAACGGCGTGGCCATGCTGGTGCCACTGATGGTATTGTAATTTTTCGGACCGGGCCAGGAAGACAGCACAGCGACACCCGGCGCGGCAATGTCCACCTGCCCGCCATCCTCGTGCAGGCCACCGCAGGAAAAAGGTGCAATCGCCATATGCTCATCAAGCGCTGCCACGGCGACAATAGACGGACAATTGGCAGGATGCGAAACGGGTGCGATATGTTCGGGCCGCTGGCTTTCATTGCCGGCCGCAGCGATAATCAATGTGCCGGCGGCCAGCGCGCGCTTTGCGACCTCTTCAAAAATGGGCGAATAGCTGTCCCCTTCTCTGGCCGGACTGCCCAAAGACAGGGAAATAATCTCACAGCCCACGCCAACCGCCCAGTTGATCCCGTCAAGCACACTGCCATCGCCACCGCTACCATCATTGCCCAGTACCTTGCCAATATATAGTTGTGCTTGCCCGGCTACCCCGTAGCGAGGGCCGGTAGCCGGCTGCAGGTTCCCTGCCGCAATGCCAGCGCAATGCGTGCCATGACCGTTTTCATCCTGAACGTCGGCGCCGGTGACAAAGGAGCGCGACTCAATCTGCCGTTGCGCAAAATCCGGATGCTGCAAATCCAGACCGGTATCCAGAACGGCCAGGCGGATACCCTGGCCGGTGTAATCAGAGTGATCGGCGCCACAGGCGCGTACCCCCCAGGTCGCGTTCGGGTCGGCTTCGTCCTGTGCCGGGCCCAGGGTCGGATTGGTAGGTATCGTAATAGCATGTACGCTACGCTCAGGCTCAATCATCAGAATATTGCTCTGCCCCTGTTGCGAAGCTGCGTATATTGCATCGCCGGCCGCCGTTTCACAACGGATCAGCGCGGCGTCGATATGATCAAAAACAAGAGCACAATTGAGTTCCAGCGTCTGGGATGGTCGGGCTGCCTGGCTGTCGGATGTCATAATGGACGCGCCGGCAATGCGCTGTAAATCCCGTATGCCGTCTTCGGTTCGGCCATGCTGCAGCAGCACAATATATCTGCCGGTGGTGTTTGCTGACTCAGCCATACTATTCTCCTTCGCTGACAAAGCAGCCGGATGCCAACAAAGCCGCTGACAAGCCGCCTGTTCGATCAGCCGTCATTGCAGGATGCACCGGCCGCTGTACGCTCCAGCGCCCGGCAATCCCGTAAGCTGTCCGGTGTTCAATATAGCTTACTACTGTTCAATATAGCTTACTACAATAGCGCGGCAATTTCACTTGCCATTATTAATTGAGTGATGGGCTAGTACCCTTCTCCTGAGCATTGCCTGTATCCTGCAGCAAAGCTGCACGGGAAGCGTCCAGCTCTTCGATAATCCAGTTGCGCAAAGCTGCCAGCGCGGGCCAGTCACGCAATGCCGGGCGGTAGACCAGATGAATGGCATGCGCAGTGTCGTAAGCGACCGAAATGGGCGACAACCGAATCAACTTGCCATTGCGAATGGCATCGGCGGCCAGCAGCTCCCGCGCCAGCGTCAGGCCCAGTCCCTGTTCAGCTGCCTGCAGCATCAGCCCCATATCGTTGAATTCCGCCACGGTATTAAAAGGTACCTGCAACCCGGCTGCGGCAAACCATGCCTGCCAGGCACCGCGATCACCCAGCAGCGGTTCTTTGAGAAAAGCGGCGGGCGGCGCACCGACCAGACGCCGCGCGTCCACGGCACAGCCGACCACAATCAGCGGCATGGGGTCATCAAAAAGACGGTCGGCCAGCACACCAGGCCACGGACCCATACCCTCCCGTACCGCAGCGTGAAACCCGTCACGTTGCAAGTCAACAATTTGCTGAGAGGCCGTAATTTCAAGTGCTATATCAGGATGGCGCTCGCGCCAGCGCTCCAGTCGGGGCAGCAACCAGCGTTGCGCAAACGACGGCACCACCGAAATGCGCAGCTTTTTTTCGACGCTATCCGAGGCCACTCTGGCCAGTTGCACGCCGTCCTCAAGCTGCGTCAGCGCAGACTGCACCGAACACAGCAGCGTTGCACCAGCCGCATTGAGCACAAGCCTGCGACCCTCTCGCTCAAACAGAGGAAATCCCAATGTACTTTCCAAGTGACGGATCTGCTGACTGACCGCGCTATGCGTCAGGTGCAGCACTTCTGCAGCGGCACGCAGATTTTGCAGCTCAGCCACGGTTCGAAACGCAGGAAGCGTATTCAGGGGAAGTCTGGTCATCACGCTCACCAAAGAGAAATCGGCAAATGCCGGGTGTTATGGTCGGCCAATGGACATTGGTTAGAAAAATCGACCAATCCAGTTAAAAATGATTGATTTTATTCGGCCAAACGGATAGTTAAACTTACCACAAGTGTGTTGCTTTCAGCAATGCTTTTCCGCCCTCTGCCCAAAGGAAAGACCATGAACACTGCCATCCAGACTTCTTCCTGCCCCGGCCCAGCCAGCAACTGCGCACGCTCCACTGGCCGGCTTCACCAGTTGCTGAACACCTTACGCTCCAAAGTATATCGAAGTGCATCGGTCGCTCTGCCGGACCCTGTCAGTCCCGACGACCCATGGGCAACAGCCGTCGACCAGATCGGACACCTGGACGCCCATGTGCTGGCCGATATCGGCGCGCCCAGATGGGTCATAGACGAGGTAAGCCGACGTCAGCGCGGCGACGGCATCCTCGATATAAGCCGGAAATGGTAACGTTCGAATACGGGTCACACAGAGCATACTCGCCGTCGCCCTGTCGATGGGTGTTCGGTGGTGAATCACAACCGTCATCGGCGCGCTCCCTGCGACGATGACGCGATCTGCTCAGAGACTGGATACATCCGCCCCGCAAGCCTGCGTCGTATCCATATTCATCATGGTGCGATACCAGGCGTGAAATTGTGCCATGCCCTCTTCCAATGGAATCTGATAAGGACCGCGGTCATTGCGGTCGCGCAAATAGAGTGCGCGGCGGCCTTCATCAATCCGAACGGCGATTTCATCATCTTCTTCGGCCGTCTCCATGTAGGCCTTGCGATGATATTCCGCCAGCTCCGGGCTGAATGCAAGCACATCGTCGGGATAATAAAACTCAATCAGATTAAGCGTCTCCCCCGGCCCCTTGGGAAACAGCGAAGACACCACCAGGGCATGCGGGAACAATTCAATCATAAGTGTGGGATAGATCGCGATCCAGATCGCGCCGAACGCCGGTGCTTCATCGCCCATATACTCTTTAAGCAGACGTTCCCATTCCCGATATATCGGCGTACCGCCGTTTTCCAGGGTCTGTTCAGCACCTACTGTCTGCTTGCAATACCAGTTACCGTAGGCCCAGCGCAAGGCATCACATTCCACGTATTTGCCCAGCCCCGGGTGAAAAGGCCCGATATGATAATCGTCATTGTAGATCTCAATAAAGGTTTTCCAGTTGCATGGGCAACTGTGCGTTTCCACATGATCCAGTCGATAGTTGGACAAATCATGCCCGAGCGAATCGAACAATTTTTGAATGTCGTGCGGCAGACCGGACGGATGCTCAAACAGAAAACCGCTCATGTTCAGCAGAGGCGACGACTCCAGCTTTTTACACTGACGGATTTTGAACTGCGGCGCCGATAAAAGCTCACCATCCGCGCGATAAGTCCAGGCATGAACCGGGCAGACAATATTGCCCCCGGTCTTCTCCAATGAGCCACGATGCTCAGTCAGCTCGCAGTTGGTACTGTAGCTGCCCAGCATGAGTGCCTGGCGATGCCGGCATACGTTAGACATCAATTTGATGCCATCGGCATTGTGTACCAATACCCGCCCACCGTTCTCCTGCGGCAGCGCATACCAATCCCGCATTTCAGGCACACTGTTCTGGTGCCCGACATAGAGCGGACTGCGCCGGAATATGTGCTGCAGCTCCTGTTCATAGACCGCCTGATCAAAATAGGCACTGACAGGCAGTGGAGAAGCCAGCTTCAGAATGTCTGCAAGGTCCATGCGAATAACTCCGAAAAGATCAGGCGGGCTCAGGCTGCGGCATCGTGTCTATCGCCTCCAGCTCGGCCACCGTCAATGCACGAAAACGTGCGACCGGGTTGAGCAGGTTCTCTGCCATGGTCAGGCTCCCGGCCGTATCCGATAAATCCACCATCTGCAAATTATTCTTCAATTGCAGCCGATTCAGGCAAGAGTGCCTGAAATCATCGGCGAAGAAATCGTAGCGGCGGAATTTGTCGGCCAACGCCGGATGCGCCTGCTGATACCGCCTGACCGACAATGCCGCCAGCCGCCAGAACTGTTGCTCAGGACATACGCCGCTGCTATGCAGAATGTCGCTCATATGCCTGAATACGCCATCAAAGATATCAATGAATATCCCCAGAATTTTGTAGTCTTCCGGCACGCTGACCTTGAGCCGGGCAATATGCTCGGGAATGTCGAAGTTCTCGTCCAGAATGGCACTTTCTTCAGCAATATCTTTCATGATGCAGCGCTGCGGCACATTTCTGTGATCCATCACCATGATCAGATTCTCGCCATGCGGCATGAACACCAATTCATAGGCATAGAAACAATGCACGACGGGCACCAGGAATGCATCAAAATAACGGCTTAGCCATTGGTCCGCAGCCAACCCGGACTGCTCAATCATCAGCGGAAGCAGCGCTTGGCCATCGCGATCACGATGCAGCAACGAAGCCATCGTCATCAGTCTCTCGCTCTCTTTTACTTTTGCAGCCGGGCTTTCACGCCATAATACAGACAGCATTTTTTTGTACGGGCTGTCCTTTTTCAGTGCCGCTTCGTAATAGCGATTGGTATAGCCGATAGAGGCCACTTCCTGCAGGATATCAAAACCACTCTGGCGCAAAAAGGGATCGTTGCCGATCAGTTGCTTGAGCCATTCGTTGATTGCCGGCGTGCCTGCCATGTAATAAGGAGACAGTCCGCGCATAAAGCCCATATTAAGAATAGACAAAGACGTTTTGACATAGCATTTGTCATGATCCGTATGATTGAAATACGTACGAATCGATTGCTGAGCCTGATAGTGATCCTGACCCATGCCCAGATACACGATATTGCGTTGTGCAATATCGGCGGCGAAAGCGATACTCAAACGGTTGAACCACTGCCATTGATGCGTGGGCATAAACAGATAATCATCGGGTGCCAGCCCCTGTTCCTGTAACTGTCCACGATAGGCCGTCACCTGCTGCTCACCCAGTTCCCCGCGCAGAAAGCTGTCGTACTCCAGCGTGGAGAGCGAAGCGAAATGGGCATGCTGGCGATGTACCGCCAGCCACACCAGCGTAAAGCGACTACCGGTTTCGGGCGTATAGCTTTCATAATCGAAAACGTTAAAACCTATGCGCCCATTGTTCGCAACAAAACCCGGATGCCCCTCGCTCATGGCCGCTTCAATCTGCTGGTAATCGGCATGCAACAGCGCCCGGCTGTCCAGGGACTGATGGTAGCGCTTATAGGCCGCACCGTATAAGGTGCTGCTGATCTCGTCAAGATATATCGGCAGCTTGTCTGCGGGTATTGCCAGCGCTTCCTTGAAGTCGATAATAAAAGACAAGGCATCCGGTTCAAGCGTCTGGCCGTTGCAGATACGGGTGACCGATGGCTCTGAAATATGCCAGTGACGCAACATCATGGGCCGAGCCAGATAGTGATATTGTGTTTTGCCGTCGTCGGAAACCAGCACATAAGCCTGCTGGCCTTCGTCGGCGACATTGCGACTGCCGTCAGCCGTAGCACTGTGCGCAGGTGTCAGAATCTGTTCGTGAGAAAATTCGGCAATGGCTTTGGCAACCAGATGACGATTGACATGTTTCCAGATGTCAGGGTCGAGGTGGCGCAGATGCTGTTGCGCGGGCGGTACGGGATAATGGCTCATCTTGTTCGTTCCTGAAAGTGATACGGTTGCGTCAAAGTCTGGCCGGGTCGCGATAGACAACATGGCCTGCTTGGTTGGAAGGGTAATGAGGCCGATCTCTGCGAATCCGGCCTTGCGGTTGAGTGCCCTTACCTTTTCATTGCGGCCATCGGGCTCAACCACGACCCGTCGCGCACCACGTTGATGAAACAGGTAATGCATCACATGTCGCATCACATCCAGCGTGTAGCCCTGGCGTTGTTCCGTTGGCGGCGCCACAAAAAAATGCATGCCGATGTCGCCTGGCACCACCTCATAATGCCGGGCGATCTCATGGTGCTGCGGGTCATAGCATTCAAGCAGAAAGCAAATCTGCCCGTCCTGTGTACCCACCCAGGCCCACTCATGCGGACTGGCCTGCTGTACCTTGTAGAATGCCATGACCTGTTGCCGGCTCATGCCTGCCATGTCCCAGTAACCGGCGTAGTCCAGGTCAAACCACGGATGAAAGACGGGTACATCCTGTTCGGGAATCAGCTCCCGAATCTCAAACGTGCCGGGATTCCAGTTCAATCTCGCTGCTCCTGTCTGTGGTCGCATCCGGCGATTCGGCCGATGCCTTGATATGGTCCAGATCCAGCGTCAGCTTATTGGCCAGCCATGTCAGCGCAATGCCAACTGCGGCGATCAGAAATACGGCCTGGTGACTGATCAGGCTGACGATATAGCCCGCGCACCACGAGGAAATAAGCACACCCAGATTCTGGAAAAAATTGGTGATACTGAAGTGATGCGCATAGTCTTCCTTGCGACTGATGGCAAACAGGCTGACTTCCAGCTTGACGGCAACCTGAAACAGCCCCCAGCCATACATACAACGCCCGATCACAATCGCAATATCAGAGGGAATCGACTGCAGATATAAACCGACCAGCGACAGCAGCAGGTTCCAGGACAGGTTCTCATTGCGCTGCGTTGCCGATGCGCTCAGCTTATGCTTCACAATCAGCGCAACCACCGCTGCCAGCCCCGGAATGGCGAAAATCAATCCTGCCAGCGTCTGGTCCTTGTGTGCTGTGGCATACATCCAGTATTCGGAAAAGAATGGCCGGATCAGATAGGCACTGAAGTCAAACACAAACATAATCATGCTGAGTGTCAGAATCCCTTTGGTCAGATGCGAGAAGCCGCGACGCGCTGATACCGGAGCAGGTGCCGTTGCGTCATCAGCGACAATGGCGGCCGTATCTTTTATATCCTGTGCACCAATCTCCCGCTGATTGTTGACCTTGATGATTTTTCCAGAACGATTGAGCCACAGCGTAATCGCCATTTGGCCGAAATCGCCCGCCGCCATCAGAATCAGGGCGGCACTCGCACCCAGATGCTGCAATATATAGCCACCGGAAGCCGCGGCCAGAATACCCGAGATATGTACCACGACCGAGAGCAGCGCGATGGTCCGGCCATGCTCTTCACTATTGACAATGCGCATCAGGTACGGGAACATCAGCAAATAGCTGCTTTTGAACATGAACATGAGCATAGTCAGTACCCAGTACTGCGTCAGCGTTTCGGCCCAGATGGCCGACAGACACAGCAGACCGGCTATACATTGGGTAAAGCCGATGAGCGACATGGGTTCAAAGCGCTTGGCTACCCGCACCCAGAAGGGCAAGGTGCACATGACGGCTATCGAGATGGCCGCCACATACATGCCGGTATGCACCTGATCGGTGTTGCCATAGCGCATGTCAAAAAATTGCGGATAAAACCCGATAAGCACGGTGTCGCTCATCATACCCAGTGCAGACATAATGATGATGGCAAGGCGTATGGTCATTGGGCGCTCAAAGGGAAAAACTGGTTATTCTGTTGCGGTGTGAACGCCTGGAAGGTGGTGCCGGTATCAATCGCGTACACTTCCCGCTTCATGATCGCATTGATAATGCGGGCATTGCGAAAGCAATTTAACCCCAGGTCGGGGTTGGTCAGACCGTGACTGTCAAAACCCGCGTTCTGGATATAAACCTCATCACCGCTTAGATCTACTGCATAATCCTGAGCCAGCTGGTAGCGCCCTTCTGGAGTGAGTCTGAGCCGGCTGGCAATACCCTGCATAAAGTCGGGGATGCGATAGCAATACCCCGTAGCAAATACAATTTCGTCTGTGTTAAAGCGATAGCGTTCACCGGTCTGGGCATGCTCGAATACCAGCTCCGTTTCGTTGTCGCGACGACTGCATTCAGTGAGCGCCATATTGGTGTACAGGTGTGTCCGCCCGGCAATCGCCGGCGATTGTTCATCCAGCTCATCATAAATTCGTTCGATCAGGCTGGTATTGATGCCGTTAAAAATACTCACCTGATCCTTCAGTGTCTTGTGCTTTTGCTGCGCATCCAGCTTGTAAAAATGCTCGGCATAGTCCGGCGTTATCAGCTCCAGCGTCAGCTTGCCGGTTTCCATCTGAAAAAAACGGGACGAACGGGTGATCCAATACAACTCGTAGTCGTGCTGCGCCATCTCATGCAGCAGATCGTAATAAATCTCCGCACCGCTCTGCCCGCTACCAATCACGGTAATTCTGCGCGCTTTCTGCAGGCTGGCCTTCTGCCGCAGGTACTGACCGGTATGTGCCGACAGATATTCGTCACCAACGCAGGCAGGCAAACTGGGCATGCTGCCAATACCCACCACCAGCCGACGCGCCCTGTATTGCAATTGCGATTGATCACGCAGATCAGTAACGGTGGCTACATAGCATTGATCATTTTCATCATACGCCAGCGCAGTTACCTCGCGTTCGTAATGCACACTATCCAACTGCGCGGCGGCCCACCGACAATACCGGTTGTACTCCTGCCGGGTCAGATAAAAATTCTCCCGGAAATAATAGCGGTAGATCTTTCCCTGCAGCTTGCAGTAGTTCAGATACGTGAAGGGGCTGGTGGGGTCTGCCAGCGTCACCAGATCCGCCATGAAGTTATTCTGCAACGTCGTGCCTGGAATCATCATGCCGTCATGCCAGCTGAATGCGCTTTTGCGCTCCAGAAAGACAGCGCTCAGCCCCTGCACCGGTGCCATCAGACATGCCAGTCCCAGATTGAAGGGCCCCAGGCCTATTCCCAATACATCATAAATTGTGTCTGCCGTTCTGTTGCCCTTCATGATCTGCTACCTAGACTCCTCAGTATTTCAATTGAACATTCATGCCCACCGAGCGCGAGGGTGCATAAAAGCCCTGAGCCCATTGAACAGAGGTGAGGTATTTCTTATCAAACACGTTCTTCACGTTGACCCCTACAGTGACATTCTTATTCACTTCATAGCTGGCCATCAGGTCTGTTACCGCATACGATTTCTGTTTCGTATAGATGTCCTCTCCGGCTGAGGTCTGACCCTGCAAGCGACGCGTTTCCGATTGCCAGCGCACAGCGCCCCCCACCTTGAGCCCCGGCACAGCAGGCACGGCATAAGAGGCAGCCAGCGTAAAGGAATTTTTGGGAATAAACTCACGGACGGCATCACCGTTTTCATCCTTGATCGAGAAAAAGTGGGTATAGCCGGCGCTCACTTCCAGACCCGGCATCACTTCACCCTGCACTGCCAGCTCGAACCCGGCGGAACGTGAATTGACTGCCTTGTAGCGACTCAGGCCATCCAGAAAGGTGTCATATTCCGCGGTATTTTTCTGTTCTGCACGGAACAAGGCAATACTGCCGTTGATTCTGCCATCCGCCGATTCACCCTTCAGACCCAGCTCATAGTTTTTTCCTTCAATGGCCGGCAGAATCTGACCATTGATATCCACCTGGGATTGCGGATTGAAAATACCGGTATAACTGGCATAAACCGAGTAATTGTCATTCAAATCGTAGATCAGACCCAGATAGGGAGACAGCTTATTACGCTTGTATTCGCGGGGCTCGCCATAGTGCTCGCCGGTGCTGGTTGCACGAGTGTAGTTCAGACCGGCAATCACCTTGAAATCATCTCGCAGATTCAAGCGGGTTGCCGCGAACGCGGTGGTTTTACGCACCGTGAAATCAGAAAACGTTTCGGTGCCGTTTTCGAAATCGGGACGCGGGAACTGCCGGTCCCAGGTAAACAGCGATGGCAAAGCAACGCCCACACCCGCGTCCAGCGAAGTCATATGATTTTTACTGCGATTGGCATTGATGCCGAACATCACATCATGTTCGCGACCGCCCAGCCTGTATTTCCCGGTAGTGCTGATGTCACCAATCCACTGTTTCTCGTAACGATCGTATTTCGTCGGATACGTGGTCAGACCCAGCCCGGTTTCCCTGTCAGGAACCCCGCTAGCCAGGAACTGTTCCGCATCCTGGGTGATCTTGCGATAGGTTAAGGAACCTTTGGTCGTCCAGCCACCACCCCAATCGTGATTCAATTGAGCAAAGGTGGTTTGATCCGTGGTATTCCAGTATGCCCAATCCGGCGCGTAGCTATCCGATACATCATAATCAATCGCACTGCCATCGCTATAATAAAGCGACAGCGCCCCCCACATGGGGGATTTCGATTTATTCCTCTGATAGGTATGACCCAGCGTTAATGTCGTCTGCTCGCCCAGGTCTGCATCCACAATCACGCCCAGCATACGTTTTTCCAGGCTGTAGCGATCAAGGTGGGAATTGCCCTTCTGATAGGCGCCGATGAGCCGGCCACGAACCGACCCGCTTTCGTTCAAAGGCGACGAGATATCCACATCCATCCGCCGGGTCGCAAAGGAGCTGTACGACAGACCCACGTTGGCAGAAAACTCGCGCTTGGGACGCTTGCGTATGAAGTTAACCGTTCCTGATGGATTACCGGTATTGGATAACAGGCCATTGGCACCCTTGAGGACGTCAACCCGATCATAAAAAGCCATATCCAGATCGCCAATCTGCTCTTCGGTTGAGAACGGCATGCCCACACCGTCTACCTGAAAATTGGTCACATCATACCCGCGAATCACATAGTAATTGCGGTCCGTTTCCACCTGCTGCACGAACACACCCGGCACGGCTGAGAGCAGAGAGGTTGCGTTGTTCAACTGAAAATCATCCATCTGCGTACGGGTGACCACATTAATGGTTTGCGGCGTCTCGCTAGGCGACAAAGGCATGCGTGTTGCACTTGCAGTAACGGGAACGCTATATAGCCCCGTGCCTTCGCTGGCCCCATCGGTCGCACTGACCGCATTAATGGGCTGCAGCGTCGCCACTGATGACGACGCCCCCGCTGTCGGGCTTGCGGTTTGCGCGAAACCTGCCGAAGGAGCGGCCATTGCGCCCAGCACAGAAACCAGAAGCAGATTAGGCGCAAAGCGGGTACGCGCCTTATTACAGTACGTCAGTGAAGCAACCATATCATTCCTCGTTAGCCAATTATCTTAAAACAGAATGATAACGATTGTCATTTTCATTTGAAATAAAATGTTAGTAACAACTTGTATAAAACAACAAATATCACACTTGTCATTACATATAAGACAGACAGAAAACAGGCCGACACATTTGTGCGTTCAGCTTAATTTAAGTAAATAATTCATTTGTTTTTTTACGTTTGGTATTGATTGACATAACGTAATGGACTGCTGTATCAACAACGAAACAATCGGCGAAATAATGGGAGGATCCTGAACCCGCTATCGATATGACATTTGCGGTTATATAGCCTGCGGTCATGAAACGTCCGCCTTTCATGCTCGCTAAAAAAAATCGCAACCGGGACCTGGTTGCGATTTCAACGTCTTGGTAAGCCAAATATAGATCTACACTATGTTGACATTTGGCTTGAAAGGTAGGCAGGTTAGATTATTTATTTTATATAAGACTCCAGATCTGCAATCGACATCGTGCGAAAACGCGCTACAGGATTGGGTAAATCCTCTGCAATGGTCATACTGCCTGCGGGATCAGAAAGGACTACCATTTGCAAATTGTTTTTCAGCTGCAGGCGGTTTAAGCATGAGTGTTTGAAACTATCTACAAAAAAATCATATCTACAAAATTTCTCGACCAGCACAGGCTTATCGTGTTGATAGCGTTTTACCGACAAAGCGACTAAAGCCCAAAATATATCTTCATTGCAGCAGCCACTGCTATGCAGAATATCACTCATGTGTCGGAAGACGCCGTCGAATATATCGATAAAGATACCCAGGATTTTGTAGTCTTCTGGTACTTTCAACTTCAGACGGGCGATGTATTCCGGTATATCTGTATCTTCATCAAGAATGGCGCTTTCTTCTGCTATATCCTTCATGATACAGCGCTGCGGGACATTGTGTTCATCCATTACCATGATCAGATTTTCGCCATGCGGCATAAAAACCAGTTCATACGCATAGAAACAATGCACAATTGGCACCAGGAAGATATCGAAATAACGACTCAGCCATTCGCCCGTCGTTAAGCCGGACTGTTCTATCATAAGAGGTAGCAGTGCGACACCTTCACGGTCACGATGCAGCAAAGACGCCATTGTCATTAATCGGTCGCCTTGCCGCAATTTCTTGACCGGACTCTCTCGCCATAGTACAGATAACATTTTTTTGTAAGGACTATCATTTTTAAGAGCCGCGACATAATAACGGTTTGTATAACCAATAGAGGCCACTTCCTGCAGGATATCAAATCCTTTTGATCGTAAGAATGAGTCCTTCTCTATCAGCGCCTTGAGAAACTCGTTAATCGCTGGTGTCCCCGCCATATAGTAGGGAGACAACCCGCGCATGAAACCCATATTCAAAATAGATAGCGAGGTCTTGACATAACACTTTTCAAGATCGCTATGATTGAAATAGGTGCGAATAGATTGCTGAGCCTGATAGATATCCTCACCAATGCCCAGATACACGATGTACCGTTGAGCAATATCCGCAGCAAACGCAATGCTTAAGCGATTGAACCACTGCCAGGGGTGAGTGGGCATAAACAGATACTCGGCGGGTTCCAGGCCCAGCCCCTGCAACTGCGCACGATAGGTAGCAACCTGTTGTACGCCCAATTCCCTTTGTATAAAACCATCATATTCCAGAGTAGACAAGGACGCGAAATGCGCCTGGTTGCGATGCACCGCCAACCACACCAGCGCAAACCGACTTCCGGTCTCCGGTGTATAGCTTTCGTAGTCAAATACATTAAAGCCAATGCGACCATTGTTAGCGACAAACCCCGGATGGCCTTCAGTCATGGCGGCTTCGATCTGCTGATATTCGGCTTTCAACAGTTCGCGGCTGGTAAGTAACTGATGGCATCTTTTGTAGGCCGCACCATACAATGTACTGCTGATCTCATCCAGATACACGGGCAACTTATCTTGGGCAATACCTAATGTTTCCTTGAAATCGATCATAAAAGAAAGCGCGTCAAGATCATGTGGCTGACCATCGCAATCGCGAATAATAGAAGATTCGCAAATATGCCAATGACGTAATTTCATCGGGTAGGCAAGGAAACGGTAACGAGTTTTCTCGTCCTCGGATACGAGGGCATATGCTTGCCAATTATTACCATCGGAATACTTTGAATCGATATCGACGTCGTCGCAGAGGATCGGTTGCAGAATCTGCTCATGAGAGAATTCAACAATAGCCTTCGCAACTAAATGCCGATTGACCTGTTTCCAGGTCTCAGGTTCGAGGTGATTCAAATGTTGTTGTGTGGCAGGGATGGGATAATGACTCATCATATTCTTCCTGAATGAGTAAGAGTGACTTCAAATGCTGACCGTGTCGCAATGGACAGCATGGCCTGTTTTGACGGGAGAGAAATTGGCCCCACTTCCTCGAAGCCGACCCTTCGATTAAGTGCCCTCACCTTTTCATTGCGAATATCAGGCTCAACTATGACCCGTTGCGCGTTGACCACATTAAATAGGTAGTGCATAACGTGCCGCATCGCATCAAGCGTATAGCCTGACTGATTTGTTGTCGCTGGCGCTACACAAAAATGCATGCCGATATCTCCAGGAACAACCTGGTAGTGCTTCGCGATTTCATCATTCAGCGGGTTGTAGCACTCAATCACAAAACAGATTTCCCTATTTTTTGTGCCAACCCAGGCCCACTTATGCAAAGATGCCTGCATCGTTTTATAAAAACTCAGTACTGCTTCGGTCGTCATACCTGCCATGTTCCAATACTGAAAATGCGGCAAATCAAACCATGGGTGAATGACCGGCACATCCATTTCAGGTGCCAGTTCTCGTATTTCAAACGTTCCCGGACTCCAAATCAATCTCGTTCCTCTCTTGTTGATATTACCGCTCTATGTCGCTACTGGCTGCTTGATCCGGTCCAGATTCAGCGTCAGTCTATTGACAAGCCAGGTAAGCGCAATTCCCGCCGCTGCGATAAAAAATGCTGCCTGGTGACTGATCAGGCCCACGATATAGCCGGCGCACCACGAAGATATCAGCACACCCAGATTTTGAAAAAAGTTGGTAATACTGAAATGATGTGCATAATCTTCCTTGCGACTGATACTGAACAGACTCACTTCCAGCTTAACCGCCACCTGAAATCGTCCCCAGCCGTACATACAACGTCCGATTACAATCGCTAGGTCGGAAGAAACCGACTGCAAGCACAGCCCGACCAACAGCAGCAGTAGATTCCAAGTTAAATTCTCATTGCGTCGGGCCATCTTATCGTTCAGGCAACGCTTGACGATTAGAGCGACTACCGCAGTCAGTCCCGGTATAGCAAAGATCAAGCCAGCCAATGCTTGATCATTATTCGCCGTAGAGTAAATCCAGTATTCAGAAAAAAAGGGGCGGATCAGATAGATGCTGAAATCAAAGAGAAACATGATCAGGCTTAATGTCAAAATTCTTTTAAGAAAATGAGAGAAGCCCTTTCTATCGTATGCTTGTAGCTTGGTAGGCTGCTTAAAGTCTCGTGCCGCAAGTGCGGACGTCGTTGCATCATCGGCAAGCATTACAGCGGCATCCTGAACCGTCTGACCCTTCTTTGCTTTGACGCCATTTACCTTAATAATGCGGCCCGTTAAATTCAGCCATAAGGTAATACCCATCTGAGCAAAATCGCCTGCTGCCATCATCACCAACGCGGCACTTGCCCCAATATGCTGCAAAATGTACCCGCCCGATGCTGCCGCAAAAATTCCTGAAATATGCACCACAACTGACAGCAGCGCAATCGTTTGGCTATGATCTTCTCTGCTGACAATCCGCATCAAATATGGAAACATAAGCAAGTAGCTGCTTTTGAATATGAACATCAGCATGGTCAGTACCCAATACTGCGTCAGCGTTTCCGCCCAAATAGCAGACAGACAGAGCAGACCAGCAACGCATTGGGTAAAGCCGATGAGTGACATGGGTTCCAACCGTTTTGCCACCCTCACCCAAACCGGTAATGTACACATGACCGCAATTGAGATAGCCGCAACGTACATGCCTGTATGCACGTGATCGGTATTACCGTAGCGCATATCGAAAAACTGTGGGTAGAATCCAATGAGCACAGTATCGCTCATCATGCCCAGCGCGGACATGATGATAATGGCATTGCGAATGTTCATTGGTCGATCAGGCGTAAAAACTGATCATTGCCTTCCGGCGAAAACGCCTGAAACGTCGTATTGCAGTCGACATAATAGACTTCCCGTTGCGCGATTGCATTGATAATACGAGCGTTCCGATAGCAATTCATACCCAAATCCGGGTTCGTCACGCCGTGACTTTCCAAACCCGCATTCTGGATAAAGACCTGGTTACCAACCATATCCACTGCATAGTTCTCGTTCTGGCGATAGCGACCATCATGCAATCGTAACCGATCGACGATGCCCTGCATGAACGCAGGGATTCGATAATCATACCCTGTTGCGAAAACGACTTCATCAGACATGAAACGATATCGCCCACTCGTCTGGCAATGATCTAGGATCAATTCAGTTTGAGAATCGAGGCGATTACATTGAGTCAACTTCAAATTACTATATAGATAAGTACGAGCGACTTCCGATTGCGATTTTTGCGCCAACTCATCATAAATTTTCGCAATCAAACTGGCGTTAATGCCTTTAAAGAGACTGCTTTGATACCCTAAGACATCGCTTTTTATCTCGTTGTCCAATGAGTAGAAATGATTAGCATAATCTGGTGTAAAGAGTTCCAATGCAAATTTTCCTGTCTCCATTTGAAAAAAATGCGAGGAACGTGTAATCCAGTAGAGCTCGTACATGCAATGATCCATATCACGCAGTAAGTCGTAATAAATCTCCGCTCCGCTTTGGCCACTGCCAATGACCGTTATGCGACGCGCCTGTTGCAACCGACTCTTTTTCTCGAGGTACATACTGCTGTGTACGGACTGATATGTTTCGTCGACACAATCAGGCAGACAAGGAGTGCTGCCCACCCCAACAACCAATCGGCGGGCGCAATAGACATGTTCACATTTCGACAGTAAATCAGTGGCGGTGATGACATAGCACTCACGTTTATTGTCAAATGTAATCGCAGTCACCTGTCGGCAATAGTGCACATTTTCCAACTGACGAGCAGCCCACCTGCAATACCGGTTATATTCCTGTCGAGTCAGATAGAAATTTTCATGGAAATAACACTGATAGATCTTGCCCTGTTGCTTACAATAATTCAAATAACTGAACTTACTGGTCGGATCGACCAGTGTTACCAAATCCGCGATGAAATTGGTTTGTAAGGTCGTACCAGGAATCATCATCCCTTCATGCCAGGTGAACTCCGATTTTTGTTCCAGGAAGACAACATCCAATTCCGTTAATGGAGCCATCAGGCACGCCAAACTTAAATTGAAGGGGCCGAGGCCCACGCCAAGCACATCGTGGACCCCGCCATTTTTAGCTGTGTATGTCATTTCGTTTCCGCTGGACATCAATATTTCAATTGCACATTCATTCCAACGGACCGTGAAGGTGCGTAGTAACTCTGCGCCCACATCAACGAGGTCAGATATTTTTTATTGAAGACGTTTTTGACATTAGCCCCAATAGTGACGTGCTTGTTGAGTTCATAACTGGCCATCAAGTCAGCAACCGCGTAAGCCTTCTGTTTGGTATAAATATCGACTCCTGCCGGAGTCTTGCCCTGGAGGCGCCGGATTTCGGATTGCCAACGCACAGCACCGCCCACTTTGAGTCCTGACACAGCAGGTACGGCATAGGTCGCCGCGATTGTGAAAGTGCTTTTCGGTACGTACTCACGTACAGCCTTACCTGATTCATCTTTTATAGAGAACAGACGGGAATATCCTGTACTGACCTGCAAACCTGGCAGAACCTCACCCTGCAACGCCAATTCGAAACCGGCGGAACGTGAGTCCACTGCTTTATAACGACCTAATCCGTCCTTGAATGTGTCATATTCGGCAGTGTTATTCTGTTCGGCACGGAACAGGGCCACACTACCAGTCAGCCGGCCGTCATCTGACTCGCCTTTCAACCCCAGTTCATAGTTCCTGCCTTCCAGTGCAGGAACAAGCTGGCCCTGGACGTCGTAACGGAATTGCGGATTGAATATACCTGTATAGCTGGCATAAACCGAGTAATTCCTATTCAAATCATAGATCAACCCAAGGTAAGGTGAGAGTTTATTACGCCTGAAGTAATGGGGATATTTATATTGGACACCATCACTGGTTGCGCGCGTGTAATTTACACCTGCAATGACTTTGAAAGCATCAGTGAGATTCAAACGAGTCGCAATAAACGCAGTCGTTTTACGATCTATGAAGTCCGCACCACTAGGCTCTACAGTATAGAAATCCGGACGCGGAAATTGTCGATTCCAAACAAAGAGCGATGGCAATGGAATATTGGTATCCGCAGCGAGTGAGGTCATGTAATTTTTACTGCGGCTGACATTGATACCGAACATTACATCGTGCTCGCGCCCAGCCAACCGGTATTTACCGGTGGTACTAATATCACCAATCCATTGCTTTTCATAACGGTTATATTTGGTCGGCCAGGAGAGCAAACCCAGACCTGTTACGCGATCGGGTACGCCGTCAACAAAGAAATGCTCGGCATCCTGAGTAATTTTGCGATACATAAGGGTTGCTTTTGTATTCCAGCCCGCACCCCAATCATGAGCGAGTTCCGCAAAAGTGGTCTGATCTTCCGTATTCCAATAGGCCCAGTCAGGCGCAGTGCTATCCGAGACATCATAATAAACGGGGCTGCCGTCTGTATAATGAAGCGGGAGCGCACCCCACATAGCGGATCTTGCTTTATTTTTCTGATACGCGTGGCCTAATGTCAACGTGGTCCGATCACCCAGATCTGCATCTACAATGACGCCAAACACTTTTTTGTCAAGACCATAGCGGTCAAGATAGGAATTCCCTTTTTGATATGCAGCAATCAACCGTCCTCGCACCGATCCGCTACTGTTGAGCGATGTAGTAATATCCGTATCCAGTCGCCGCGTAGCAAATGAACTATATGATAAATTGGCGTTGGCGGAAAACGCTCGTTTGGGACGCTTGCGAATAAAATTAACAGTGCCGGATGGATTGCCAGTATTAGTCAATAGGCCATTGGCACCTTTTAGCACCTCTACCCGATCATAGAATGCCATGTCCAAATCGCCCATCTGCTCTTCGGTAGAAAACTGTAACCCGATGCCGTCAACCTGAAAATTGGTCACTTCATAACCGCGAATGTTGTAGTAATTGCGGTCCGTTTCAACCTGTTGAACAAACATGCCAGGCACTGTCGACAATAATGAGGTTGCGTTGTTGAGCCCAAAATCATCTATCTGGGTACGCGTCACCACATTAACGGATTGCGGCGTCTCGCGCGGCGATAACGGCAGGCGCGTAGAAGTTGAAGCAACCGGAACACTGTATTGTCCTGTCCCCTCACTCACCGCAACGTCCTGGTTTTCCGCAAGGATGGGCGCAAGCTTGGTGATGTTAGGGGCGGTTGATTCTCCCTTTTGTGTCTGGGCCAGAGCGCTGGATGTGACCGCCAGTGCGCTCAGGATTGAAAGCCGGATGAGTTTGGGTACGAACGTCCTCGGCGAATGACGCAACCCTTTTGAAAAAGCCGTCATAATACTTCTCGTCTTTTTAATGTACAAAATAATAACGAGAAGTATTTTTATTTATTATCTTATGTAAGTCAATGTAACAGCATCGTCAGATGGGTCAAAAATTGTCAAGACGCAAGGTAAGCAAGCACCCTTGCGCCTTCAGCCTATACCTCGCGCTGTGAAAACCGCAACAGCCTCAAGCCATTGGCAACCACCAGCAGGCTGGCGCCGACATCAGCAAAAACCGCGAGCCACATTGAACCCAGTCCCGCCAGAACCAGCACCAGAAACACCACTTTGATACCCAGAGCCAGGCTGATGTTCTGTACCAGCACGCGACGGGTGGTGCGTGACAGCTTCAGGAACGCGGGAATTTTAAGCAAATTGTCGTCCATCAGCGCGACGTCTGCCGTTTCAATTGCCGTATCAGAACCCATCGCACCCATGGCAAAGCCGATATTGGCCTGTGCGAGTGCGGGTGCATCGTTCATACCATCACCGACCATGCCAACCACGACCTGCCCGTCTTTCTGCAGCTTCTGCACTAGTTGCTGTTTTTCCTGAGGCAGCAGTTGCGCCTGCGCCTGCGTGACACCACTGGTTTTGGCAACGGCATCAACGACCGATTGATGATCGCCCGACAACATCACGGTTTTCACACCCAGCTGGTGCAATTGCTCAATGGCCCTGATGCTGCTGTCCTTGATTTTGTCGGCGGCAGTAAACAGCATGCATACGGCGCGCGTGTTCATCAGCAGCACAACACTTTGACCACTGTTTTGCGCAGCAGCGACGCGATCCTTTACCGCGGCGCTCATGACTCCCAGCTCCTGCGCCCACACCGCGCTGCCCAGGTACCAGCGTTCATCGCCAATCACACCTTGCACGCCCCGCCCTGCCACGGCCACAAAGTCGTCCACGGTCACGGCTGACAAGGCAGAAGCCTCCGGCGCCTGTGCAATGGCCCGGGAGACGGGATGGTCGGAACGCGTGGCCAGGCTGACCGCAATGCGCTGCAATTGGTCAGCAGAATATGCCTGATCCAGAGGTGTCATACCGGTCTGCACGGGCTGACCCTGAGTGATCGTACCGGTCTTGTCCAGCGCCAGCCAGCCCATGCGGTGCCCCTGCTCCAGATATACACCGCCCTTGATCAGGATCCCCATGCGGGCTGCAGCAGTCAGGCCACTGACCACCGTTACCGGTGTAGAGATAACCAGCGCGCACGGGCAGGCAATAATCAGTACCACCAGCGCCTGATAGATCCAGCTCAACCAGGCCCCACCGAAAAACAGCGGCGGGATAATGGCAAGCAGCACAGCCAATACCACCACGGCGGGCGTGTAATAACGCGAGAAGGTGTCAACAAAACGCTGTGTGGGTGCCTTGACCGCCTGCGCCTCTTCAATCTGCGTGATAATGCGGGCCAGTGTGGTGCTATCGGCCGCTGCGGTCACGTCGATTTCGATTTCCCCCGCTTCATTAACGGTACCCGCAAATACCGTGTCGCCCAGTTCCTTATCGACCGGCACGCTTTCGCCGGTAATCGGTGCCTGGTTCACCGTGGTAACGCCGCGAACAATACGGCCATCCAGTCCGATACGCTCGCCCGGGGCAATACGTACCCGGCTGCCTAGTGCAACTTGTGCAACCTCGACCTTCTGCCATTGCCCATCAATCTGTACCGTCACCGTTTCAGGCGCCAGATTCATCAGGCCGGAAACCGCCGCACGTGTGCGGTCCAGCGATTTTGCCTCGATCCATTCAGACAGCGTAAACAACACCATCACCATGGCCGCTTCAGGCCACTGCCCGATCAGCAAGGCGCAGGTCACGGCAATACTCATGAGTGCATTGATATTCAAATCGCCATAACGCAACGCAACCAGACCCTTGCGATAGGTTGCAGTACCAGCGAGAGCCACGGCCGCAACGGCACAAACAATGGTCAGCCAGACTGGCCCGCTGAACCAGTGCACCAGTTCGGAAGCCAGTGCCAGCACACCACCCAGCCCAAGGTGCCACCAGGCGGGTAAAATGCCGCCGCCAATATTGGGGGAAACTTCACCTGCCGACTGCGTCTGCTTAGTGTTGCCGGTGTGCCGGTGAGCGGGGTGTGCCTGACCATGGTCGTGGTCGTGGTCGTGGTCGTGATCGTGATCGTGTTTATGGTGATGATCGTCATGCCCGGCGTGTCCATTACTATCGCCATTACTATCGCCATTACTATCGCCATGGCTACGCGCCGTATCATGCGAGTGACTGCAGCAGCCGATTTTCCCGGCTACCCGGGGCGTCGCAGATTTGCCATCATGCAACTCCGGGGTAAAGCCGATTTTGCGGATGGCCTGCATCACCTCGTCCAGCACAGCCGGTTCATGTGTTACCGACAGGACACGCGACATGAGGTTGAAACGAAGGCCTGTTACTCCGGGCTTCTTCTCCAGCGCCTTGCGCAAAAGCCGCTCTTCTGTCGGGCAATCCATTTGTTCGATGCGAATCGCGGTTACACGGGTTTGTTGCTCAAACATATTTGTACTCCAATTCAGCGTATAATCAGATTTAAAACCCTAAAGTAACTATAGAGTCAAGCTATTTTGAACAGGACAAGGAAAAAAGATGAAAATCGGAGAATTGGCCCGTTTACAAGGATGCACGCCTGAAACGATCCGCTTTTACGAAAAAGCCGGCCTGCTACCCGCACCCGTCAGAACAGAGGGTAATTACCGGCATTATGATGAAGAACATGTGCAGCGCCTGCGTTTTATTCGCAACTGCCGGATTCTGGATATGTCGCACGATGAAATCCGCAGCCTGTTGCTGGCACACGATGAAACGCCGGATGACTGCCAGCCCGTCAACCAGTCCATAGACGCCCATATAGAACACGTGGAAACGCGCATCCGGGAACTGAGTCAGCTCAAAGCACAACTTGCCTCGCTGCGACAGCGTTGCTCCGGCCCGCATGACGTTAAAAATTGCGGTATTTTTCAGGAACTGCAGACTGCAGAGATGGATAGCCCACATATACACGGGCATACCCACCTCTGACCTTCAATTGGCGCTCGGGGCTGGCAGAAAAACACGCCTTGCCGTCAAATGCGTCCGACGGTCACTGATTTTTATGCGTCGTCAAACGCCAGGGACCATCAGAAACTGTGCTTCGGAAAAAGGTTCGCGAATAGCCTTGGCTGCCTGGTATTCCGCAGAATCATAGAACGCTCTGGCGTGTTGTTCATCAGGAAACTCCACCAGCACGACGCGCTGATCCTCACGTGGCCCTTCCAGCGTGACCGGCGAAGGACAACGCGCCAGAAACCGCCCGCCATGAGCGGCGACGATGTCGGGAGTAAGCGCGGTATAGGATGCATAGCCTTCGGGATTATTCACTTTTACCCGGACAATCAGATAGTACGACATCGTAAGTAGCTTCCTCAAAATAGTGGGACGCGAAACAGCCCACGCTGACAATACTATATCCGGTTTAATCAAGCGTTTTAAGCACGTGCACCCTACTTTCCTTTTTCTGTCGACAAACAACGCGTCTGCCGGGTGAAGGATTGTATCGTTTACAAGGGCCAAAACGAAGCGCCCCGCACAAGGCGGGGCGGCGCAATGGATTCACCTATCCATATTATCAAACATTGTTTTAAACATTGCGCCCGAAGATATTACTGATTTATGCGAAATCGCATCATCAGGGAAAACCCTAGGTTTCGACAAAAATCGTTACGATGCCTGCATAAAATAAAGCTGCGTCCTGCAATATCGACGAATCGAATACCGCAGGACGCAGCGTGATGGGTACCAATCGCAGACAGATCCGACAGGCTGTCCTGCGATACAAGCCTTAACCGAAACGACCGGTGATGTAGTCTTCGGTTTCCTTGCGTTTTGGCTTAACAAACATTTGTTCGGTTTCTCCGAATTCCATCAATTCACCTAAATACATGTACGCGGTGTAGTCTGAGCAACGTGCCGCCTGTTGCATATTGTGCGTCACGATAGCAACCGTGTAGTCTTTTTTCAGTTCGGTGATCAGCTCTTCGATTTTGACCGTAGAGATCGGATCCAGTGCTGAACATGGCTCATCCAGCAACAGGACTTCAGGCTTAATGGCCACACCACGTGCAATACAGAGACGTTGCTGCTGACCGCCGGACAAGCCACTACCGCTTTGACCCAGTTTGTCTTTTACTTCATTCCACAGGGCCGCTTTGGTCAGGGCCCACTCTACCCGCTCGTCCATCGCTGCTTTGGACAGACGCTCAAAGAGCTTAACGCCAAAGGCCACGTTATCGTAAATGCTCATTGGGAACGGGGTAGGCTTCTGGAACACCATGCCGACCTTCGCGCGCAACAGAGAAATGTCCTGCGAGGTGGTCAGCAGGTTCTCACCATCCATGTTGATTTCGCCCTCGGCCCGCTGGCCGGGATACAGTTCATACATGCGATTGAAGGTACGCAGCAGCGTAGACTTACCGCAACCTGATGGACCGATGAATGCGGTTACCTTGTTTTTCGCGATCCGGAGGTTCACGTCTTTGATCGCGTGAAATTTGCCATAGTAGAAGTTCAGATTTTTAACTTCAATCTTTGTCTGGTCAATCGTAACCAAGTTTTCCATGTGTGTCTTCCTGACGAATACTTTAATTTAGGGATCGCTGACTATTTTTTGCCAAACACGTTACGGGCAATAATATTAAGTGCCAGCACCAGCAATGTGATCAGTGTCGCGCCTGCCCAGGCCAGCTCATTCCAGTCCTTGAACGGGCTGGCAGCATATTGATAGATCACTACCGGCAGGTTGGCCATTGGCGCATTCATATTCCAGCTGGTGAACTGATTAGACAGTGCAGTAAACAGCAGCGGTGCCGTTTCACCGGCGATACGGGCTACAGCCAGCAAGACACCGGTCAGAATACCAGACATGGCCGCTTTGTAGCAGATCATGGTCACCACGCGCCATTTCGGGCAACCCAGAGCAGATGCGGCCTCGCGCAGGCTGTTAGGTACCAGTGCCAGCATATTGTCTGTGGTACGCACAACGACGGGAATCACCAGAATGGCCAGGGCGAAGGAGCCGGCCCAGCCGGAATAATGTCCGGAGTTGGCCACCACGATGGCATAAATGAACAGACCGATCACGATGGATGGCGCAGAGAGCAGCACGTCGTTCAAAAAGCGGGTTGCCGGTGCCAGCCAGCCGCGCTGTCCGTATTCAGCCAGATACGTACCTGCCAGAATGCCGATTGGCGTACCAATGGCCGTACCCACAGCGGACATCAGCACGGAACCGATCAGGGCATTGGCCAGGCCACCGGCCTCGCCCGGGCCCGGTGTTTTTTCGGTAAACAGCGTAAACGACAGCGAACCGCCGCCTTTGACTGCCAGCGTGAACAGGATCCAGATCAGCCAGAACAGGCCGAAAATCAGCGCAGCTGACGATAAGGCCAACATGATCTTGTTGCGCATATGGCGACGGCGATAAATCCAGTTGCCCGAGTGAATGGCCGTATTGGCCTGGGATGGTAATTCAGTTGTTGCAGATGTTGTGTTCATGATTTATCTCCAGAGCCCGTGATCAGGATTTTTTACCTTCGGCCGCTGACATTCTCAACAGCATGAGACGCGAAGCCATCAGTACCACAGTGGTGATCAGGAACAGAATCAGACCCAGTTCGATCAGGGACGATTTCTGCAGGCCGGCTGCTTCATTGAATTCGTTGGCGATAGCAGAAGCGATTGAGTTGGATGGATCGAACACACTGCCAGGCAGACGGAACGAGTTACCAATCACGAACGTCACCGCCATGGTTTCACCCAGCGCGCGGCCCAGACCCAGCATGATGCCGCCGATCACGCCGGTTTTTGTGTACGGAAGCACAACACGCCACATGACTTCCCAGGTTGTGGAGCCCAGGCCATAAGCGGACTCCTTGAGCATGGGGGGAACAACTTCAAACACGTCACGCATAACGGACGCAATGTATGGAATAACCATGATGGACAGCACCAGACCGGCGGTAAACAGACCGATACCGAAGGGAGCCCCCTGGAAAAACTGGCCGATAAACGGTATGCTGCCAAACACTTCGATCAGTGTGGGCTGAACGTACTGTTGGAAGATAGGCACAAAAACGAACAAACCCCACATACCATAAATAATGGAGGGGATCGCTGCCAGCAACTCAACTGCCGTACCCAGTGGGCGACGCAGCCAGGTTGGTGCCAATTCAGTAAGAAACATGGCAATGCCGAAAGAGACCGGCACCGCAATAATAAGCGCAACAAAGGCGGTAATCAGCGTACCGATGATCGGAACAACGGCACCGTAAATATCATTTACGGGGTCCCAGTCATTTGTCCACAAAAAGGATGCACCGTATTTAAACAGCGTTTCCTGACTCCCATACACCAGCGACACCATGATGGCCGCAAGCAGCATGAATACAAAGAAGGCGAAAAAACGTGCCACATTCTTAAACAGCGCGTCGGCAAATACGTTGCTTGGGGCTGAATTCGGAGGAAGTTGGTTTTGCATAGTTTGGCTGGCGGACCGGTTAGTTTCGGTCCCAGTTGTCGTTATCGAAACGCTCATTGTAAACCCGTCTTGGTGTTCGTAAAAAACATGGCGGCTTAAAAATTAAGTCGCCATGTTTTGTTCAGAGGGTCAAGTCGTGAAAGACCTGATTACTTCCAAACTGCCTGCCCATCAGCCGATTTGATCTCGGCTGCCCAGGCTGCACGGACTTCTTTTGTCACTGCGTCAGGCAGTGGCACGTAGTCGATATCAGCTGCAGCTTGACCACCTTTGGTGAAGGCCCAGTCAAAGAAAGACAGAACAGCTTTAGTTTGTTCTGGCTTGTCGGCTTTTTTGTGCACCAGAATGAAGGTTGCTGCGGTTACAGGCCAGGAATCAGCACCTGGTTCTTCTGTCAGTACAACACCCATACCAGGAGCGCTTTTCCAGTCGGCGTTAGCAGCAGCAGCGGCAAACGCTTTCTGTTCTGGCTGAACGAAATTACCGTCTTTGTTTTTCAACTGTGTCCAGGACAGATTGTTCTGTTTGGCATAGGCATACTCAACGTAACCAATAGCGTTTTTCAGCTGACCAACATAAGCGGCCACGCCTTCGTTACCTTTACCGCCCTGTCCTGTAGGCCATTTAACGGCTTTGCCTTCACCTACTTTTTCTTTCCACTCGGCAGACACTTTGGACAGATAGTTAGTCCAGCCAAACGTTGTACCAGAACCGTCTGAACGGTGAACTACGATGATGGCGCCGTCAGGCAGCGTAACACCAGGATTCAGGGCAGTAATGGCCTGATCGTTCCATTTGGTGATTTTACCCAGGAAGATATCAGCCAGAACCGGACCAGTTAGTTTCAGTTGGCCTGGTTTGATGCCGTCGATATTCACTACAGCGACTGTGCCACCGATAACAGCTGGAAACTGCAGCAGGCCGTTTTCAGCCAGTTTTTTTTCGTTCAATGGATCGTCAGAGGCGCCAAAATCTACTGTTTTAGCGATAATTTGTTGCTGGCCGCCACCTGAACCGATAGATTGGTAATTGATTTTATTACCGGTCTCTGCTGCGTACATGGAAGCCCATTTTGAGTAAACGGGGTATGGAAAAGAAGCGCCTGCACCAGTCACATCGGCGGCATGTGCGGCAAATGTCGCGGTCGACAGTGCGATGGCGACAGAGACGCTTTTAAGTGCATGTTTGAACATGTATATTCCTTAATACGTTAAAGAGGTAACAAAATACGAACCGTAGTGTCCATGCCAAGTATAGTAAAACGGCTATATGACAAGATAGTGACAAATATAAGGCAATTTCTTTCTGCTATCAGGGAAAACACTAGGGCCGCGCTTTTAGTTTATTATTATCAATAACTTAAAGAACTATTTACGTAACAAAATCGCACTAAAAAAGCATGAAATACGGGCTGAAAACGCAGACGGCACGCAACAGCCCGGCAGACACTGTCATATATTGTCATGTTACAAATTGCGTTTACAACGCCTGACCTGTCTGCTTAATTTCTGCTTTTCTTAACCAGCCTTGCCGAGCAGATCCATCAGATAGTGGTGAATATTGAACGGCTCCCGGCGATTCTTAACGCGCTCGTATTCGCTGCTGGGCTTCTGCTCCCACGCCAGCACGTTATCCTTCAGCGGGAAGATAAATGACTCATTGATCACGCGTTTTTTCAGCACCGGATTCAGAATCGGAAAAGCGACTTCCACACGTCGGAAGAAATTACGATCCATCCAGTCGGCAGAAGACAGATACACCTGCTCCTGGCCACCCGCGTGAAAATAAAAGACCCGTGAGTGCTCCAGAAAGCGACCAACGATAGAACGCACGCGAATATTTTCTGACAGGCCCGGCACCCCGGAACGCAGCGCGCACACGCCCCTGATAATCAGCTCGATCCGCACACCGGCCTGGCTGGCTTTATACAGGGCGTTGATCACGTCAACTTCCAGCAATGAGTTCATCTTGGCCATAATGACTGCTTTCTTTCCAGCCTGCGCCTGTTCGGTTTCAGCCTGAATCAACTTGACCACACGATCATGCAGGGTAAACGGCGATTGCAGTAACAGCTTGAGCGGGCGGCGTGCTCCCAATCCTGTAAGCAGTGAGAAAACCCGATCCATGTCGTTGGTTAAATCCGGATTGGCTGTAAGCAGACCAAAATCGGTATAAAGCCTTGCTGTTCGCGGATGATAGTTGCCTGTTCCCAAATGCCCGTAACGAACGATTTTCTTGCCTTCCCGGCGCAGCACCAGCAGCATTTTGGCGTGCGTCTTATGACCGACCACACCATAAACCACGTGCGCACCCACCTCTTCCAGCTTGGCCGCCCAGTTAATATTGGTCTGCTCATCGAAACGGGCCATGAGCTCCACAACAACCGTCACTTCCTTGCCCGCTTTGGCCGCTGCCAGCAACAGGCCCATCAGCTCGGAATCTTCGCCGGTACGATAGATGGTCTGCTTGATCGCCACTACCTGCGGATCCAGCGCGGCCGACGTCAGAAAATCAATGACCGGCTTGAAGGACTGGTACGGATGGTGCAGCAGCAGATCTTCGCGTGCAATTGCGTCGAACATTTCCGCAGGATTATCGTTCATGGTATCGAACGGTGCGGGCAACCGGGCACGATAGCTGGGGAATACCAACTGCGGATCAGCATCAATATCGCACAAGGGCATGAGGCGCGTTAAATTGACGCTGCCGTGGGTACGGTAGGTATCTTTGGGCCCCAGCGCGAATTCACGCTGCAGAAACTGTTCCAGTTCTACCGGCGTGTTTTCGGAAATTTCCAAACGGACAGCAGCGCCGAAATTGCGCTGCGACAACTCTCCCTGCAGCGCCTGCCGCAGATTGGTCACCTCGTCTTCGTCCACAAACAGATCACTATTGCGTGTTACACGCCATTGATACAGCCCCTTGACTTCCATACCGGGAAACAGATCGCCGGAAAACTGCTGCATCAGTGACGACAACAGCGTGTAGGTATGCCGCTGCCCGCAGACCGATTCGGGAATTTCCAGCAGACGAGGCAAGGCGCGCGGCGCCTGCACAATGGCGATAGACGCGCGACGACCAAAGGCATCTTCGCCACTGAGCGATACGATGAAGTTCAGGCTCTTGTTATAAACGCGCGGGAACGGATGTGCCGGGTCAAGACCGATAGGCGTGAGCAGCGGCAGCACCTCTGTCAGGAAGACATCACGTGCCCATTCGGAAACGGCTTCTGTGTATTCCCTGGGTGCCAGTACCGATACGCCCCGCTTGCGCAATGCCGGAAAGATATCCTTATTAAGCAATGCATACTGGCGATCCACCAGTTCATGTACGCGTTGCTGCACCAGTTCGAATGCCGCCGAGGGCGTCAGACCATCATCGCCGGGCACGTTGGGGAATTGTCGTTCCTGCTCTTTCAGGCTGGAGATACGAATTTCAAAAAACTCGTCCAGATTGGAGCTGACAATGCACAGGTACCGCAGGCGCTCCAGCAGTGGATTGGCCTGGTTCACCGCCATGCCCAGCACTCGCTCATTGAATTTGAGTAAAGACAATTCGCGATTGAGCAATGTGGCAGAGTCGGGCGTGGGTGTAGAAACGGAAACAGAAGTGGTATCGGACATGAACGCAGTTGTTGTTTGTTTTGGGGCTTGGAGAAAGAACAGTTCTTATACCCGGAGAATATAACAGATTTATGACAAATAAATTCCTCATGCCAATTGCCCTTATTTCGCTCGCTGTTGCAGCTTTTTTACTAAAATGGCGTTTCCTTTACCAAGCAGATGCATTATGGACCAATTACTTGCCGCCGTAGACCTGGGCTCCAACAGTTTTCGCCTGTCCATTGCAAGAATTGTCCAGAATGAAAATTCTGTTCAGATTTATGCAACCGATCGCCTGAAAGAAACAGTCAGGCTGGCCGCCGGCCTGAACGCAGAGCGCGTGCTTAGCGAAGAAGCCATTCAGCGCGCCATTGCCGTGCTGTCCCGCTTTGGTGAACGCCTTGAAAATTTTCCCGCCGGGCGTGTGCGTGCCGTCGCCACCAATACCTTTCGCGTCGCGCGCAACGTGGCAGAATTTCTGCCGCGCGCAGAAGCGGCGCTGGGCTATCCGATAGAAGTGATTTCCGGCCAGGAAGAAGCCCGTCTGGTTTACTCCGGCGTTATCCACGAGCTGCCGCCTTCCAGCAAGCAGCGCTTTGTCGTGGATATTGGCGGCGGCTCTACCGAATTCATCATCGGCCGGGAACTTGAGCCGCTGATCATGAAATCACTGTCCATCGGCTGCGTCACTTATACCAAGGCTTTTTTCCCTGACGGCAAAGTGACCGAAGAGAGCTTTGTGCAGGCTGAAATTGCCGCAAGAAAAGAAATTGAGATCATTTCCAGACAGTATCGTCACCTGGGATGGGACGAAGCCTTTGGCTCTTCGGGCACGGCCAAGGCGCTGGTGGCAACGCTGGAGGAATCCGGTTTTTCCGAAAAAGGCATTACCCTGGACGGCATGCAAAAACTGAAAAAAGTGCTGATCCGCCATGGCAGCGCTCAGGCGCCCGAACTGCGTGGCCTGAAGCTGGATCGCATGGAAGTGCTGCCAGCCGGTCTGTCCATCATGATGGCCATTTTCAGCGAACTGCAGGTTAAACAAATGTTCCAGGGGGACGGCGCACTGCGGGTTGGCGTCCTGTACGATATGCTGGGCCGCGACACCTCTCATGACAAACGTGATGAAACGGCAGGCGTGTTCATGAAACGCTACCACATTGACACTCGGCAGGCCGCGCGCGTGAAAAAGCAGGCTTTGATATTCTTTGATTCCATCCTGGCCAGTGAAACAGCAGCAGATGACCTGCGGCGCTATCTGGGCTGGGCCTGCGACCTGCACGAAACCGGCCTGAGTATTTCACAGGTCAATTATCACAAGCACACCGCCTACGTCATGGCCAATGCCGATATGCCCGGTTTTTCTGAAGCAGAGCAGGAACTGCTCTCTTTTCTCACGCTGGGACATCAGGGCAAGCTGGACAAGCTGTTGCCTGAAAAGCCCAGCCGCGTCAAATGGCTGCTCACGCTGTGCCTGCGACTAGCCGTCGTGTTCATGCGCCGTCGCCAGCCAATGACCTCATTACCGGTTTCACTGGAAACCGATGAGCAGAATTTGACACTGCATGTTGGCAAGAAATGGCTGGAAGACCATCCCCTCACCCGCTATACGCTGTCACTGGAAGCCGCAGAATGGAAAAAAGCAGGCTTTACACTGGACATTATTCCTTCCTGATATCGCACACGCTCCACACCACACGCGCCACACATAACGATTAAGCCCGCGTAATTTTTACTGTCCGGTGTTATGGGGTCAGTTCAAAAAGCGGGCTTAATCATCAACATTCTGCTAAATAAGGGGCTAAGATGCGCTAGCCTCGCGGCGCCGAATAAAGACGCCGTACAGGGAGGCCGCAAGGCAGCTCAGACCAGGCCGAAGTGTTTTTTGTAGCGCGGATCGATATTGGCTACGTCAATAATGACCGGGAAATCAGCAGAATTGAAATCACTGTCAAAAGCCGGCTCACCACAGATGTGCGCACCAATCTTCAGATAGCCTTTAATCAGCGCAGGCGTTTTGGCATCGTCGGTAAGTGTGAGTTTATCCAGCGGATAGGGATTGATGGGCACCATTCTTGGGCGATCGGGATGCGCATCAATGTCGCGCTTGGCAGCGCGCCATACTTTCGATGCCTGCACGCCCCCGTCGGCCAGACTGACGCTGGCACACCCGAGCATATAACGATAGTTATTGCTAAGCAGATAACGGGCCAGACCATTCCAGAGCAGCATGATGGCCTGACCATTACGGTAATCCGGATGCGTGCAGGAACGGCCGCATTCGCATAACACGTGCCGGATATGCGCAAGTTGATCGATATTGAATTCCTGCTCGGAATAATAGCCGCCAGCCTCAACCGCTTTTTCAGGACTCAGGATCCGATACGTGCCCACAACGGCATCTGTTTTCAGGTCCTTGACCATCAAATGAACACACCATTTGTCAAATGGCTCAATATCCACACCATTGATGGCCCCGGGGAATACCACGTTCATTTCGTTGGTATAGACCTCGTAACGCAATCGCTGTAACTGCTCAACTTCTTCGGCAGTGGTAGCAATACCCAAGACCAGGCTGTGGCTTGACGCATCATTCTCGTCTGCCTGGATCCGCATGATTTCTTGCATTCGGGTCAATTCCTAAGATTTACGGTAAAGCTGCATGATACCCGGTTCATTTGACAAAAACTTTTCACATACAGGTAATATTTCGATTTTTTGAAATCTTACAACAGAATGCGCTGCCAGTTGCAAAAAGTGCATGCAACCGGCAACAAGCACTTAGGCTGCCAGATCGACCGCCTGCAGGCGCTCCACACCCTGACGGGCCAGCGCTTCGCTTTCGGCTTCGACCATGAGACGCAGCTTGGGCTCGGTTCCCGAGGCACGAATCAGCACGCGACCACGCCCGTCCAATTCGCGCTCCACTTCTTCTTTCGCGGCCTGCAGGCCAGCGTGTGCTTTCCAGTCTGCGCCTTTTTTCCACGGTACATTGACCATGATTTGCGGGTACATTTTCAGATCTGAAATGAATTGGGCCAGCGTTTTGCCGCTGCGCACCAATGCCGTCAGCACCTGCAAACCAGCGATAATACCATCACCGGTGCTATGGTGGTCCAGGCACAGCAAATGGCCCGAGCTTTCACCGCCATAGAGCCAGCCATTTCTCTGCATGGCTTCCAGCACATAACGATCACCCACGTTGGCGCGTTCAAAAGGAACCCCCATGATCTGCATGATTTTTTCAAAGCCGTAGTTGGTCATGAGCGTACCCACAACACCCGCCACACGACCATGCATCATGCGCTCACGAATCATGGCATAGAGCAATTCATCACCATTATAGATACGCCCGTCGGCGTCCACCATCTGGATCCGGTCAGCGTCGCCGTCCAGCGCGATGCCATAATGCGCGCCCACTTCTCTGACCTTCTCGGCCAGCGATTCGGGATGCAGGGCACCCACATCGCGATTGATGTTGAAACCGTCGGGGTTGCAGCCAATGGCCACGACTTCGGCGCCCAGTTCGCGAAATACGTGAGGTGCAATATGGTAGGCAGCGCCGTGTGCGCCATCGACCACAATTTTCATGCCCTTCAGATCCAGATCATTAGGGAAGGTACTTTTGCAAAACTCAATATAACGACCGGCAGAGTCGGGCATGCGGCGGGCACGGCCGATATGCTCGGAATCGACGCAGCCTACCGGCTCGTCCAGCGCTGCTTCGATTTCGAGTTCAACGTTATCGGGCAGCTTCGTACCGTTACCGGAGAAAAATTTGATGCCGTTATCCTGATAGGCGTTATGCGACGCACTGATCACCACACCGGCAGTCAAACGCAGCGCGCGGGTCAGGTAGGCAACAGCAGGAGTTGGGATGGGGCCGGCCAGATAGACGTCAATCCCGGCGGCAGCCAGACCGGCTTCCAGCGCCGACTCCAGCATATAGCCCGAAATACGCGTATCCTTGCCTATCAGCACCATCGGGCGCGCGCTATCCTTGTAATTTTTTGACAGTACCCTGCCTGCGGCATAGCCCAGCCGCAATGCAAACTCTGCATTGATGACAGGACCGCCCACTTCTCCACGTACCCCATCCGTTCCAAAATACTTACGCCCCATGAATTTCTCCTTGTTCTGTGGCAGCCCATACCTTGAGGGCATCTACTGTTTGTGCGACGTCATGTACCCGTATGATGGCCGCGCCCCTGTTTGCAGCGGCCAGCGCACCGGCAATGCTGCCGGCAACGCGGTCCTGCGGAGCCCGGCCCGTAACCGCCGCAATCATGGATTTACGGGACAGACCGATCAATAACGGTGAGTGTAAACCGGACAAGCTGCCCTGTTCACGTAAAAGCTGATAATTCTGCTGCACTGTCTTACCGAAACCATACCCTGGGTCCAGACAGATGCGTGAAGCGGCGATACCGGCGGCAATCGCGGCCGCCCTGCGCTCTTCCAGGAAACGATAGACTTCGTCAGTCACGTTGCCGTACTGCGGCGCCGCCTGCATGGTTTTCGGCTCGCCCTGCATATGCATCAGGCACACCCCGCAATTGGGATGCGCTGCCACAACCTCAAGGGCGCCGGGCATACGCAAGGCGTAAATATCATTAATCAGATCTGCGCCGGCAGCCAAAGCGGCGCGCATCACTGCTGGTTTGAACGTATCGACAGAAATGGGCTTGCCGCAATCACGCAGATTTTGTATTACCGGAATGATGCGTCGCAGTTCCTCTTCTTCGGAAACCGCATCGGCACCCGGACGAGTGGACTCACCACCAATATCCAGCATATCGGCGCCCTGCTCGATCAGTTCGAATGCATGCGCGGTGGCAGCATCGGTCGAGAAATGGGCAGAACCATCAGAAAAGGAGTCGGGCGTCACATTGACGATGCCCATAACAAGCGGGCGCTTGAGTGTCAGCTCGAAGCGCCCGCAAATGAATGTGGAATAATTCATGAAAAATACAGCAGTAAAATCAGGCAGTCACAGTTGCTTTATCGCTACCAGGATCTTTCCGGGCAGGGCCTGACGACGGAGGTGGCGTATCAGAAGAATCACCCGCTGGTTCGGGCGCTTCAGGTGGACGCGGCGGACGCCCGGCCATGATATCGCCAATTTGCTCGGCATCGATGGTTTCCCATTCCAGCAGGGCCTTGGCCATGACGTGCATCTTGTCGCTATTTTCCTCAATGATTTTGCGCGCTACCGAATACTGCTCATCAATGATGCTACGAATTTCAGCATCAACCTTCTGCATGGTTGCCTCTGACACATGCGTGGTCTTGGTAACACTGCGGCCCAGGAACACTTCATTTTCGTTTTCGGCATAGACCATAGGGCCCAGTGATTCAGTCATACCGTAACGGGTCACGATATCACGGGCGATGGCGGTGGCACGTTCAAAGTCATTGGACGCACCGGTAGTCATCTGGTTCATGAAGATTTCTTCTGCAATACGGCCGCCGAACAGTACGGCGATGGTATTGAGCAGACGCTCTTTATCCATGCTGTAACGATCACCTTCTGGCAGTTGCATGGTGACACCCAGCGCACGGCCGCGCGGAATGATGGTCACTTTGTGCACCGGATCGGTCTTGGGCAGCATACGCGCCACAATCGCATGACCGGATTCATGATAGGCGGTATTTTTGCGCTCTTCCTCTGGCATCACGATAGAACGGCGTTCCGCACCCATGATGATTTTGTCCTTGGCGTTTTCGAAGTCCATCATATTGACGGTACGACCATTGCGACGGGCAGCAAACAGCGCGGCTTCGTTCACGATATTGGCCAGATCGGCACCGGAGAACCCCGGGGTGCCGCGTGCGATGACGGATGCCTCGACATTGGGAGCCAAAGGCACTTTGCGCATATGCACATTCAGGATCTGCTCACGGCCGCGTACATCGGGCAGGCTCACCACGACCTGACGGTCAAAGCGGCCCGGACGCAGTAATGCAGGATCCAGTACGTCGGGGCGGTTGGTTGCAGCGATCACGATCACGCTCTGACCGGATTCAAAACCGTCCATTTCCACCAGCATCTGGTTCAATGTCTGCTCGCGCTCATCGTTACCGCCACCCACACCTGCACCACGCTGGCGACCTACGGCGTCGATCTCGTCGATAAAGATGATGCAGGGTGCCTGTTTCTTGGCGTTTTCAAACATATCGCGAACACGCGATGCGCCCACACCCACGAACATTTCTACAAAATCTGAACCGGAAATACTGAAGAACGGCACTTTGGCTTCGCCGGCAATGGCCTTGGCCAGCAGCGTTTTACCAGTACCTGGAGGGCCAACCATCAGCACACCGCGAGGAATACGGCCACCCAGGCGCTGGAAGCGGGAAGGTTCGCGCAGGAAATCAACCAGCTCTCTTACGTCTTCCTTGGCCTCATCGCAACCGGCCACATCGGCAAAGGTAATCTGGTTGGTGCTTTCGTCGAGCATGCGGGCGCGGGATTTGCCGAAGCTGAACGCGCCGCCTTTGCCGCCGCCCTGCATTTGACGCATAAAGAAGAACCACACGCCGATAAGCAACAGCATGGGGAACCATGAAATGAGTGCACTAAGCAGGAATGAAGGCTGTTCTGGCTGTTTGGCGGTTACTTTGACGCCTTCGCGCACAAGATCACCGACCATCCACAGATCGTTAGGTGCAGTCAGCGTATAAGGCCGCGTGCCCGAGCTGGGTGTGACCGTCAGAGTATTGCCCTGAATTTCAACACCGGACACCTTGCCCTGCTTGGCATCGGTCATGAACTGACTGTAGCTCACGCCCTCTGTAACCTGACCTGCGCCGTCGTATTGCTTGAATACCGTAAAAAGTACCAGCGCTACAACCACCCAGATAGCGAATTTTGAAAAAGAATTATTCAACAATCTGACTCCTGCGATGAATGGCAAATGACCCTGAAATCAGAGCCTTTACCCCGTTCATATGATTCTAACCTATTGATAAAAAAAAGAGGCTTTACAACCGGCTTAAAAACAAATTAAACCTTTACCCGCTGTTTCCGGATATATTTCGGGTAAAAACGCCGGCCTGGCAACGCCCGGGCGTATTACGCAAATGCAGCAAGTCATTTATTCCGGCGCCTGAAGCGCCGGGTCCTCACAACAACCAAATTGGGGCAAAAATCCGGTTTCCAAGCACTGTATTGCAATCTTTTTCTGACTTTTTGCACCTGAGCCCGACCACTCGCACCTGCGGCCCCGCCCTGGCGCTTTACCCCGCGGTTTTCAGCATTAAATGCGGACCATCAAACCGGCAAACGGCGAGATGAGACCGAGATGAGACCATAACCTGCCAGGAAATGGGCGATGATCAGCCGGTGTCGGCCAGGCCCAGCCGAAACGCCAAAGCGCTAGAATTCGCGCTTATCCGGATGTTTCAGACCGCGCCCCAGCAGAAAGGTTTCAGAAGACTTGTCGCGCGACGCCTTGGGCTTGCGCTCAACAACCCGCTTGAAATGCTGCTTGAACATCTGCACGATCTGAGAAAAGCCGCTGCCGTGAAATGCCTTGACAATCAGCGCCCCGTCAGGGGTCAGATGCTGCAGGGAAAAGGCCAGAGCCAGCTCGCATACATGCTGAATCCGGGCCGAATCGGCCGAACTGACGCCGGACAGGTTGGGTGCCATATCCGACATCACCAGATTAACCTGCTGCTCACCTACCCTTTCGTTCAGGATCGCGAGTACATCGTCGTCGCGAAAATCGCCCTGAATGAATTCGACGCCGGCAATGGGTTCCATCGGCAGCAGGTCCAGCGCAATGACGCGGCCCTGCAACACTCCGCCCTCTGCGGTAAGTCTTTCGCGGGCAACCTGCGACCAACTGCCGGGGGTTGAGCCCAAGTCGACTATAATATCCCCTTTCCGCATCAGTTTTTCCGAATCCAGGATCTCAATCAGCTTAAATGCTGCCCGTGCCCGATAGCCCTTTTGCTGGGCCATTTTCACATATGGGTCATTGATATGCTGATGTATCCATTCTTTCGAGAATTTCTTTTTGGCCATTGCCCTGATTACCTTATGCCTACCCTAGAATTGACATCAAAAGAGCGCAGCGAATTACGCGCCGCCGCCCATCCGCTAAAACCGGTAGTCCTGATCGGCGATCAGGGCCTCACGCCTGCGGTGCTGAAAGAAATCGACATGAACCTTACCGCGCACGGCCTGCTTAAGGTGCGCGTTGCCGGAGATGACCGTGCCGCGCGTGTTGCCATGCTCGACACCATCTGTGATTCATTATCGTGTGCCCCCGTTGGTCACGTCGGCAAAACCCTTATTTTATATCGACACGGCTCACAAAACCGCCGTTGGGAGCAAAAAGCCGAAGAACCCGTCGAGCGCAGCCGCCGACTCCCCAACGAACCTCATACGCCGAAAAAGCTGCTGGCCGCAGGTAAAACCCTGAAAGACCGCAAGGCACCCCGCAAGTCCGCCCGAGGCAATGACGAACTGGTGGGCACACCGGCACGCAAGCCGGCACGCGCGCCCTCTGCCCGCCCTGGCAGCAGTGAGGCCCACGGTATTCCCAGACGCGCAGGCAGTGCATTGTCACTGAGAGCGGGCCGACGCAGCACTGCTGCACCACGCACCAGCAGGCGCGGCGGCAGATAACTGCACCCGCAAGGTGTAGGTAGCGGCGCGCAGGCGCCAGACAAAAAAGAAGCCGCAGGACGTGTTTTCTGCGGCTTTTTTGCTGCTATCGAATCACCAGCCTGGCTGTATGACCGATTCCGGTTTGTGCCCTATGACACCCGGGAATGTGGCGTGACGCCTTGCACCTTACTTGTACTCAACCGAGATAATTTCAAACTCTTTTTCGCCTGACGGTACAGTCACAACGACCACATCGCCTTCTGCCTTGCCAATCAATGCCCGGCCTACCGGGCTGGAGATAGAAATCCGGTTCAAACGGATATCGGATTCGGCGTCGCCAACGATTTGATAGGTTACATTGCTACCGGAGTTGAGATCTTCAATACCCACCGTTGCACCAAATACAATACGACCGTCTACATCCAGACTGGCCGGATCGATGATTTGCGCGTTGGACAGCAGACCTTCCAGTTCATTGATGCGGCCTTCAATAAAGCCCTGACGCTCCCGCGCTGCATCGTATTCTGCATTTTCCGACAGATCACCTTGCGCGCGTGCCTCAGCAATCGCCTGGATCACTCCAGGCCGCTCTACGCTGACCAAGCGGTGCAATTCTTCTTCTAAGCGCTTCGCACCTTGCGCTGTTAATGGAATACCTGCCATATCTGTCTCAAAAAAGTAAAAACGCCCCCATTGCACCGAAACGTGCCATGATGATGAGCGTGCTGTTGTGTTATCGACCAGGCCAACGATGTCTGGCTCAGGTACAAAAAGAATGGAAAAAACAAAAATAAACCCCGGCACTGGTTAATGAGTGCCAGGGACATCGATATGACATTGTCTCCAATTCCCGAACAAATTGCAAGCCTTCGGCAAAATGTTGCTAAAGTACTGAAAACAATTGAAAAAACCGCAATTTTACAGACGCTGTTCCTGATCAAACGGACTCTGATCCGCGGGGACTGCCGAGCGTTGCCGCAAATTGAGCAGCGCATACAAAATGATCGCACCGAAGGTGGCGGTTCCGATACCTTCGAGCTTGAACGCACCCAATTGCAAGGTAAAGTTGCCCGCCCCCATCAGAAGCGTGACAGCGGCCACGATCAAATTCCGGTTATCGCCGAAATCAACCTGGTTAACCACCCAGATACGTGCACCGGCAATGGCAATCAGACCGAAAACCACCATGGAAACGCCACCAAGCACCGGACCCGGAATGGCGTGAATCAGCGCGCCGAACTTGGGCGAGAAGCCCAGCAGGATGGCGATGCAGGCAGCCGCTACAAACACCAGAGTGGAATAAATACGGGTAACCGCCATGACGCCAATATTTTCCGCGTAGGTGGTCACACCGGTTCCGCCAACGGCGCCGGAAATCATGGTCGCAACGCCATCGCCCAGGAAGGCGCGACCCAGATACTGATCCAGGTTTTGCCCGGTCATCGCGCTGACTGCACGAATGTGACCCAGGTTTTCAGCAATCAGAATGACCGCGACCGGCACCATGACTGAAATGGCCGAGACGGAAAACACGGGTGCGACCAACGTCGGCAGGCCGAACCAGGGTGCCGCCTGCACGGCGGAAAAGTCGATGGGCGTACCCAGGCCGGCGACATTGGTCAGCAGCCAGTAGATGACGCAAGCGGCAATCAGCCCCAGCAGAATCAGCAGCCGCTGAATCATGCCGCGAGTAAAGACGGCCACCCCGGCGACGCACAGTATGGTCATGAGGGCCATCAGCGCCTCGAAGGTCGTTCCCGAGCCCATCGCACCCTTGGCAGCAATGGGTGCAAGATTCAGGCCGATCACGGCAACGATGGCGCCGGTTACCACAGGCGGCATCAAGCGTTCGATCCAGGCCGACCCTTTGCCGCGGCTATTGGCGTACCATACCAGTACACCCACCAGCGCATATACCAGGCCGCACACGATAATGGCCCCCAGCGCGACACTGATATTGGCATTCGGTCCGCTGCCGGCATACCCGGTGACGGAAATAACGCCGCCGATGAAGGCGAAGCTCGACCCCAGATAACTGGGCACACGACCGGCGACAAAAAAGAAGAAGATCAGCGTGCCGATACCTGACATCAGCACAGCCAGATTGGCATCGAAACCCATCAACAGCGGGGCCAGCACGGTCGCACCAAACATGGCCACAACGTGTTGCGCACCCATGACCGCCGTCTGAGGCCAGGACAGACGCTCGTCGGGTGCTACAATCTGATGTTCCCGGGCCCGCTCAACCCGCCGCCAGATTGGAAAAAAAGGTCCACTCATTACTTTCCCCATTCAGATGTGATGTCATATTTTGCTGGATATGAAGTGTACGGCCTGACTGGTGCACAGGGCAAGCAAAACTGCGGCTGGCAGCGCGGCCTTTGTCCGTCATCCGATGCCTGTCTCGCGACTATTTTTCGAAAGCTCAACTATGTCTCATACCGATTTCTGGATTATCCGCCACGGCGAAACCGACTGGAACGCCGAACGGCGCCTGCAGGGCTGGCGCGACATTCCGTTAAACCCGAATGGCATCGCCCAGGCCGAAGCACTCAACGCGCATCTGCAGGAGCGCTTTAGCGATGCCGGCCCCGAGCACATTTACACCAGCGACCTGCAGCGGGCATATCACACCGCCCTGCCCTATGCGCGGTCTTGTGACAAACCCGTTCAGCGCCTGCCCGGATTACGTGAACGCAATTACGGCATTCTTGAGGGTCAACTATGGTCGGCGCTGGCCGGCTTTGATTCGGCACACACTCACAACCTGGCGATTGAACTGGATCCGAATGAACACAAGGCAGAAGACCTGGCAACCTTTTATACGCGAATTCGGCAAACCCTGAACACACTGGCTCAGAAACACCGCAATGAAACCGTCATGATCGTTAGCCATGGCGGTGCGATTGATATGATGTGGCGTGCCGCCGGGAACCTGGCACCCAATGCGCCACGGCAATTTTCCCAACGCAATACCAGCATCAACCGCCTGCGCATTATCAGCGACGACAGCTGGCAGATTGTGTCCTGGGCCGACACCAGCCATTTACCGCAAGTGGTAACCGAGTAAGCGCGGAGATAACGTTAAAAGAATCATATTGTTTGGGATATCGGTGCTGTCACGCAGCACGATACAGTTGCAGAATGCACGCCGGATTCAAAAGAAACACGCGAAGTCGTGGTGACACTGCGTGCCACCGAGCCTGGCAACGATCAATATGTCTGGTCGCGGGCCTGCAGAAACGCCGGGATATGCCGCGGCAACGCAGGGATATGGGATGGGTCGCCCGGTTTGCTAGTGACGGCGGGGCTTGCGGCCAGAGCGACTCATCACGCGATCATACAGGGCACTCGGAACAAACCGCAGCAACCGCGCAACCAGACCCATCTGCCAGGGAATGACGGTGTAGCGCCGACCCAGGGTAATCGCCTGGCCTGCCTTTTGCGCAAAAGCATCGGGCTGCATCAGAAATGGCATGGGATAAGGGTTTTGCCGGGTCATGGGCGTATCAATAAACCCAGGTGCGATCGTCACGACTTTGACACCGGTACCATACAGATCAATGCGCAAACTCTCCATAAAAACCGTGACCGCCGCCTTGGACGCACTGTAGGCACTGGAACCCGGCAAGCCGCGAACGCCGGCCACACTGCTGATACCCACCAGGGTACCACTGCCGCGGCTTTGCATACCCGGAATAAAGGGCTCAAATGTGGCCCCCAGGCCCAGTACATTGGTTTCAATAATTTCCCGAAACACGTCGGCGTCTTCGACCATGCCATTGAGAATGCCGACGCTGATGCCGGCACTGGCTATGACAATATCCACCGGACCATCTTGCAAAAAATCGGCGGCCGCCTTATGAAGATCGGCACCACATCGAACATCGCCCGCATAGCATGAGGCCGGTTTGGACAACGAGGCCGACAGCGCTTGCAGTTTGTCACCCGATCTGGCGAACAGACCCAGCTGCGCGCCACGGGCATCGTAATACCGGGCAAATGCCTCACCCAGCCCGCTGCTGGCGCCACTAATAAAAACACGCATAGAACTATGCAATTGCCGTCGTAATGTTATTTACTTGTGAAACCACAGCTGCATGCCGCAACCGTGAACTATCACAAATGACATTATTACAGCTGCGATTGCAGATAGTTCTGCAGACCGAGTCGTTTAATCAGGCCCAGTTGCTGTTCCAGCCAGTGCGCATGATCTTCTTCGGTGTCTTCAAGTTGCACGCGCAATAATTCACGTGAGACGTAGTCTCCAGACTCTTCACACAACGCAATGCCTTTTTTCAGATTATCGCGGACTTCAAACTCGGTCTCCAGATCAAGCTGCAGCATTTCGGGAACGTCTTTGCCCACGCGGATTTCAGCAGACACCATTTTGGGAGTGCCCTCGAGCAAAAGAATGCGACGAATCAGTGCGTCAGCGTGATCTGTCTCGTCCTGCATTTCATGGCCGATACGTTCATACAGTTTGGTATAACCCCATTCGTGGTACATACGCGAATGAATAAAGTACTGGTCCCGTGCTGCCAGTTCGCCTGAAAGCAGAAAATTCAAATAGTCTATGACTTTAGGATGGCCTTTCATTATGCTGCTCCTTGAAAGAATCAAACGTAAAACCGTATTTTAAGAGAGGTTTGCGCGAGACATGCCCCATAAAGAAAAATTGCCAAATTTCACGAAGAAAAATGGCAATCGTTCTCATTAGCTACACGCGCTGGCCAGGGGCCGGCAACAGGCTTATGTTGTCTTTGCAGAAGCCAGCCCTGCATGCATATTCTGCAGAGAATACACCTGAATGCCTTCAGCGTCGCGCAGGTACTGCATACCTTCAATCGCAGCACGGGCACCGGCCAGCGTGGTAAAGAACGTGACCCGGTCAGCAAGCGACTGCGTACGAATCACACGCGAGTCGGAAATAGCATTGCGACGTTCTTCTACGGTATTGATCACAAGCTGGATCTCGCCGTTCTTGAGCATATCAACCACGTGCGGACGCCCTTCGGTCACTTTATTGACCACCTGGGCCTGTACACCGGACTCATTGAGTTTGGCTGCCGTACCACGGGTTGCCACCACTTTAAAGCCCAGATTGACCAGACCACGAGCCAGCTCCACCGCTTTGGATTTATCCTGATCTTTCACGCTGAGGAAGGCCGTGCCTGTCTCAGGCAGAAGCACACCGGCAGCCAGTTGTGATTTAACAAAGGCTTCACCAAACGTGCGTCCTACGCCCATGACTTCACCGGTGGACTTCATTTCCGGGCCCAGTATGGTGTCTACGCCAGGGAATTTGACGAATGGGAAGACGGCTTCCTTGACGCAGAAATACGAAGGTGCCACTTCCTCGGTCACACCCTGCTCGGCCAGCGATTTGCCGGCCATGGCACGGGCCGCGATCTTGGCCAGCTGATAGCCGGTTACCTTGGATACAAACGGCACTGTACGAGATGCGCGCGGATTCACTTCCAATACATATACATCGCCGTTCTGAATGGCGAACTGGACGTTCATCAAACCACGTACATTCAGTGCACGCGCCATCAGGCTGGTCTGTCGCTTGATTTCCTCGATCACTTCAGTAGAAAGCGAATACGGAGGAAGACTGCAAGCCGAATCGCCCGAGTGCACGCCCGCCTGTTCAATGTGCTCCATCACGCCGCCAATGAAAACCACCTCATCGTCGGCCAGGCAATCCACATCCACTTCGGTTGCATCGTTCAGGAAGCGATCAAGCAGCACCGGAGAGTCATTACTGACCTTCACGGCTTCACGCATATAGCGTTCCAGATCGGTCTGCTCGTGAACAATTTCCATGGCGCGACCACCCAGCACGTAGCTTGGGCGCACCACCAGCGGGTAACCGATGTCGGCTGCATGAGCAATGGCTTCGGCTTCGGTGCGTGCAGTACGGTTTGGCGGCTGACGCAGACCCAGTTTTTGCAGCAGCTTCTGGAAACGCTCGCGATCCTCGGCTACATCGATGGACTCGGGGCTGGTACCAATGATTGGTACGCCATTGGCTTCGAGTGCACGTGCCAGTTTCAGCGGGGTTTGTCCGCCGTACTGTACGATCATACCGACTGGTCGCTCCAGGTGTACGATTTCCAGGACATCTTCCAGCGTGAGCGGTTCGAAATACAGGCGATCCGAAGTATCGTAGTCGGTAGAGACGGTTTCCGGATTGCAGTTGACCATGATGGTTTCATAGCCGTCTTCACGCAGCGCCAGCGCGGCGTGCACGCAGCAATAGTCAAACTCGATGCCCTGCCCGATACGGTTCGGACCTCCACCCAGAACAATAATTTTCTTTTTGTCGGTCGGATGTGATTCGCACTCTTCTTCATAAGTGGAATACATATACGCTGTTTTCGTGGCGAACTCGGCCGCGCAGGTGTCTACACGCTTGTAGACCGGACGCACACCCAGCTGGTGACGCACCTTACGTACCTCGGATTCGGATACATCCAGCAAAAACGCCAGGCGCCGATCAGAAAAGCCGCGACGCTTCAGGCGACGCATCACCGTTTCGTTCAGATCCGACAAGGTTTTCTGCTCAAGCTCCAGCTCGATGTCGACGATTTCCTTGATTTGCTCAAGAAACCAGGGATCAATTTTGGTGAGGGCGTGTACTTCATCCAGGGAAAAGCCCTGAGCGAACGCGTCACCCACATACCAGATCCGCTCCGGACCCGGTTCTGCCAGTTCTACCTGCAGTTTTTCACGATCCAGCGTTTTCTGGTTCAGACCGTCAACACCCACCTCAAGCCCGCGCAGTGCTTTCTGAAATGACTCCTGGAAAGTACGGCCCATGGCCATCACTTCGCCCACGGATTTCATTTGCGTGGTCAGACGGGAATCGGCCTGCGGAAATTTTTCGAAGGCAAAACGAGGGATCTTGGTGACAACGTAATCGATGGTCGGTTCGAACGACGCAGGTGTTTCACCGCCAGTGATTTCATTTTGCAACTCGTCCAGCGTATAGCCTACAGCCAGGCGTGCCGCCACTTTGGCAATAGGAAAACCGGTAGCCTTGGACGCCAGCGCAGACGAACGCGATACCCGCGGATTCATTTCAATCACGATCATGCGACCGTTGTCGGGATTAAGCGCAAACTGAACGTTGGAGCCACCTGTTTCCACCCCGATCTCACGCAACACGGCGATAGACGCGTTACGCATGATCTGGTATTCCTTGTCAGTGAGGGTCTGGGCCGGCGCAACGGTGATGGAGTCGCCGGTGTGCACACCCATGGGATCCAGATTTTCGATGGAGCAGATGATGATGCAGTTGTCCGCCTGGTCGCGCACCACTTCCATTTCATATTCTTTCCAGCCCAGCAGCGATTCTTCAATCAGCAACTCGTTGGTGGGGGACGCTTCGATGCCTCGACGGCAGATCGTCTCGAATTCTTCAGCGTTATAGGCAATTCCGCCACCGGTGCCGCCCAGCGTGAAACTGGGTCGAATAACGGCTGGGAAGCCACTGGTGCCGGCCTCTGCGGCAATGCGCTTTTGCACTTCCCAGGCTTCTTCCAGCGTATGGGCAACGCCTGATTTGGCCGATTCCAGACCAATACGGGTCATGGCATCCTTGAACTTCAGACGGTCTTCTGCTTTCTCAATGGCCTGCTCGTTGGCGCCAATCATCTGGACGTTGTATTTTTCCAGTACGCCGTTATGAGCCAGATCAAGCGCGCAGTTGAGCGCGGTTTGTCCGCCCATGGTAGGCAGAAGCGCATCGGGACGCTCTACCTCAATGATTTTTTCGACCGCCTTCCAGGTGATTGGCTCGATATACGTGACATCGGCCGTTTCAGGATCGGTCATGATGGTAGCTGGATTACTATTGACCAGAATGGTGCGATAGCCTTCGGCTTTCAGGGCTTTGCACGCCTGTGCACCCGAATAATCAAATTCGCAGGCCTGACCAATAATGATCGGACCGGCGCCGATAATCAATATGCTTTTTATGTCGGTACGCTTGGGCATGATATCTCTAGTTTTTTTCGCTCATGGAGCGGATGAATTTTTCAAACAGCACGATGATATCGTGCGGGCCAGGACTGGCTTCGGGATGGCCCTGGAAGCAGAACGCGGGGCGGTCGGTCAGCTCAAACCCCTGCAATGAGCCGTCAAACAGGGACACGTGGGTAACCCGCGCATTGTCGGGCAATGTGTCGGCATCCACCGCAAACCCGTGGTTCTGGCTGGTAATGTACACCCTGCCACTTTGCACGTCCTTGACCGGGTGGTTGGCGCCGTGGTGGCCGTTTTTCATTTTGATGGTCCGCGCATTCAGTGCCAGTCCCATGATCTGGTGACCCAGGCAGATGCCGAAAAGCGGAATTTTTTTCTCCATCACCTGACATGCCGTTTCGATGGCGTAATCGCAGGGCTCCGGATCGCCCGGGCCATTGGCCAGAAACACGCCATCCGGGTTCAGGGCCAGCACATCAGCAGCGGCCGTCTGGGCCGGCACAACCGTGAGCCTGCAGCCCAGATCTGCCAGAATACGCAGAATATTGGATTTGACCCCGAAGTCGTAGGCAACAACATGAAAGCGATCCTGTGACGGACGGGTGTAGCCCTGGGTACGCTGCCATGTACCTTCATGCCATTCTTCGCGTGCCGTTCGACTGACTACTTTGGCCAGATCCTGACCCGCCATGCCCGCATAGGCACCGGCCAGGTCAATCGCTTTCTGTTCGTCGTCGCCGACCAGAATGCAGGCACCCTGTGCCCCACCCTCGCGCAGACGACGGGTCAGCTTGCGGGTATCAATCCCGGAGATCGCGACGACACCCTGCTCTTTCAGGTAATCGGGCAGCGACTGGGTCGCACGGAAATTGGACAGACGGCGCGGACAGTCCCGCACGACCAGACCGGCGGCGTGAACCTGTGAGGATTCGACATCTTCCGGATTCACACCCGTGTTGCCGATATGCGGATAGGTTAGCATGACGATCTGGTTGGTATAGCTGGGATCGGTCAGTATTTCCTGGTATCCGGTCATGGCCGTATTGAACACCAGTTCGGCCACGCTATGGCCGTTTGCACCGATGGATATTCCCTTGAAAATCGTGCCATCTGCCAGAGCCAGAATTGCAGTGGGAAATTGAGGATTATCCTCGAATATGGAAGACGTGAGCACGCAGAACCCCAAAAATTTGGTATCGATAAGTAAACCTTTCTATTATACAGAGTAAGGCTTAACGATAGAAAAAACTTAGGGGTTATATCGCAAGAAAACGCAATGAACTACCGGTTTTCAATCTCAAACGCATGCCCGAGCTTGCTGCGATCCTCTACAACCAGAAAGCGCAACATTTCCTGATAGCTGTTGTCCTGGTAACTCAGGATCCGAACCCGCGTACCGCCGGTTTCTTCCAGATAGCTGGAGATAATGGGATGGTTATTACGCCGCAGCGTGCCAATCTGCATGGAACTGGAGCGCAGATCCACCACGGCACGCCAGTCCTTGCCGCCGTCGTTCTCCAGAATCCAGCTTTTGCGTTCACCATTATCTACTTTGCATTTGACCAGCACGTAGGCCTTGCCGGACACCTTCAGATTGGTGCTGAAAAAATTAAGATCATCAATCGTACCCCCGCCGCAGAATTTTTGCTGGCCGGGCAATGGCAGATCCAGCCCCCGCAAGGACAGCCTTGGCAGTGAAAGCAAGGCGCCTTCCACACTGCTGGGCTGATCATCCAAACCATATACGGGCGTACGGTCAAGATTGGTTTTGGCCCAGTCGACCATGGCAGGCAGTTTATCGCGCATGCATTTGAGATCGCGGCAGGCGAGCAGGACGCGGGTACGGGTTTGAACGATGTCCGCCATGACCAGCGGCCTGTCGGTTTTGGCTATCAGAGCCGAGCTGTTGTAGAGCCAGTCGGCCAGATTGCGGGCAATGAGCGGATCCGTGCATACATTGGCCGGCCACTGATTGAGCGCCTGCTGCAGTTGCTGAACGGCTCCGGCTCCGAATTGATTGCGCACGTCCGTTTCAGGCAGGCAGGGGTTCAGGGCAATTTCCTGTTGTGCGGAACCGACCCCGACGAAGGGATTTGCGAACGAGATTACCTGACTGGATGCGACTGGTAAATACATACCTGACATCACAGCGAATCCCGCCAGCAACATTGCCCTGCACCACTTGACAAGCATTCTGCCCTTAACCTTTTTCCTGTACAGTTTTGAATGAAATAAAAAATTCGACGACCACCGCCGTCGCATTAATCACATTTACAATATTTCAGCGCGTTTGTATCCGCTTCGCTTGCGGTGCGCAGCTTTAGGCACCGTTAGCGCAGGGCGCCCACCGCCGGTTTTTTTTCCGCCAGATCGGATGACAATATGTGTCTGGTAACCGGTATTCGAATCTTGCCTGTATATTGCGGGTAATATACACGTATCCGTAAGATTTTGAAATAATCAACTGTTAATTTACAATTTTCATCGGGCCGAAAAGGCGCCATGGTTTGCCTGAAACGACAAATCCGCGACAGCCGGCCATGCAGGAAACATCCCATATGAATCAACTTGACCAGCTTAGAAAATTCACAACTGTGGTCGCCGATACCGGTGACTTCGAAAGCATGCGTGCGCACAAGCCCACCGATGCCACCACCAATCCTTCGCTTATCCTGAAAGCCCTGTCCAAGGACGCTTATCGTCCGATTTTGCAGGACACGCTTGCCAAATATCCGAACGCAACGCCTGCAGATACACTGGATCATATTCTGGTTGAGTTCGGCCGCCGCATTCTTGAAATCGTGCCCGGGCGGGTTTCAACGGAAGTCGATGCGCGCCTGTCGTTCGACACCGAAGGCACCGTAGCCCGTGCGCGCCGCATTATTGAACTGTACGATCAGGCAGGCGTGGATCGCAAGCGTGTTCTGATCAAGATCGCATCAACCTGGGAAGGCATTGCTGCAGCACGCATTTTGCAAAAGGAAGGCATTGCCTGCAATATGACCCTGCTGTTCTCCCTGATTCAGGCAGTCGTCTGCGCCGATGCCGGGGTGACGCTGATTTCACCGTTTGTCGGTCGTATTTACGATTGGCATAAAAAGGCGGCAGGCAGCAATTGGGTGGAAACGGACAATAGCGGAACCAATGATCCTGGCGTGAAATCGGTAACCCGGATTTATCAGTATTATCGTCGCCATGGTATCAATACCGAAATCATGGGCGCGAGTTTCCGCAATGTGGGCCAGGTGCTGGCGCTGGCCGGCTGCGACCTGCTGACCATCAGCCCTGAGCTGTTGGGCGAGCTCGCGGCTACCGATGGCAGCGTCACCGCCGAGCTGCATGAAGCCATGGCCGCCAAAGCCCACATTGACTCGATTGCGCCGGAAGAAAAGAACTTCCGCTTCCTGCTCAATGAAGACGCGATGGCCACGGAAAAACTGAGCGAAGGCATCCGTACTTTTGTTGCTGATGCGATCAAGCTGGACGCATTGATTGACGATTGCCGTAAGAACGGCTAAACCGCAGCGCCTCGCTTTTCTGAGCGCTGACTGCAGCGCAGCGCCCTTACAGTAAATGCGGCAACGATAAAAGCAGCAAGGGACCCGGGTTTTGGGTTCTTTGCTGCCGGAAAATATGCGGCACGACAAGTTGCCGACGATATCCTGTTTTGCAGACCAGCCCACCGGCCAGCCGATGGCTGCTATGCCGGCATTTAGCTACCCTGGCTATTTAGCTACCCTGGCTATTTAGCTACCCTGGCTATTTAGCTGCACCGGCTATTTAGCTGCGCTGGGTATTAGCTGCGCCGGCTATCTGTTATGCGCCACGCCGTTCCATAAATGCCCAGGCGATGGTGCCGGCATCAACATATTCCAGCTCACTGCCCGTGGGTATACCGCGCGCGATGCGTGAAACCTGCAGCCCTTTTTCCCGCAGAATTTCCGTCAGATAATGGGCGGTGGTTTCCCCCTCCGCCGTGAAATTGGTTGCCAGAATCACTTCCGTGACCGTGCCATCCATCGCACGCCGCAGCAATCTTTCAAAATTCAGCTGAGCCGGCCCGACCCCCTCCAGGGGCGCAATCCTGCCCATGAGCACATAATACAGCCCCTGATAACCGTGGCTGGCCTCTATCATATTTTGATCGGCCGGCGTCTCTACAATACACAGCTGTGCAGCATTACGCTTCGGATTCAGACAGGTTTCACAGATGTCATTCTGGGAAAATGAATTGCAGCGAGCACAGTGCTGGATATCTGAAACAGCGGTACTGAGGGCGCGGGATAACTGGTCGGCACCCGCGATATCGTATTGCAGCAAATGATAGGCCATGCGTCGCGCCGAACGCTGACCGACGCCGGGAAGGCGGCGCAGCGCCTCAATCAGCGCACTGAGCGGTTCGGGTTCAGGCAGCATATCGCGCATCAGAAGGGGAATTTCATCCCTGGAGGCAGAGGCATACCAGCAGTTACGCCGGACATTTTTTCCTGTGTGGTGGCCTCAGCCTTGCGCAATGCATCGTTGAATGCAGCCGCAACCAGATCTTCAAGCATGTCTTTATCGTCGCCAAGCAGTGCAGGATCAATGGTGACCCGTTTAACATCATGACGGCAAGACATGGAGATTTTAACCATGCCGCCGCCAGACTCACCGTCTACCAGAATATCGGCCAGGGCGTCCTGCGCCTTTTTCATGTTTTCCTGCATTTGCTGGGCCTGCTTCATCAGACCGGCCAGTTGATTCTTCATCATAATGAATACGTTCCTTTAAATCGCAATTATAGCGGTTGACATCAAGCGCTTTTCTGCCTGATTGGCTCTATGCTGTCGGGCACAACGCGCGCGCCCAGATCAGTAATCAGTGTATTAATAAATTCATTTTCCTGCACTGCTTTTTCCACCCGTTTTTGCAATGCTTCACGCTCAGCCTGCTCTACGGCATGCAGGGTCGCATCACCGGTATGGCCAAACACCATGTCCACCCGGACCACCTCATGGAAATATTCGGTGAGGGCTGTTTCCAGCTTGGTCCTGGCGTTTAAGTCGTTCTGCCCTTTTACCGGAATTCTGAGTGTGATTTTATTCTGCTTGTGGTCTACCCATTCACAACGACGCGCCATTTCGGCTGCGTAGCCCGAAAGAGGCAATTCAGCGACCAGTTGCACCCATTCCTGCGCATTCATGGTCGCAAGCGGCCGATGGGCTTGCGGGTCCTGGTGAGTGGGAACCCAGGTCTGGTCTTGCTCAACCACCACATTATCGCCAGGCACAATATCGCCATCATCGTCAGTCTGACCGGCCAGACCGGCGGCTTCCCAGTCCGGCGGAATATCTTCCCACACGGGCGGGCCGGAATCGTCAGCGGCCTGGTGCGCCCCGGGTGTATTTAGCGGTTGGACCCGGGCCTGCTCCTGCCCGGCTGTGCCATTGCCTGCCTGCAGGTCCGGTTCCCCACGATGGTCTGCCGGGCTGGCTGCATCATCTTCCCAGGCAGGCCGTTCCTGCTCACGCGTCTTCTCAAGCCGCACCGCAGGAACGACAATGGGTTCGCGCTGCGGCACCAGTTTGACAGGTAAGGCCCCCTCATGAGTGACCGTTTCGCGTGTATTTATATCGGAGGCCACGACCTGCCCCGCAGTTTCCGCCGCAACAGGGGTTGCAGACGGAACCTGTTCCGTCTGTGGCTGTACGGCTATAACAGATGTGGGCGGATATTCGCTTGCAGATGAGGACTGCGACTCGGCTGCCGGCGCAGCCGCTGTTGCAGCCGCTACAGTCGAAAGGTCATTCAGATTTTTTTTTTGCAAGTCTGCTGCACTTGCGGTCACTGCCTGGTCCGTCGTTGCTGGTGCCTGTGATGCACCCTGCTGTGCCGCAACCGCGGCGGGCGGCACTGCCGATGCTTCATGATGCTGCGGAGATGCGGCGGTATCTGCCTTCTGCCCACCCGACAGGTGACCATTGCCGGCCTGCCACTCACTTACCGTACTATGAGCCGGCTCAGAGGTTACCAAAGACAGCATGCGCAGGCACGTCATGACAAAGCCGGCATATTCATCAGGTGACAGGGCCAGTTCATTTCGTCCATGAATGGCGATACTGTAAAACAGCTGCAGCGTGTCGGGGTGGCAGGTGCGGGCCAGCCGCACAATATCATCCTGCAACACGGCTTCTGTCAGTGCAGTGCCAGGCAGGCGCTGCTCTATCGCGATCTGCGACAATAGCACTGCCAGATCAGCCAGCGCACCGGCAAACGAGTAGCCACGTTCGTACAATTCATTTGCTATATCCAGCACACCCTGAGCCGAGCCCTGATTCAGGGAATCGAGCAAGCGAACCAGAAAACGCTGATCGATGGTGCCAAGCATATCGCGCACAGCATCACCGGTGATATTGGAACCACTGAATGCAATCGCCTGATCGGTGAGCGACAGGGCATCACGCATGGAGCCCCCTGCTGCCTGTGCAATCTGACGCAAGCCAGGTACTTCAAAAGCCACAGACTCTTCTGTTAATACGTGATTCAAGTGCGCGACTATGGCATCGGGCGGCATTTGCTTCAGATTGAACTGAAGGCACCGTGACAGCACGGTAACGGGCATTTTCTGCGGATCGGTAGTCGCAAGAATAAATTTGATATGCGGCGGCGGCTCTTCCAGCGTTTTGAGCATGGCGTTGAACGCATGCCCGGAAAGCATGTGCACCTCGTCGATCATATAAATTTTATAGCGGCCTGAACTGGGGGCGTAGACAGCCTGCTCCAGCAGTTGCGTCATTTCCTCAACGCGACGATTGGAGGCGGCATCAAATTCCAGATAGTCGACAAAGCGCCCTTCATCAATCTCGACGCAGGCGCGACAAACACCACAAGGCTTGGACGTGATACCGGTTTCGCAATTAAGAGACTTTGCCAGGATACGTGACAGTGTGGTCTTGCCAACACCTCGGGTGCCTGTAAACAACCAGGCGTGATGCAGACGCTGGGTATTGAGGGCGTTGGTCAGCGCCCGGACCACATGGTCCTGGCCGACAAGCGTTTCGAAGGAGCGAGGACGCCACTTACGGGCAAGGACAAGATAGCTCATACCGGTTATTTTAGCCCAGAAAAAACAAACGCCACCACAAGGGGTGACGTTAGTTCAAGAATGCGGTGGTGAGCCTTACTTCGGCACTGAACCTGAACGACTATGGCTGCTTCGTTCCCGACCTGACCAGTTTCACCGCCGGCCCATGCGAAGGGACCCACCACTTCGCATTTTAGCAAGTTTCGCGCCGCTTGTGCAAAAATTACAATGCCGATGCCAACTGAGCCGGATCAAATTCAATCCAGTCTCCGGTATCCAGCGCAAAAATGGCCGCCGTGGCTTCACGCCCGTCCAGTCTCGACAGCCGTTCGCAGTACCCCTGCAACTGAAGCCGATACGTGTCTTTCATGCGCGCCTCAAAAACATCTTGTGGTTCGTGCTCCCGCCGCTCGCCTGTCTTGAAATCCACCACCAGCCACCCGGTATCGGTAGAGACCGCGACGTCCACAATCAGCAACTTTCCGTCCATGCTGGTCAGGGGCAGTTCCTGTCGGGCCTGTGCATGCGAGAGCAGCCAGCGACCTTTTTCAGATGCCAGGCAGCAGCTGAGCAGGTCGTAGACACGCTGTGCGCCAGTGCGTGCCTGTGCCTGCCGCAAACCTTCGTTTTCCAGCTGACGCACAATAATTTCCCGCGCCGCCTGCAGTCTTGCCTCGTTCCAGCCCTGCATGTGATCCTGACCAATGCGGGCCAGCCATGCGTGCGTTACCGTGCCAATACTGGCCTCGTATTTATCATCAAACTGCCAGCCCGAACCGGCAGATGCCATTACAGCATTGCCGCTGGCGGTCACCGGCAGTTGTGCCAGAGCCTGGGTCGTGATCCGGCTAAGTTGCGGCCCCTGCACATCCGATATGACGGCATCGACAGTAGCCGATTCGCGCGGCTCCTGAGGCACCGGAGGCACTAATTCAAACAGTGAAAATAGCCGCGACAACAGAGAACCGCGTGGCGGCTCAACAACCTGTCCCTGCTTGCACTGAACCTGCGAGACCAGGTGCAGGCGCTGGCGCGCACGGGTGGCGGCCACGTAAAGCAGACGATCGAGCTCATAGTCGCTGCGGCGTTTTTCCATGGCACCCAGCATCGCGGATAGTTTGTCGGTTTCTTCGGCCGCCTTGGGTTTAATGGGTCCCATCAGCAGACGGTTCCGGTTGCGTTCAAAGCGCAGCAATGGCGCCGTATCAGAACGGGGTCGGCGGTGCAGTCCGTATAAGATCACCACTTCAAACTCCAGCCCCTTGGACTTGTGCATGGTCATGATTTCAACCGCTCGCTGTTCTGCACTCGTTGCCGAATACAAGCGCGCCAGCGCATCTTCCAGATCAGCTGGATTCAGATCGCCATAGGGTGCCAGCCTGTCGACCAGATCGAATACAGCCTGGAAATCGGCAAATGCCGTATCGCTCGCATACACGCCGTAACCGCCCAGCGCACGCCAGACCGACTCTACATGTGAGGAGAAGGCAATATCGGCAACCACATGACTGCGATCCAGCAGAATCCGCGCACAACGCTGCAAACGCGGCCATTCGTCCCCCAGCAGCGGCGCAAATTCCGCCTCCTGGGCCAGCACGGTTTGCAAACGAAAAGCAATAGTGTCACGACTATCACCAAAAAGATGGGTTAACGCCTTCAGCGTCAAACCACATACGGGAGAGCGCAAGACGGACAACCAGGCCACACGGTCGGCTGGGTGGGCCAGTGCGCGAATCAACTGCACCAGATCGATAACAGACTGCTCTGCCCGAATCGGATTGAGCTCGACCGCTCGCACCGGTATCCCGTTACGCTGCATCAATTGCATGAGCGCCCCCAAGTGCGTTCGCGCCTTGACCAGGATGGCTACCGGATGCTCACTGTCCGGGTTGGCAGCCAGTGCTGAGCGCACCAGTTCCAGCGTGCGTTGCTCTGCCTCTGCCTGGGTCGTCTCGGCATCTTTGTCTTCCGCCTGATAAACCGGATGAAAGCGGACTGCCGGACCGTCTGCTGCCGCGTTGAAAGCAACCGATTCCGTATACCGGATTGCCCCCAGTGTCAGATCATCATATTCCGGGAATACGTGGCGAAAGGACTGATTGACCCAGTTGACCACCCCGGCCTGCGAACGGAAATTCTCGGTGAGGACCAGTTTTTCCAGCTCAAGCCCGTTGATCCCTTCGCTGGCAACGCTCAGGAACAGCCCGACGTCCGCCTTGCGGAAGCGATAAATGGACTGCATCGGATCGCCCACCAGAAAGAGTGTGCGACCATCGCCCGGGCTCCAGCCCAGTGTCAGTTTTTCGATCAACTGAATCTGGATCTGGCTGGTGTCCTGGAACTCGTCGATGAGAATATGCGAAATGCGCGCATCCAGCTTCAACAGCATATCTGAAGGATCATCGGTGTACCCCAGCGCCAGCGCTGCTCTTTGGGCAATCTCGATGAAATCCACCTGTTTTTCTTCCTGAAAAACCAGCATCAGCTCTGCGGCTGCCAGCTTCAGTGCTTCCAGCAAGGAGCGTATGATTTTTTCCTGACGCTCGCTCAATACTTCTGAAGGTAAGCCACTCACTTCGGCAAGCAGGCCGGTCCAGTGCTCGCTATCATTCTGCCAGGCGTCGAGCCAGTCCTGCATCGCCTGCTTATGTGCACTTTTGGCCGGAAATCCCTCTTTGACAGTAAGGCGTTTGCGCAAGCCGCCGCTGCCGGTGAGCAACAAGCGCGACAACGCCTGCCACTGCGGCAGGGCCTCGACAGAACCGGCCAGTGGCACACCGTCCCAGTCCAGCAGTGGCTCCAGCATACAAACCGCGGTCTCGGCCTGGCTGGCGGCAGCCAGGCGTGCGATGGGCGCCAGCTCGCTGGCATAGGAAAACGGCATTGCCTCTGCCAGCGTGTCCAGTTTCTGTTCCATGACATCTGTGAGTGCCATTCGCAACTGAGTCATGGCCGCCTGAGTATTGACCGTCTCCTGCAGCCACTGGTCGCGCCGCGCCAGCATATCCACGATCAATCGCTCTACCGATACCAGATCAATATCCATATGCAGCAATACGTCCTGCACACTGTCGTTGTGATCCACATGTTCCAGCAACTGTCTGGCTGCCTGCAAATAAAGCTGCTCCGGATTATCGGCGATGCCCGGCATCCCGCCCATGGCGGACATCCATGGCATAGAGCGCACCAGCTGCGCGCAAAAGGCATCGATGGTCCGTACCTTCAGCCGCGCCGGGTGGTTGAGCAGATCCCAGCCTTGCTGCTCGTTGCGCGCCAGTGCAGCACGCGCCAGAAGCCAGCTGTTTTTTTCATGGGTGCTGGCGGGTTCCTGATCAGACAGGCCGGCACGCAGTTTGCGCAGCACCCGCGCATGCATTTCGGCTGCCGCCTTGCGGGTAAAGGTGATGGCCAAAATTTCTTCGGGCTTGGTCACGCCGCCGAGCAGCGCCAGAATGCGGTCGGTAAGCAGTTCGGTTTTACCGGAACCGGCAGGTGCCTGAATAATAAACGACTTATCTGTGCGCAGCGCCTGTGCCCGCGCCTTAACATCACTTGGCTGGCGTTCAATCATCTTCACTCTCCTGTGCCAGGCGCAGAAACGGCAGCACATCACAATACATCAGGTCATTCACCGTCCAGCTCCGGTTATCGGCTACGCCCTCCGAAATATCACGAGCCAGTTGCTCAAGACTGCGTTCCCAGCCATCCAGCAACGCTTCCCAGCTTTGCTCCGGCGTCAGTTTAGCCAGGGAAGTGATGCCGGCAATATCACTGCCGTTTTCACCAAGGCCATTGAATTCGGTTTTCTTTGCATTCAGTTTGGCAAACAGCAAGGCTTCTATTTGTCCGCGCTGCCCTGCTGCATCGGCTTGCCGTAAGACCGTGGCATACAGGGGCAATTGCAGGTTGATCGGCTGTGGCCGCAACCAGTCTTTCTGGAAATCGGGCGTACGCTGCCCGGATTTGTAGTCCATCACTACTTTAGCGCCCTGCTCGGTTTCATCAATCCGGTCTACGCGCAAATTGACCTTCACACTGGCATGCTGCCAGGCGGCGGCCTGCTCAACGCCCATTACATGAAAAGGTGGGCGTTCCCGCTCCAGATCCAGAAGCGTCATCATGACAGCATGACCGCGCGCCTTTTCCATCGCTGCCAGTGCGGGCGAGACGCCATTCAGCGTCTGGTCTGCGGCCATGGCCACGGCTTGCGTCACCAGCTCACTTTGAGCATTCTGGTCAAGCTGCAGCAGGCGCTCGGAAGAGCCGAGCATTTCCCAGACTTTTTGCGCCATACTGTGCAGAAACGTGCCGCGAATCGCTGCGTTCAGTGATTCTGGATAGGGTCTGAGCCCTTTGGCCAGCAAACGATAGCGCACATACCCCCATAGCGGATTCAGGGCCTGCGTTTCCAGCAGGTCTGAGCCCCCCTCGAGCATCTTTGTCAGCGGCAAACCGCGATTATCGCTCAACGTTTCCAGCGGCAACGCCGCGCAGCGGGCGCGGGAAAGGCACTCGGACACCCCGACGCTCTCGCCCTGCCCGGCTGATGCGCCGACAAAAAAGCTGAGCAATGGCGATGGACGCAACGCCCGATCGGCCTCGCTGGCCGGGTGACTGAGCACAACCTGAGGCGCAACACCACATAGTGCCTGCAGCATGTCGATTGCCCAGGCTTTCTCCCGCTCCGGCGTGGCACGCGGCGCCCCGGCTCTGGCCAGTGCAGCCACAGGCAAAAATGGATTTGGATCAGGGCTGGCCGGAATAACGTCATCGGTCAGACCCAGCACCCATACCGCATCCCACTGACCATGCTCGGCTTCCAGAAAACCCAGGACGTCGAGCCTGACATTGGGATCACGTTGCGGCTGAAACATGGCCTCCCGCGCCATGCGCTGCAGCAGCGCAACGGCAGACCCGCCGGAGAGGCGCCCGGCGTACAGATTCAGCAGTGAAAAAGTATGCAGGAGTTCATCAAACGCTTTGCACACCTGATAATTGGTACTTGACAGCGTACTGCCGGGAAAACCCAGCAGGGCCAGCGTTTCGCGTATGGCCTGGGTCCAGTGCTCGGTGTCCTGCCGCCCGCCCGATGCAGCCTGCTGCCAGTGTGCAATCGCCTGCCGGAAAACATAGGAGAAGTCCGACGCGTGCCGGTCCATTTGGGCGCATACCTGATCGGTATGCCACTCAATGTTCTGTGACTCACGCAGGCGCGCATCCAATACCGCCATGGCCGACTGCTCGACAGCGCTTGCGCTGCAAAACCCGGCCAGCAATGCCTGTCCGAACTGCTGGGGCCGCACCACACCCTGGTCGCACAAACCGGCAATCAGCGACAGCCACCGAAAGGCAGCAAAAACCACCGGCCACTCTGCCAGCGCGCGCCCGACAGACATGTTGTAACCATATGGCGGGATAAGAGGATCAGCCGACAGTTCACGGTCCAGAATGCGGCGCGCAAACACCGCGTCCGCTTCCATCGCGGGCGAGACAATGGCCACGCGACGCAGCGGGTCGGCCGCCAATTCGCCGGCTGCCCAGTGCGCAGCAGCAATCCACTCGCTGCTGCGATCTTTTTGCGTTGATAATGTGCGTTGCGATTGCTCATGCCGGGGCAATGACAGCGACACCAATTGGCAGCCACGACTGGCGCACGCCTGCAACAAGCGCGTTAAGCGCGGCGAATATTCATTAAACCCGGCCAGGACCACAGTGGCGGGCAGCCGCGACAAACGGCCTGCCTCCACCGAATCGATCAACGTGTTATACAGGTGATTATCGTCCTGGGCGTCCAGTTCGCGGCAGCGCTGTTCGTATTGATTACGCCATTGCTTAAAACGCAGATATTCTTCGGTTTGCTCCTGAGGCTGAACCTGCACGTCCCATTCATCCCGGTCATGGCTGGCAGCCATGGCGCGTGCGGCAGCCAGCTGGACATCGATAAGCGGCGTCTCGCCCTGCATGGAGGCAACAACCTCTTCCCACAACAGGCGGGCTGCGAACGCGCTGAGCCGGTGACTGCGAACGGTAGGATCAACGCAGAAAAGCCGCTCCTGATGTAATTGATCCAGCCAGTGCGCGAGAGAACTCGCTGCAGGCAACTGCAATACAGCGCTGCCTTGCCTTGCCTGTGCAAGCAACAACGCGTGAACCCGCCACACCAGGCGGTTATTGACGGTAACAACAACAGTTGTTTCCGGATCCAGCGATGCCACCGTTTCAGGTGTGACCGCATCAATTGAACATGCCATGTAAATGCATCCGAAAAAACAATCCGGCGTGTCGCACAACGACCCGCCACAAGCGTAAAACGGTATTATGACAGGCATTCTTTGGCCTTGCTGCAGTCGCAATGCAGCATTTCGGTAGTTACGATATCGGCCAACGCGTCACGCCACGGTCACAATGACCGGATATTATTACTGAACGGGATAGTTCGGGCTCGATAAAAACTACCGGCATCCAGAAACCCTGACCGCTACCGCAACCTTATTTGTATTGCCCTGCAGCATAAAAAGCCGTATCAAACCTGAAATATTTACTGGCTCGTTGCCTCACAAGCCGGTAAACTGAGCGCTCGCAAGCGACAAAGTCAACGCACCAGGACTCATCATTTACATCCGCCCTGATTGCTTTTCACGGAATACCTCCGATCTCGTCGCTACACATCCGCCGGTTGCCAGGGCTGTTTAACGTTGCTGGTTCACCTCCCACTCATTATCTACCCGTTCACGCGGATCACCAGAAGGAGAATAAGATGAAAGATGTACTGCTCAAACTGGTCCTGTCCTCGCTAGCGGCGCAATTGAGCTACGGCGCTTTCGCCGCCGACCAGCAGGACGATGACCAACGGCGCAAATCCAGGACCGTTCAGGGCCTGACTGAAATTGTGCGCAACGTCGAAGAAAAAACGCAGGGCAAAGTCGTGCTGCTGACCCCTCGGCTGCACGATGGCAAAACCCACTTTGAAATGCTGGTCGCCCATAGCGGGCAGTTCCAGAAACTGATTGCCGACCCGGACGGTGTATATGAAATACCTGAACGCCCGGATACCGACGCGCCCGCCTGAACGGCCCTGAGATATATGCCACGGCCTGATAGCACTGCTGCCTGAAACAGGTTGCACTCGTTCCAGTACAGCATGCGGTCACAGCTTGACGCAAGCAGACTTCCAGCGCAACACGCTCCCCTTTATTTGAGATTGAAGGCAGGTTAATCACCTGCCTTTTCATTTGTGCGCAACGGGACTTGAGTATCGAGGCTTGAGTATCGAGGCTTGAGTATCGAGGCTTGAGTATCGAGGCTTGAGTATTGAGGCTTGAGTGTCGTAAATCGATGTAACTTCCGCGACAGAAGAATTCTCCCTCTGGCTGGTTATCTGGCACCTCAGAACAAAAAAATCATAGACATTACGACATCATGATGTCATGATGTTGTTTATGACACTAACCGATACCACCCCACTCTACGCCAAAATCGAAGCTGCCCTGGCCGCGGAAATAGCCAGCGGCACGCTCGCTGCCGGGGCGCAGTTGCCAACAGAAGAACAATTGATTGCCCGCTTTCATATGAGTCGAACCACTGTTCGCAAAGCCATCGAGAACCTTGTCGTTCGCGGTTTGGTGGAAATCCGCCGCGGCAAGGGAACGTTTGTGACGCACCCTAAAGTCACACAGGCCCTGACGGAGCTGACCGGCTTTGCGGAAGACATGGTGGTATTGGGCCGTCATCCGACCTCACGCCTGCTCGATAAACGCATCGTGAACGCTGATGAACAAATAGCCCGGGCATTGCAAATCGCCCCGGGCACGCAAGTCTATCGAATCGAACGCATTCGTCTGGCCGATGGTATTCCCATGTCGTTCGACGAAACCTATCTGCCGCTGGAGATCGGCGAAAAGGTAGTCAGCAACAATCTGGACGCAGAACCAATCTTTGATCTGCTTGAAAACAAATATGCCCTGCCCCTGGTAGAGGCAAGCTATCAGCTGGAAGCCGTGACCGCCGACAAGCATGTCGCACAGGCCCTTAATATTGCCATCGGCGCCCCGATTTTTCTGATCGAACGCACCTCCTATAGCACAGGAGAACAACCTGTCGACTACGAAAAGCTGTATTACCGGGGCGACTCGATTCGCTTTGCCACCCGCTTGTCGCGGCGTTTTCGCTAAAAGGGGGCGCAGGCATGGATATCACAACCCTGTTCTGGTTGTTCGCTGCCGCATTCGGCGCCAGCCTGCTGGGCGGCATGCTGGGAATGGCCAGCGGCATTTTTATTGTGCCCATACTCATCATTGCTTTCGGCGTAGACATTCACGTCGCCATCGCCGCCAGCATCGTGTCGGTCATTGCCTGTTCCTGCGGGAGCGCCGCGCCCTTTCTGAAGGAGCGCCTGACCAACATCCGCCTGGCTATTGTTCTGGAGACCGCCACGACACTCGGCGCCATTACCGGCGTGCTGCTGATCGGTATTATTCCTACACCGGTATTGTATGGGCTGTTCGCTGTTATTCTCGTTTTGTCTGCGCAGCAAATGATGGCCCGTCGCCGCGAATCTGCCGTTACCGGTACGCCCGATCCGCAAAGCTGGGCAAGTCGGCTGGGCCTGCACTCAACCTTTCCCGATCGCGAGCTTGGCCGGGACGTGGCCTATCAGGTCGCCCGGGTTCCCCTGGGACTTTCTTTGATGTACGGGGCTGGTGTCATCTCGGCATTGCTGGGCATTGGCTCTGGCGTTCTGAAGATCCCCGCCATGGATACTGCGCTGAAGCTGCCCATCAAGGTGTCATCAGCAACATCCAACTTCATGATCGGCGTCACTGCTGCAGCCAGTGGCGGGGCCTATCTTGTACGCGGTGATATTGATATGAACATTGCCGGGCCCGTCGCACTCGGTTCCGTTGTTGGCGCACTGGCCGGCGCACGCCTGCTGATGGGACTGCCTGCTGACAAACTGCGCGCACTGTTCGCCATCATACTTATTGCACTTGCGATTCAAATGATGCTAAGCGCGCTGGGTATTCATCTTTGGGAGACCGGTTCATGAATCCATCAAACAGCAAGCCGCAGCGCCAGGACGGTATCGTTGCATGTCTGCTATGGTATGGCACTCTGATCGCTTCAGCAGTCATCGCGATTGGCATTACCGTGGGTGCACTGACACAAATGGGCTACATTCCCGGACAACCCCATGCGGGCTATGCGCTGATCAGACTCGGTGTGGTGATTTTCGTACTATTGCCGATTCTCCGCGTTGCACTCATGCTGGTGATGTTCGGGCACGCACGCGACTATATCTATACCGCGATTGCGGCGCTGGTGTTGGCAATTATTGGCGCAGGTGTTTTGTTGGGGCTTTAATTGCCTGCAGACCATTGCGATGACATAAGCAATATTGCAAAAGTAATAGCCGTTCTGCAGCCGGGTACAAAAAAGACGCCATTTGGCGTCTTTTTTTATAGCATTTGAACGTGCCTAGATTTTGCAGGCATCTCCGCAATCGTCGTCTGCTTCGGGCACGTTTTCATCCATTTTCTTGATCAGCTCGGCATTTTTCTTTTCGATCGCATCAAAATCGATATTGTCCAGCGCGATGTCAAATTCATTATCGTTGCTCATGTGCCATACTCCAGGTGATTAGCAATATCCTATTTTAAGCCACGGCGCCTGTCTTGTCCCTGACGATTTTGTAAATGAGGCAAAAGGGTTGGGACAACCTGCCCATCGCTATATCGCCTCTTCCCCATGCACACCCCTCTTAGAGAGATCATGCTCTCAAATCACGCAGGATCAAAACGCCGGGTTCGCCATACCTTTTAAATAAAAAATTACGAAACCAATCAGAATCAATAAATAAACGTAATTTATTGATATATAAATATTTTTAGTTAAATTTAACATTATTTTTTGTTAGATATTTATATCTAACACATAAAGGAGAGAATACAATGCGTGGCATTAGTATTAGTGACAGGATTGTGAAACACATCCACGGCAAAGGCCGTGGCTGGGTTTTTACGCCTAGAGATTTTATTGATCTCGGATCTCGCGGAGCAGTCGATGTCTCTCTCGCCCGTTTAAAGCAATCGGGAAAGATCCGACGCATAGGGCATGGGCTATATGATTATCCCGTTCTCCACGAAAAGCTGGGCCCGCTAAGCCCAAAACTGGATAGCCTGGCGCAAGCGGTTTCCAACCAAAGCCGTACCAAGGTGTTCGACTCAGGAGCTACCGCAGTGAAGAACCTTGGCCTTTCAACTCAGGTTCCTGCTCGTCCTACATTCACCACATCCGGTCCTTCCCGCGTAAAGAAAGTCGCAGGCCGAACGCTCGCGCTTAAACATGCGCGCATACCATTAATCGAAAATGCTCCAGACCACGTCAATGCGGTTCTGCAAGCCATGGTGCATTTGGGCCGGAAAAACGTGGATGCCGACACCATTCAGCGCTTTGCCGACAGACTCGATGATCGCTACCTGAAGGCGCTTATGAAATCACGAACAAAGATACCCGGATGGATGGGTGATATTGTATTAAAAATCAGTGCCGCCAAACATGGATAATTTTGCCCGAAGATCAGCGGAGAAACGCCGCTTTCGATGATCAGATAGCCGGCATCGAAGAACTTGACCTGATGCTCAATCGCACATAGGAGGTTTTGAAAATTCGGGTGGCCTCACTCGAAAAAGCGAGGCCATAAACGTACCTAGCGTCATCACCAGTAAGGTAGCTGGGAGAGGACAAAGCCTAGGGCGGCGTAAAAGTTGTAGTAAAAAACCAAGTATTTTTCAAGATTGCTTAACTGTTTGGTATTGACAAATAACGCCATGGATTGGAACGCATTTGAAATGCAAACTTAGCCCGCCGCGACGCTCCTCCGCCTGGCCGCGAAGTCGGCTTCTACTTCATCATTTGAACGGCCAAGGCCAGAACGCATTGACGCGCGACCGGCTTCGACCTTGCGCTGCAAGTAGTCGTCATATTCGCGTGCCTGACGACGCTGCTGGATGTAGCCACGCATGAGTTCACGCATGACCTGAGACGCCGGTCGATCTTCACCTGCCGCTTCCGCCATGAAACTATCTCGCAGTTCTGGCTCAAGCTTCATTGTAAAAACAGCCTGTTTGACCATGATGTGCTCCATCCAACCGTGTTAGCCCTAAATACAGTTTCAAATTGTCTTGCAGCAAGATCCGTGTCAAAGAAAGGAATTGCCTCATAGAGTTTAATGAGTAACTTCTAGCCAGTGTTACCCTGCGACCTGTGTAGTAATATCTACGCGCTACACTTAGGCAGCGTGCTTGGCTGTGAGTTGAACACCAAGTGCATTCAAAACCGCCATAGTGGTTTTGAGCGTGGGGTTGCCTCGTTCACTAAATGAACGATAGAGCTGTTCACGAGACAGACCGGTTTCCTCTGCAATCTGCGCCATGCCTTTAGCCCTGGCCACTATGCCAAGCGCGTTGGCAATATAGCCGGAGTCCCCGGTTTCCAGCGCATCGGCCATAAAAAAAGCAATATCTTCGTCGGTTTCCAACACATTGGCTGGATCGTATTTAGAAAATTTTTCGATCATGTTGTGCGCTCCATTCTTTGGCGATTTGCTTTGCTTCAACTATGTCGCGGCGCTGCGTTTTCTTATCGCCGCCACACAAAAGCAGGATTAGGACGTTTCCCCTCTGCTGAAAATAAACCCTGTAACCGGGTCCATAGTGAATTTTCAGCTCACTTACACCCTCACCCACCGGCTCAACGTGCATTCACGTCTCGTGGGGAAAGTTGCCGACAACCGGTTGCCCCGGTTGTAGTACTGGATCCGGTATCCGGTTTTGGTCTTTTGTATACTGGCCATAGCGTGGGTAGTTTCTCGGTTTATTTTGCGTAGTGCATGGGTAGTTTTGTCTCATATTCTATTCCAAAAAGACAAAACAAAACCAAATACAATCCGATAACATTATGATTTTTCAGTATTTTTATAATTTTGATTAACTGAATAAAGTATGTTGGCCTCGCCGACAGGAATCGAACCTGTAATTGGCCCTTAGGAGGGGTCGGTTATATCCATTTAACTACGGCGAGAACGGGTAAAAGCCCCAGCATTATATGCCAAATCATGGCATGAATGGATTTCACTATCCTCATACAAGGCAATAAACCAACAATGATGACAACGTAAGCAAGCCAGCAACGGGGTGCTGCGCAGGCATTTTTCCCGAAAATGCACATGCTTTGCGACCACGCGAAACCCGATAGGCGCCGCCCTAATTGGCCACATTCACGGGTTGTGCCCGCAACAGCGTGACCAGCACCTGCGGATCGATCCCGAGCAAATAACCGCGGCGCCCGCCGTTGATATAGATTTGCGGCAATGCCAGCACGCTTTGTTCTACCCATACCGGCATTTGCTTGCGCGTACCAAAAGGTGAAGTGCCACCGATCTGGTATCCGGACTGCCGGGGCGCCACTGCCGGCAGACACGGCTGCATTTTCTTGACGCTGGCCTGACGCGCCAGGTTTTTCATCGACACTTCGCAATCGCCATGCATCAGCATAACATGCGGCCTGGCATGCTCGTCTTCCAGAATAAGCGTCTTGACCACGGCATGCGGATCCACGCCCAGCTGCCGTGCCGCCTCTGTGGTGCCACCATGTTCTATATAGTCATAAGTGTGTTCGGTATAGGCCACTTTATGTTTTTTCAACATCTGGGTGGCAGGCGTTTCCGATACGTGTTTACTGGCAGCCATATCCGCTATATTGATAGATATTGTTGTTAATGAAAGCGACTATTCTACTGCAACCGCCCCGCTTGCGGCTTATGCCCGCGGATGATGTTGCGCATGCAATTGCTTGAGCCGCTCGCGTGCCACGTGGGTATAGATTTGTGTAGTAGAAATATCCGCATGCCCAAGCAGCAGTTGAACCACACGCAAATCCGCACCATGATTGAGCAGATGGGTGGCAAACGCGTGCCGCAGGGTATGCGGCGACAGCGGCGTGTGAATATCAGCCTGCAGTGCATATTTTTTAATGAGCTGCCAGAATGCCTGGCGCGTCATGCCGGTGGCGCGACGGGTCAGAAACAGATCATCGGACTGGCGCTGCCCCAGCAATTCGGGGCGCGCCTCTTTCAGATAGCGCTCCAGCCAGTAGGCGGCCTGCGCGCCCACCGGGACCAGCCTATCCTTGCCCCCCTTACCCATCACGACCCGTACGACGTTCTCGTTCAGGCTCAAATGCAGCACTTTCAGGCTGACCAGTTCAGTGACCCGCAAGCCGGACGCGTACAGGGTCTCAAGCATTGCACGGTCCCGTAGCCCTAATGCATCGCGGGTGTTCGGCGCCTCCAGCAATTGGTCTACCTGCTGTTCGCTCATGGTTTTGGGAAACCGCGTCGGCTGACGAGCCGAATGCAGGGTCAGGCATGGATCTTCATTAATCTGATGCGTGCGGATGGCCCAGGCAAAATATCGTTTGAGCGTGGCCAGTCGGCGATTGGCGGTGGTGGCCTTGCTGTGGGCGTGCCGGGCAGCAAACCAGGCTTCTATATCATCCTTGGTGGTTTCCAGCAGGGTTTTGGCTGGCTTTCGTTTTGCCAGAAAGTCAGCAAGACCATTAAGATCCTGCCGATAGGCAGCCAGCGTATTCTGCGATAGGCCATCTTCCAGCCACAAGGCATCAATAAACGGATCGATGACATGTTGGTGGGCTGCGGTGGCGTGCTGATCAGGCATAATGGTTATAAATTCACAACAAGAAATAATAATGGCATACGGGTATTGCTTTCTGAACTATGATTTGATTCTAGCTTAAATTCTACCCATTCAAATACGATTTCCTATGCATATTGCCCTGCTCGTCATCCCAGACTGTCTCATTGTCGCGCTGGGCTGGGTTCTGCTTCATAAACTGAAGTTCTCCCGCGAATTTTTCACCACTACCGAAAAGCTGGTCTACTACATACTGTTTCCGGCTCTGCTGATTCAGTCTATCGCCTTCACTCCCATTTCCGCCAGTTCCGCCGGCCGCCTGCTGGCCGTGTCAATGCTGCTGTGCCTGGCAGGTTACCTTGCCGCATGGCTGGCCCGCCCCCTCCTCAAGCCACGGCCGATTGCGCTGGCGTCGCTGGCACAATGCGCCTATCGCTTCAATACCTATATCGGATTTTCACTGGCAGCCGCACTCGCCGGCAGCGAAGGACAGGCCGTGATGGCGGTGCTGGTGGGCTTTTCGGTGCCACTTGCCAATGTACTGGCGGTCAAGTCCCTCGCCCGCTTTCAGGGTTCCAATGTGTGGCTGGAAATTGTGAAAAACCCACTGGTTCTGGCCACGCTGGTGGGACTATTGTTGAATTTTTCGGGTATCGGACTGGACACGACGATTAACGCCACCCTATCGAAACTGGGCAATAGCGCCATTCCATTAGGCTTGCTGTGCGTCGGCGCCAGTTTGTCACTGGCAGGCGGCAATCAGGATCGCGCCGTCATTTCCTGGATTCTGGCAATCCGGCTACTGGCCATGCCGGCATTTGCCTTCATACTGGCATTCATGCTGGGCCTGTCGGCGCTGGAAACCAATATTCTGGTTCTGTTTGCTGCATTGCCACCCGCTTCGGCTGCGTATATTCTGGCCGCGCGCATGGGTGGCGACGGGCGCAGTGTGGCCACTGCGATTTCCATCGGCACTGTCTTTTCTGTGCTTACGATTCCTTTCTGGCTCTTCGTCGGCGAAAAATTGGTAAATTAGCCACGAATCGCCAATTAATTTCCATTAAATTTTAGGTAGTTCCGGAAGGTTTCTTATAATTTACATTATGTTTCTTTTTCCGGAACGGCCCAATACCCATGTCTCATTTGCAAACCTCCCCCCCTGAACCCGTGGCAAGCACCTCAATTTATCTATCCGATGAAGCGGCCACCGAACAGCTTGCAAAGACCCTTTCCGACATTTTTTCTCATTACTTTTCAAATAGTTACGAAAACCCATCTGATACCGGAAAAAGCGCCAAAGTGTATCTGAAAGGTGACCTGGGTGCCGGCAAAACCACCTTTGTTCGACATTTTTTGAGAGCCATGGGTGTCACAGGACGAATTAAGAGCCCCACCTATACTTTGCTTGAAACCTATAAAGTTTCTAGTTTATACTTGTATCACTTTGATTTTTATAGATTTACCGATACCGAAGAATGGCATGAAGCTGGTTTTCGTGAAAATCTCGGCGAAGACGCAATTGTATTTATAGAGTGGGCAGATAAAGCAGGACCCGGGTTACCAACACCTGATCTTGAACTGCACCTGATATACGAATCGGCTGGAAGAACGGCACAATTTAACGCTTTTTCGGAAAAGGGCAAGACATGGATAACAAGGCTCATTCACAGGAAAATGCCAACAGGCGATCAATAACCCGTCGGCGCATTCTCGGTGCGTCGGCTACATTGCTGTCCCTCCCGGTCGTCTCCAAAGTCGCTGCAGCAGACGGACAAATCCTGGCCGTACGGACCTGGCCCGCAGACGAATACACCCGGGTCACGCTGGAACTGAACGCCCCCCTGCGTGCCGAGCATTTCATGCTGGGCAATCCCAATCGGCTGGTTGTGGACATCCAGGGTCTGACTATCAGCCAGGCGCTCAATTCGCTGATTTCCAAAATCCGCCCTAATGATCCCTATATTTCCACGGTGCGCGTGGCACAAAACCGTGCCGATGTCGTGCGCCTGGTATTCGATCTGAAACAGGACATTGCCCCGCAGGTGTTCACCCTGAAACCGGTAGGAGAATACCAATACCGGCTGGTGCTGGACTTGTATCCCAAAGTGGCCAAAGACCCGATCCTGGCCCTGGCCAAAGATCTGGATAACGATCCGCTGGCACAGGTATTGGACAATCTGGCCCAAAACAACAGCAATGCACCGGTGCCATCGGTCAGTGGCCAGGTTAATCCGGCTACGGCCAATCGTCAGCCATCCCGTGCCAATCCGAATCGCCCCATTCTGGTAGCGATTGACCCCGGCCATGGCGGCGAAGACCCGGGCGCTATCGGCGCGCGCGGCACCCGCGAAAAAGATATCGTGCTGGCCATTGGCCGTCAGTTGCGCGACGTGATCAATTCACAACCCAATATGCGGGCCTACATGACGCGCGAGTCAGACTTTTTCGTGCCGCTGCATGTTCGGGTACAAAAGGCGCGGCGGGTCAAGGCCGATCTGTTTGTATCGATCCATGCCGATGCGTTTACCAACCGCTCCGCTCGTGGAACCTCGGTATTTGCCCTGTCGCGCAACGGCGCATCAAGTGCCGCGGCCCGCTGGCTGGCCAAAAAGGAAAATGCATCCGATCTGATCGGTGGTCTGGATATCGGTGCGCATGACCGTCAGACGGCCAGTGTGCTGCTGGATATGTCCACCACCGCTCAAATCAATGACTCCCTGAAAATCGGCCACCGCGTGCTGGGTTCGCTGGCGCAAATTAACGGTATTCACAGTCGCAAGGTGGAACAGGCCGGGTTTGCCGTGCTTAAGGCACCGGATATCCCTTCCATTCTGGTGGAAACGGCTTTTATCAGCAACCCGCAAGAGGAAAATTTCCTGCGCAGTCCGGCCAACCAGCGCCAGATCGCCCGGGCCATTTTCTCCGGCGTTAACGATTATTTCTCTACCAATCCCCCATTGGCCAGAACCGGCTGAGACCCGCAGCCAGCCGTCCTTTGAAACCGGGACGCCCTATATACTCACCGAACGCCTTCGTCTTTGATCGAAGGCGTTTTTGCTTGCGGCATCGCCTGGCATCGACGTTACCATAGCCCGGCCCGCGTGCACGGCTAGCGTCAAACACGCTAAAATGACCGATTATCCTTCTCTTTGTTTGCGTCCCACATGTCTGACCGCCGCCATATTGCCCCTCTGCCCGATACGCTGATCAGCCAGATCGCGGCCGGCGAGGTCATTGAACGCCCGGCCTCTGTGCTCAAGGAATTACTGGAAAATGCGCTGGATGCCGGCGCCCGCAGTATTGAAATCAGACTGGATGGCGGCGGCATTCGCCGCATTTGTATTACCGATGATGGCCATGGCATCCCGCAGGAAGAACTGGTGCTCGCATTAACGCGGCATGCCACCAGTAAAATCAACAGTCTGGATGATTTAGAGTCGGTCAGCTCCATGGGGTTTCGGGGCGAGGCTCTGGCTTCCATCGCTTCGGTGGCACGCGTCACGCTCACCTCGCGCACTGAACATGACGACCATGCCTGGCAGATTGACGGTACGGCGCTGCAGATCAGCCCCGCCGCTGGCGGTACAGGCACCACCATTGATGTGCGCCAGCTGTTTGATGCGGTTCCGGCACGCCGCAAGTTTCTGAAATCCGAACCCACTGAACTGGGTCATTGCCTGACGGTTGCCGAGCGCATCGCCTTGGCCAACCCGGCGATTGCCTTTCGGCTGTTCCATAATGGTAAAGCCTATAAGCAATGGATGCCGGTAGATTTACTGCAACGCATCCGGGACGTGCTGGGCAATGAATTCACCCAGGCGGGCCTCCCCATCGACGCTCAACTGCCCTCAGCCGGCTTGCGCGGCCTGATCACCCTGCCCAATGCAGCGCGCGCGCGCGCCGACCGGCAATATCTGTATGTCAATGGCCGCTTTGTACGAGACCGGACCGTGACGCACGCCGTACGCGCTGCCTATGCCGATGTGCTGCATGGCGACCGGCAGCCGGCCTATGTGCTGTTCCTGGATATCGACCCCACTGCGGTTGATGTGAACGTGCACCCGGCCAAGCACGAGGTGCGCTTTCGCGATAGCGGCGCTATCCATCGCTTTGTAGGCCAGGTACTTACGCAGGCGCTGGCTGGTGTGGGCGGCGAAGCGGCGGCAGCCAATGCCCTGCCCGCCAGACTGCCTGCCGGCCTGGCGCCGGCCGGGCAAGACGCTTATATTGCAGGCGCAGAGTACGAGCATGCCGGCGGCCCACCAATCAACAACGAGCAGGCCAGGCCAGCTCCCCGAATGACGCCCGGCTATCAGCCCTCCCTGCATTTGCACAGTGCTTCGCCGCAATCAACGGAACAGTGGAAACAGTTTTATTCTCCGCTGGCGTCCGCGCCGCAGCAACTGGACGAACCGCGAGCCGATCTTGCCATACCCGGGGCAGCCACCACGTTTAATCCGGCAGCCAATGGCAGCGCCGTTGCCGGCGTCGGATTACCTGACACGGGCGACAACGCCGATCCGTATCCACTGGGTATGGCGCTGGGACAGCTGCATGGTATTTATATTCTGGCGCAGAATGCCCGTGGGCTGATCCTGGTTGATATGCATGCGGCACACGAGCGCGTGGTCTATGAACGCCTGAAAACACTGCTCGACCAGCAGGCGTTACCGCAGCAGGAACTGCTGGTGCCTTATGTGATTCACTGCTCGGAACGCGATATTGCCGTGATGGAAAGCCATCAGGAGCAATTGACCACGCTGGGCCTGACCGTCAGCGCTACCGGACCGCAATCGCTGGCCGTGCGTTCCGTGCCCAGCCTGCTGGCCGGCGGCGATATCGAATCGCTGGTGCTCAATGTTCTGAAGGAACTGGAGATGGTGGGTCACTCCGAACAGCTTACCGGCCAGCGCAATGAACTGCTCTCAACCATGGCTTGCCACGGTTCGGTGCGCGCCAATCGCCGTCTGACGATTGAAGAAATGAACGCGCTGCTGCGCCAGATGGAACACACAGAACGGGCCAATCAGTGCAATCACGGTCGCCCGACCTGGTTTCAGTGGAGCATGAACGACCTGGATCGTCTGTTCATGCGCGGCCAGTGACGCAGCCGGTTTTCTGCCTGGCCGGCCCAACCGCATCGGGCAAGAGTGCCAGCGTGCTGGCGCTGGCACAGCGCTGGCCGATAGAAATCATTAATGTAGATTCGGCCACCATCTATACCGGCATGGATATTGGCACGGCCAAGCCTACACCACAGGAACAGGCCAGCACGCCCCAGCATCTGCTGGATATCCGTGATCCTACCGAATCCTATAGCGCCGCTCAGTTTGTGCAGGATACCCAGCGCCTGATCGAAGCAATACGCGGACGCAACCGCATCCCTGTACTGGCTGGTGGCACCATGATGTACTTCAATGCCCTGCGCCAGGGCCTGCATGCATTACCACAAGCAGATCCGGCCATCCGCGCCGAGATTGACCAAATGGCACAACAGCATGGCTGGCCCTATGTGCATTCGCTATTGGAACGCCATGATCCGGTCACGGCTGCCCGGCTTGCACCCAATGACAGGCAGAGAATTCAGCGCATGCTGGAGGTCTGCCTGATTGCCGGCAAGCCCTATTCGTCACTCATAGAAACGGAGGGCGAACGCGCCGGTAGCGATACGTTTCACATGGTGAGTCTGGAACCATCTGAGCGCCTGCAACTGCACGATCGCATTGCCTTGCGGTTTGACCAGATGCTTGAGCTGGGGCTGGTGAATGAAGTGCAACAGCTGTGGCGCCGGGGCGACCTGCACGAGAATCTGCCCTCGATACGCTGCGTTGGTTACCGCCAGATCTGGCAACACCTGGCCGGTCAGGACAGCCTGGAACAGGCGCGGGAAAAAGCCATTGCCGCCACCAGGCAGCTGGCCAAGCGGCAACTCACATGGTTACGCAGCATGCCGGATCGTCAGGTAATTGATTGCCTGCAGGCCGATGTGGCGAGCCGGGTCATTGACGCGGCTGCCCGCGTGATGCCGCATTAAATGGTAATACTGCGTTAAAACGTCAGAAGAAGACACCGCATAAGCAAGTGCCCAACCGGCAGCCAGGCTCGCCCCCGACGCCGGCCGGCAACCCATTACAGCACCACGGCCTGGGGCATGCCCTCTTCCTGGCGAACGATTTGGCCAAGATCAAAGACCGTTTCGCCCTGTTCCTGCAGGGTTGCCGTCACAGCAGCAGCCTGATCGGCCGCCACTACAATCACCATACCAATACCGCAATTGAACACGCGATGCATCTCATTATCAGCGACCTGTCCTTCCTGCTGCAGCCACTGGAACAGGGGCGGCAACGTCCAGGCAGACTTGTCAATCTGCGCAGTCAGGCCATCCTGCAGAATACGTGGCACGTTGTCCAACAGGCCCCCGCCGGTAATATGGGCCAGGCCCTTGATCGCAGTACCATGCGCTGCAAGTGCTGCCAGCACCTGTTTTACGTAAATACGGGTTGGCGCCATGACCACGTCAACCAGGGGCTGACCGTGGAAATCATCGTCCGGACGCGCGCCGGCACGTTCAATAATCTTGCGGATCAGCGAAAAGCCGTTGGAATGCGCGCCACTGGAGGCCAGGCCCAGAATGCGATCGCCTTCAACAATGCTTTTGCCATCGATAATGGCCGATTTATCTACCGCACCCACGGCAAAACCGGCCAGATCGTATTCGCCATCGGGATACATGCCCGGCATTTCAGCGGTTTCGCCGCCGATCAGCGCGCAGCCGGATAACTCGCAGCCTTTGGCAATGCCCCCAACCACCTGAGCGGCCGTATCGACCGACAATTTGCCACAAGCGAAATAGTCCAGAAAGAACAGCGGCTCTGCGCCCTGCACCAGAATATCGTTAACGCTCATGGCTACCAGGTCGATGCCTACGGTATCATGGCGGTTCCACTCAAAGGCCAGACGCAGTTTGGTGCCAACACCGTCTGTACCGGACACCAGCACCGGTTCCTTAAATTTTTTCGGCACTTCAAACAAAGCGCCAAAGCCTCCAATCCCGGCCATGACGCCTTCACGCATGGTTTTGGCGGCCAGCGGCTTGATCCGGTCAACCAGCGCCTCCCCGGCGTCGATGTCTACCCCCGCATCGCGATACGTTAAGGAAGATTTGTTTGAATTTGTCATGAGCAGGCTGCCTAAATATGTAAAATGTCAATTAATCGAACTGGAAGGCCTTATTTTACGATGAACGAATATATTTTGCGCCGGAAACAGACCCTTCTCTGGTCAGGAGTCGGTCTGGTGCTCCTCGTTCTCCTATATGTGCTGTCCCCGGTTTTAACGCCATTTATGCTTGGCATGGCGCTGGCCTACATTCTGGTGCCCGGCGTCAACATGCTGGTCACCCTGAAACTGCCTCGCTGGCTGGCCGTCAGCATTATGTTTTTCCTGTTGTTCGCCATCATCCTGGGTGTGCTGCTGATTGTGATCCCGCTGGTGCGCAAGGAAGTCGGACTGGCCATAGAGCAGTTGCCCGGCTGGGTTGCACAGTACAATATCAACCTGGCTCCCCGCCTCAACCAACTGTTTGGTGTATCAGCCGAAATTGATATCCTCAAGATCCGGGAAATGCTGCAGGATGCCATTACCGGGACCGACAGCCTGACCACAACCATTATTACCTATGCCAAATCCAGCGGATCGGCAGTCATTTTCTTTTTCGTCAATCTGCTGATCACACCCGTGGTACTGGTTTATCTGCTGTTTGACTGGGACAAGTTCATTCTGTCAATACGTGAAGTCATCCCGCGCCGCTATCTGGATGGTACCCTTAGCGTGTTTCACGATATTGATCGCCTGTTATCCAGCTTTTTGCGCGGCCAGATTCTGGTGATGCTGATTCTGGCCGTCTATTACAGCGTCGGGCTGTCGCTGGCCGGGTTCGAAAGCGCCATTCCTATCGGTGTGTTAACCGGCATGCTGGTTTTCATCCCTTACCTGGGGGTTACCTTCGGTCTGCTGCTGGCTATTTTGTCGGCGCTGCTGCAGTTTGACAATTATTATGGCCTTATTTCTGTGGCCATCGTCTATGGGCTGGGACAGATCCTGGAGGGAATGGTTCTTACGCCCAAAATCATGGGCGAACGTATCGGCCTGCACCCGCTGGTTATTATTTTTGCACTGTTCGTTTTCGGACAGATTTTCGGTTTCTTCGGGGTGCTGATGGCCCTGCCCATCAGCGCTGCCCTGTCGGTGCTGATCCGCCGTGTTTACGGCCAGTATCGTCGCAGTGATTTTTATAAGACATGAAAGAACAACTTATCCTGGACGTCCTGCCGGTCGTACCTCCCCGTTTCGACAATTTCGTCACGGGTCGCAATGATGAAACAGTCAGCCGCCTGCTTGGCGCTGGTGCCGGGCAGAGCATTTATCTGTGGGGCGAACACGGCAGCGGCAAAACCCATTTGCTGCTTGCGGCCACGCGCCAGCGCGGGCTCTATCTGAATCCGGTCACGGATGCCCTGCCGGATCCCGGCGAACCTGTCGCCCCGGGCAGCATTATCGCCGTGGACGATGTGCAGAATCTATCCGAGGCACAGGCCGCCGCGCTGTTCGGCCTGTTCAACCAGTGGAAGACCAGTCAGCACACGGCTGATGCCTTCACCCTGCTGGCCAGCGGGCCCTGCGCGCCGCGTCAGCTGGAGATCCGCGAAGACCTGCGCACCCGCCTTGCCTGGGATCTGGTGTATCGCGTGGAAACCCTGACCGACGATGAACGTCGCAGTGCACTGCTGCAGCGGGCGTCCGACAAGGGCATCCCCCTTAGCACAGAAGTGACCAACTGGATGTTCAACTATTACGCCCGTGATATGAGCGCCCTGTCTTCGCTGCTGGACGCCCTTGATCGCTATTCACTGGCTGAAAAGCGATCCATCACCGTTCCCTTGTTAAAATCCTATCTTCAATCCAGACATTCCTGAAAAAACACGTATTTGACTATGACGCAACGACTTGCCCTGTTTGACCTTGACCATACCCTGCTGCCAATCGATACGGATCGCCACTGGGTAGATTTCCTGGCCCGCAATGGCTGGGCGGGCGATCCAAAAGCCGTGCAGAAAAAAAACCATGAACTCATGGAAAAGTACTCCGCGGGTACGCTGAAAATAGAAGAATCAGCTGAATTCATGCTGAGTTTCCTGAACCTGCATACCCCATATGAGCTGGCGCGCTTTCATGAACAGTACATGCACGAAGTGGTGCGGCCTGCCATGCGCGAGAAGGCGGTGGCCCTGGTGGCTCACCATCTGGAACAGGGTGACCTGTGCTGCCTGGTGTCTGCCACCAACGAGTTCGTGATCGCACCGGTTGCCCGGGCCTTTGGCATTCCACATGTAATCGGTACGGTTCCAGAGTACAAAAACGGCCGCTACACCGGCAAGGTTGTAGGCACCCCAAGCTACCAGGGTGGCAAGGTCATCCGTGTGAACGAATGGCTCAATCGCATGGGCCTTGCACTAGACCAGTTTAGCGAGAGCTGGTTTTACAGCGACTCCCAGAACGACGTTCCGCTGCTGGAAGCCGTTACTCACCCGGTTGCAACCAATCCGGTACCGCCACTGCGCGAACTGGCCAACAAAAAAGGCTGGCAGGTGCTGGATCTATTTCCTTTGCAATAATCGGGATCAACAAAAACAATCACATGATAAAAAATACTATACGCACATTCGTCAGCCGGCTTTTCGCTGCTCCTGTCCAGAAAGATAAGCGACGGATCTACAGCCAGGAGCAGCACAAAATTGACCGACGCCTGGTTTCGCGCAACGCTATCAAAGTGTGTGAAGTACTGCAGCAAAAGGGCTACGATGCCTTTATCGTGGGTGGTGCCGTGCGCGATCTGGTCCTGGGCTATGAACCCAAGGATTTTGATGTGGCCACCAATGCCACCCCCGAGGAAATTCGCCCGCTGTTCCGGCGTGCCCGTATTATTGGCCGGCGTTTCCAGCTGGTACACGTTGTCTTCGGCCAGGAAATCATCGAAACATCCACGTTCCGCGCCCCGTCGCAGGGAAACCAGCATACCGATGCGGATGGTCGCATTCTGAACGACAATGTGTTCGGCACGCAGCAGGAAGATGCTGCGCGTCGCGACTTCACCCTGAACGCCCTGTACTACGATCCGGTCAGGGAAATCGTGATTGATTATCATAACGGCGTAGCCGATCTGAAAAACCATCTGGTGCGCATGATCGGCGACCCGGAAACGCGCTTCCGCGAAGATCCGGTACGGATGTTGCGCGCCGTCCGCTTTGCCTCCAAACTGAACGGCACGATCGAACCGGCAACGCAGGCACCCATTCACCAACTGGCGGGTCTGATCAAAAACGTACCGGACTCGCGCCTGTTTGATGAGACACTCAAGCTGCTGACCTGTGGCAATGCCATCGTCGCGCTGGAGCAGCTGCGCAAGGAAGGATTGCATGAAAATGTTCTGCCATTGATCGATCAGGTACTCCGGCAACCGGGCGGCGAACAATTCGTGCAACTCACACTTGAGCGTACCGACCATCGCGTCCGCTCAGGCAAATCGGTCAGCCCGAGCTTTCTGTTTGCCGCGTTGCTGTGGCGCCTGGTTGACGTCAACTGGAAGAAAAACCTGGCGCGCAAGGAACACACGGTACCCGCTCTGAGTCAGGCGGCCGATCTGGTCATCGACACCCACATCAGCAAAATGGCCATTCAGCGTCGGCATACTGCAGATATGCGTGAAATCTGGTTTATGCAGCCCCGCTTTGAACGCCGCATCCCCAAACAGATCTGGCGCATGACAGAACAGCCTCGTTTTCGTGCTGCCTGCGACTTCCTGCAATTGCGTGCCGCCTGCAACGAGTTTGATAGTGTGCTGGCGCAATGGTGGATGGATCTGGCCGACGCCACTCCCGGCGAGCGTACTGAAATGATTGACGGGCTTACGGCAGAACAGCAAGCAGCAGGACCTGCGAGCCCGCCACGCAAGCGACGCAAACGGCGCAGCAATGCGAGCAGCAAAAGCAGAACGACCGGCGGCGGCAACACAACCGGCAATGCATCTTCCGGCAGTCCCGCTGCTTCATAAGCGATGCATACCGCCTATATTGGCCTGGGATCGAACCTGGGTGAAAGCGAAGATACGCTATATCGGGCGCTGAACGATATCGCCGCTCTGCCCAATACGCTTGTGCAACAGGTGTCAGACCTTTACCGGACAGCCCCTGTCGATTCGTCAGGCCCCGACTATATCAACGCTGTTGCACAACTTGCCACCAGACTGACGGCTGCGCAGCTGCTACAGGCACTGCAGGCCATTGAGCTGAACCATGGCAGGGTACGCCCCTATCGCAATGCCCCGCGCACGCTGGACCTGGATATCCTTTGCTATGACGATCTGGTGCTGAACACCACGCAATTGATCCTGCCGCACCCGCGCATGCACCTGCGCGCTTTTGTGCTGCAGCCATTACTGGATATTGCGCCTGACATGCATGTGCACGGGCGTCCCATCGGCCAATGGCTGGCGGACTGCGAGGCACAGCCTGTTACCCTGTACCGCCGCTACGCTGAGCGGGACCGCTGAATGACATTGATCCGATCAGGCATTGCCTGTTGCAAATCCATGGCTTCAATGGCGGTCCTGTGCGCGAACCGCCACGATAGGGCATGCTTCCCTTAAGTGCTAAACAAATTGCTCGGCCAAATGACAGGCAACCTGCCGCCCCTGCACTTCACGCAGCGCGGGCTCCTGCTCACGACACTGTGCCACGGCATGCGGGCAGCGTTTATGAAAAGCGCAACCAGAAGGAATGTTCAGCGGTGACGGCAGTTCTCCTTCAATCTTTATTTTCACAGTCCGCCTTTCAGGGTAGATGGACGGTGTCGCCGACAGCAGCGCCTGCGTATACGGATGCAGCGGCTTTTCATAAAGCGTCTGCTTGGGGCCGCTCTCTGCAATTCGCCCGAGATACATCACCATCACCTCGTCGGCAACGTGTTCTACCACCGACAGATTATGGGAAATGAAGACATATGACGTATGCAATTGATCCTGCAGATCAAGAAAGAGATTGAGCACCTGCGCCTGAATCGATACGTCCAGTGCCGAGGTGGGTTCATCGGCCACCACGATACTGGGACGCAGCATCATTGCACGGGCAATGGCCACACGCTGACGCTGACCACCAGAGAACATATGCGGATAACGATAATAATGCTCAGGCCGCAAGCCAACCCGCTGCATCATGTCACGCACCCGCTCCTTGCGTTCGGCAGATTTCAAATTCGTATTGATGATCAGCGGTTCTTCCAGCTGATCGCCAATCTTGCGGCGCGGGTTCAGCGAACCATAGGGATTCTGGAACACCATTTGCACCTTGCTGCGCAAGCTCCTGATCTGTGACGCCGATGCAGGATTCACCTGTTCGTCGTCCAGCCACAACGTCCCGGAGGTTGGCGCCTCGATCATGGTTAATTGCCGCGCCAGCGTGGACTTGCCGCAACCGGACTCCCCCACCACAGCCAGGGTTTTGCCTCGCTGCAGGCAAAGCGACACACCGTTGAGCGCTTTAAGCGTGGCACGCGGTTTCATCCACCCCTGCGACACATCGTAATAGCGGGTCAGGTTTTCTGTTTTCAATACCGTATCATTCATGACTTGAGTTCCTGCAAGGGAATCAGCGGTGTATGACAGCGCACTGCCCTGCCGCTATAACTGATGAGTTCCGGGCGCTCACGCCTGCAACGCTCCTGTGCAATGGGACACCGCGGCGACAGCAGACATCCTGCAGGCCGATCATATTGGCCCGGCACCATACCAGGTAGCGTGGACAATCGTCGCGAACCACGACATGATTCAGGAATGGAAGCAATCAATGCCTTTGTGTAGGGATGGGCCGGTTCGAAAAAGACATCACGAACCGCGCCGGTTTCGGCGACCTGCCCTGCGTACATCACAACGACCCGTTGCGCCACTTCCGACACCACGGCCAGATCATGCGTAATCATGAGCAGGGCCATGCCGCGTTCTTTTTGCAGACGCAGCAGCAAATCCATGATCTGCGCCTGAATCGTGACATCCAGCGCGGTGGTGGGCTCATCGGCAATCAATAGACGCGGTTCACACGCTATGGCCATGGCAATGGCCACGCGCTGACTCATCCCGCCGGATAACTGATGGGGATAGGCGGACAGGCGCCGCTCGGGATCGGGAATATCCACTTCGCGCATCAGCTCAATGGCACGCTGACGGCGGGCCTTGCGATCAAGACCGATATGTACCTTGAGCACTTCCTCAATCTGAAAGCCGACGGTGTAGCTGGGATTGAGCGCCGTCATCGGGTCCTGGAAGATCATGGCAATGTCCTTGCCGATGATCCTGCGTTTCTGGCTGGCGGTCAGCGTTGACAATTCCTGTCCGTCGAACAGCATCTGGTCTGCCGTCACGGTACTTTGCCCGTCCAGCAGGCCCATCATCGCCATCATGGAGACCGACTTGCCAGAGCCGGATTCACCCACAATGCCCAACAGCTCGCCCTTATCAACGGTCAGATCAACACCATCCACAGCAAGAAACGGTTTTTCCCGGGTGCCGAATCGCACGCACAGGTTACGGATGTTCAATAAACTCATTCGTGCCTCCTATGCTGCGCGCTTCAGTTTCGGATCCAGCGCATCGCGCAGACCATCGCCCACCAGATTAATGGCCAGCACCGTGAGCAGAATGGTCAGGCCGGGAAACGTGACCACCCACCAGGCACTGGTGATGTAATCGCGCGCCGTAGCCAGCATGGTGCCCCATTCCGGCGCCGGCGGCTGCACGCCCAGTCCCAGAAAGCCAAGGGCGGCGATATCCAGAATGGCCGACGAGAACCCCAGCGTCGCCTGGACGATCAATGGCGCCATACAGTTAGGCAACACGGCAATAAACATCAGGCGCAATACGCCGGCGCCGGTTACCCTGGATGCCATGACGTAGTCCTTGCTCAGCTCGCTCATGGCCGAGGCCCGTACGATACGCATGTAACCGGGCAAACCCACGACTGCAATTGCGATCATTGCATTTGTAATACCAGGACCCAGTACCGCCATGATTGCGATAGCCAGCAGTACCGATGGCAGGGACATCATGATGTCGGCCAGGCGCATCAGCACTCGCCCTGCGGTATTTGGAAAGAAAGCCGCCAGCAATCCAAGCAGAATGCCGGGCACAAGTGTGATAATCACGGCTGAAAAACCAATAACCAGTGACAGTCTTGCACCATGCATCAGGCGTGAAAGAATGTCACGGCCGGCTTCATCCGTTCCCAGCAGATAGGCGGCGCTGCCCCCTTCCTGCCATGCCGGTGGCTGCAACATATGATCCCGAAACTGCATCAGGGGATCGTAAGGGGCCAGCCATGGCGCCAGCGCCGCAGCCAGCACCATGATAACCAGAAAACAGATGCCGGCAACTGCACCTCTGTTATTGGAGAAGCTAACGACAAATTCGCGCAGCGGCGACGGATACGTGATGGTACCAGCAGCACTTGATTGAGTGTCTGCTACAGAAAGTTGATTCATGAGGTCGTCCTTACTTTGCATGGCGAATTCGCGGATTAACAACGCCGTAAACGATGTCTACCGCCAGATTGACCAGGATAATCAGGACAGCCACAATCAACAGCCCGTTTTGCACCACCGGATAGTCGCGCCGGAAAATAGCATCAACCAGCCACTTGCCAATACCAGGCCAGGAAAAAATGGTTTCCGTCAGCACGGCACCACCAATCAGCGTACTGATTTGCAAACCAATCACCGTTACCACCGAAATCATGGCATTACGCAGCGTATGAACAAAAATGACGCGGCGTGGCGACAGGCCCTTGGCCCTGGCGGTGCGAACATAATCTTCCCCCATGACTTCCAGCATGGAAGAGCGGGTCATTCGCGAAATGACCGCCAGTGGAATCGTGCCCAGCACAACCGATGGCAGAATCAAATGCATAACGGCATCCATGAAAGCGCCGCCGTTGTATTCCGGGTCCTGAATCTGGGCGATCAGCGAATCGATCAGCATAAAGCCGGTATAGGGCTGTACGTCATAGGCCAGACTGATACGACCGGACACCGGCGTCCAGCCCAGATAGGATGAAAACAGCATGATCAGCATCAGGCCCCACCAGAAAATCGGCATGGAGTAGCCGGTGAGTGAGAGACCCATAACCCCGTGATCAAGGACCGTTCCGCGCTTGATGGCGGCCAGTACACCCAGCAGGATGCCGAACACCGAACCGAACAAGAGGGCACAGATGCCCAGCTCCAGTGTGGCGGGGAACAGGGCTGCGAATTCACCCCAGACACTGCTTTGACTGGAAAAGGATTTACCGAAATCGCCCTGCAGCAAACCGCCCAGATAGTGCAGATACTGAATATGCAGCGGCTGGTCCAGCCCAAGCCGCGCCATGATGGACTTGTACATTTCCGGGTCAACATTGCGTTCACCCAGCATGGTCATCACCGGATCACCGGGAATCATATGAATAAGAAGAAACGTCAGGATCGTGATACCAAAAAAAGTGGGTATCAGAATCGCCAGACGCCGGAGAATAAAAGAAAACATGAGGCCAGCCTCCGTGGACACTCAGGCCATAGAATGTATGGCCGTTCGATAGCATGTGTCCGGAAAAAACAAACGACAAAGCGAAAGCCACCCTTTCAGGATAGCCTTCGTTTTGACTCCTACAATAGTCGGAATCGTTACTTCAGACTGACGCCGTAGAACTGGAAAAGGCCGAAAGGACTGATCTTGAAGCCTTCGACTTTCTTGTTCATGGGGACGTTTACAATCGATGTACCGATAGGCGACATGGGCATCTGCTCATGGAAGATTTTCTGTGCTTCCTTATACAGATTGGTGCGCTCCTGCTTGTCAGTCACGCGTTTGGCCTTGACCACCAGGTCGTCAAACGGTTTATAACAGAAGCGTGAATAGTTAACGCCACCGACCGAGTTGCACGACAGCAGGTTGCCCAGCCAATTGTCCGGATCGCCGTTATCGCCGGTCCAGCCCACCATGATGGCGTCATGTGTACCCTGTTTGGCGCGCTTGAGGTATTCACCCCATTCATACGTACTGATTTTGACTTTGACGCCAATTTTGGCCCAGTCTGACTGAATCATCTCTGCCATCAGGCGACCATTCGGGTTATAAGGGCGTACCACAGGCAAGGACCACAAGCCCATCTCAAACCCGTCGGGGTAGCCCGCTTGCTTGAGCAGTTCCTTGGCTTTGGCAATGTCTGTGGGACGGCTTTTGATGGTGTCATCATAAGACCACTGGCTGACCGGCATGGGCCCATCGGCCAGCACGCCCTGCCCGCCATACACTGCCTTGATAATGGCCGGTTTATTGATGGCCATATCCAGCGCTACGCGTACTTCGGGTTTCTTCAACTGCTCTTTCTCGGTGTTGTAATAAATGAAACCTACGTTAAAACCAGGATTGGACTGTACTTTCAGGTTAGGATCCTGCTTGAGGCGGTCGACATCGGCCGGCAAGGGGTACGAAGCCAGCTGGCATTCGTTGGCCTTGAGCTTCTGGGCGCGCACGGAAGGATCTTTGGTAATGGCGAAAATCAGATTATCCACCAGCGGACCTTCTGCCTTGTCCCAATAGTCTTTATTCGCTTTGTAGCGAATCTGCGCATCTTTCTGGTAGCGCTCAAAAACGAACGGGCCGGTACCCAGCGGCTGCTGGTTGATCATCTCGGGCTTGCCGTCAGCCAGCAGTTTTTCCATATATTCTTTGGAAAGGACCACGGCAAAGGGCATGGCCATATTCTGCACAAAAGCGGCATCAACCTCATTCAGCGTGAACTTGACCGTATTGTCGTCCACTTTTTCCACCGATTTCAGGTTTTTATCCATGCCCATATCGGTAAAGTATGGAAATTCCGTAGGATACGCTTTACGGAACGGATGATCTTTGCTCATCATGCGTTCGAATGTGTACACCACATCGTCTGCCGTCAGCCCGCGCGTGGGGGTGAAAAAGCGTGACGTCTGAAATTTGACGCCGGGACGCAGATGGAAGGTGTAGACCAGACCGTCATCGGAAATATCCCATTTTTCAGCCAGTGCCGGGACCACTTCGGTGGAGCCCCGCTTAAAACCCACCAGCCCGTTGTAAACCGCTTCGGCCGAGGCATCGAAATCGGTACCGGCGCTGTATTGTGCTGTATCAAAACCGGCCGGGCTGCCTTCTGAGCAATAGACCAGTGTGCCTGCCGCCTGCGCTGTCGTCGCAAGTCCACCGAGCAGGGCTGTCAGAACCATGCGTGTCGCATTTATCTTCATTACAGTTCCTTTGAGAATAAGATAAAAGCCAGCCTTGTGTCGCAATGATGCGACGGCTGACTTGAACAGCGCAAGGTTACAGACCGCAGATCGGCGAAACAATTAGGAAATACCCAAAGTCATTGCCCATAAACACAGTGTTCCTTGCGCACAATCAAAACCATTGTGTAACCATATGATACCCATTCTCTTTTATTTCAGCCTCTTCCTCGCGCTACGGGTGCCTTGCGGCCCCCGCATCGCCCGTCGGGCTATTTCAGACTGACGCCAAAAAATTGATAGATTCCAAAAGGATTGATCCTGAAACCGTCCACTTTATTGCTCATGGGTACGCTCTGCAGTGCGGTCGCGATGGGTGACATGGGCATCTGTTCATGAAAGATGGCCTGAGCCTCCTTGTATAAGCGGGTGCGTTCCTCTTTGTCGGTCAGACGTTTTGCTTTGTTCAGCAATTCATCCATCGGCTTATGGCAGAAACGTGAGAAATTGCTGCCTCCCACGGAACGGCAGGCCAGCAGGTTGCCCAGCCAGTTATCGGGATCCCCGTTGTCGCCCACCCAGCCAACCATAATGACATCGTGGCTTCCCTGGCGGGCACGCTTGAGATATTCCGCCCACTCATACGTGTTGAGCTTTACCCGCACGCCGATTTTGGCCCAGTCGGCCTGAATCAGTTCAGCCGTCAGGCGGCTATTATGCAGGCGCGCCACCGGCAATGCCCATAGACCGAGATCAAACCCGTCAGGGTAGCCTGCCTGCACCAGCAGCTCTCTGGCTTTATCCAGATCATGCGGACGACTTTTGATCGTTTCGTCATAGGACCATTGGCTGGTCGGCATGGGACCATGCGCCAGCACACCCAATCCGCCATAAACGGCCTTGATAATCGCCGGCTTGTTAATGGCCATATCCAGTGCCACCCGCACCTGCGGATTGCGCAAGGGGCCTTTCTCTGTGTTGTAGTAAACATAACCCACGTTAAAGCCGGGAGCAGACAAAATCTTGATATTGGGATCTTTCTTCAGCAGCTCGATATCCGCCGGCAGAGGCGAATAGGCGATATGGCATTCGCCGGCCTTGAGTTTCTGCGCGGCGACGGCCGAATCCTTGGTAATGGCAAACACCAGGTTGTCTACCAGCGGGCCGTCTTCTTTGTTCCAGTAGTCCTTGTTGGCCTTGAAGCGGATCTGCGCGTCTTTCTGATAGCGCTGGAACACAAAGGGGCCGGTACCCAGCGGCTGCTGGTTGATCAGTTCCGGCGTACCATCGGCAAGCAGTTTCTCCATATATTCCCTGGAGTGGATAATGGCGAACGACATGGCCATGTTCTGCACAAATGACGCATCCAGGTTGTGAAGCGTGAACTTCACCGTATGGTCATCGACCTTTTCCACCGACTTCAGGTTTTTATCCAGGCCCATATCGGTGAAGTATGGAAAATCTGCGGGGTACGCCTTGCGAAATGGATGTTCCTTGCTCATCATTCGCTCGAAGGTATACACCACATCGTCTGCGGTCAGCTCCCGGGTCGGCGTAAAAAATCGCGTGGTATGAAATTTAACGCCACGCCGCAGATGGAAGGTATAAACCAGCCCATCGGCGGAAATATCCCACTTTTCGGCCAGCGCCGGAATCACTTCCGTACTGCCTCTTTTAAAGGCCACCAGGCCGTTATAGACTGTTGCGGCCGACGCCTCGGAATCGGTCACCGCTGCATATTGTGCAATATCGAACCCAGCCGGGCTTGCTGATGAACAATAGATGAGTGTCTTGTCTGCCGCCTGCGCTGTTGTTATAGAACAAGCGAATAACGCCGCCAGCATGCTGCGCGAAAAACGTATCTTCATTACCATTTCCTTCCTTTAGCAGGTAAAAAAAGCCGTCTTGCCGCAGCATTACAAGACGGAGTGGGACAACTTGAATAGTCCATATTGTTATTTTTTTAGGATGAAATTTCTGCCCGCCACCCTGGCTATCCTGCGCAATCGCAGGCACTTCCTGCCTGCGACGGACTGCGCACATACCGAGATGGCTACGGTCAGATAAACTATTGCATACTCACGCCGTTGAACTGGAACATGCCAAAAGGACTGATCTTGAAGCCCTGGACTTTTTTGTTCATAGGCACGTTTACAATCGACGTACCGATAGGCGACATGGGCATCTGCTCATGGAAGATTTTCTGTGCCTCTTTATATAGTTGGGTGCGCCCCTGCTGATCGGTTTCGCGTCTGGCCCTGACCACCAGGTCATCAAACGGCCTATAGCAGAAACGTGAATAGTTACTGCCGCCCACGGCACCGCAAGACAGCAGATTGCCGAGCCAGTTGTCGGGGTCGCCATTGTCGCCCGTCCAGCCGGCCATGATCACATCATGCTCCCCTTTCTGGGCACGCCTGAGATACTCTCCCCATTCGTAAGTACTGATGCTGACTCTGACTCCGATTTTGGCCCAATCAGCCTGAATCAGTTCAGCCATCAGGCGCCCATTGGGGTTGTAGGGTCTGGCCACAGGCAAAGACCACAAGCCCATCTCAAATCCGTCGGGATAGCCGGCCTCTTTAAGTAACGCTTTGGCTTTCCCGACATCGTATGAACGACCTTTGAGCGTGTCATCATAGGACCATTGGGTGGTGGGCATAGGTCCCTCTGCCAGCACACCCTGCCCGCCATATACAGCCTTGATAATGGCCGGCTTGTTGATCGCCATATCCAGCGCCATCCGCACTTCAGGTTTCTGTAGCGGTGTTTTTTCCGTGTTGTAGTAAATGAAACCTACATTGAAGCCCGGGCTGGAAAGCACTTTGAGGTTAGACTCCTTTTTGAGACGCTCAACGTCTGCCGGCAAGGGATGAGAGGCGATATGGCATTCGCCGGATCTGAGTTTCTGAGCGCGTACCGTGGGATCTTTGGTAATGGCGAAAATCAGGTTGTCTACCAGCGGCCCCTCCTCCTTGTCCCAGTACGCCGTGTTCGCCCTGTAGCGGATCTGGGCGTCTTTCTGATAGCGGTCGAACACGAACGGGCCTGTGCCCAGCGGCTGCTGATTGAGCAATTGCGGTTTACCTTCGTTGAGCAATTTTTCCATATATTCTTTGGAAAAAATCACAGCAAATGCCATGGCCATATTCTGCAGAAAAGGCGCATCTACCTCGTTCAGGGTAAATTTCACCGTGTAATCGTCAATCTTTTGCACGGATTTCAGGTTCTTATCCATGCCCATGTCGGTAAAGTACGGAAACTCCGCAGGATACGCCTTGCGAAATGGATGGTTTTTATCCATCATGCGCTCGAAGGTGTAGACCACATCATCTGCAATCAGCTCACGCGTGGGTGTGAAAAAACGTGTGGTATGAAATTTGACCCCGCGACGCAGATGGAAGGTGTACTCAAGCCCGTTCTCGGAAATGTCCCATTTCTCGGCCAGCTCGGGAATCACTTCGGTGCTGCCGCGCCTGAAAGAAACCAGGCCGTTATAAATAGAACGCGCCGAAGCATCAAAATCGGTGCCGGATGTATATTGCGGGGTATCGAATCCGGCAGGACTGCCTTCAGAACAATAGATGAGCGTTCCTGCCGCCTGTGCAGCGCCAGCAATACCTGCAAACAAGGCGGACAGGATGATGCGCGTGGTATTTCCCTTCATTACCGTTTCCTTCAACATCAAGGTAAAAAAGCCAGCCTTGCCGCAGCATTACAAGACTGAATAAACGGCATAAATATTACATATTGATACTTTTTGAATCAATTAGGAAATACCCACGGGTCGGGTGTGAGAGAAGATCAGCACACGTTGATTTTGTCACCCTGAACGACAAGTGCATTGACTATCTGCCGTGCCTGTTCACCGGCCAATCTTGCATTGACATCCATCGATATCGTCCAAAAATAGGTGCCGCGAGCCAGACTTCCCAGAACGGTAATCTCGTCAACGATCTCGCTATTGGATGCAATCAGGCTTCCAGTATTGAAATCCAGTTTGAAACCACCATATGGCGATGATGTTGCCATTCCTGAGTTCAACAAATCCATAACCAGTGGATCGGCAGACTTTTCCACATTCTGAGAGAATCCGGTAGCATTGATTATGTACTCACATCGTACTGATTCAACATCCCCTACTCCATTCTCATAGCTCACCTCGAAAACGTCCTTATCTTTAACGGGCATGCACGCCTGAAAGCCGCCATGAACGTATAACTGTCGTCGTCGCATCAGCTCCTGGAGTTTTAACGCGTTCTTCATTGGGAACATGGCCCGACGGGACATCCACTGAGGCATCCACCGTTTTTGAAATTGTTGCTTCTCTTCTGGGGCGAGATAAAACCATAGCAAATCAATCACATCGTTTGTGGATGCCAGCACGGACTGCCACGGTCGTTGTCTGGCCTGGGATGTCTCAATTTCCCAGTCTAACTGGTCACTGGCGCTGTTATCCGCCCCCAACAAATCCTTTAGGTCATCTCCGTAACCATGCGAGAGAATCATTTTCTGCAGTTGCTCATAAATGCACGCAAGATCAAGATGCCCATCCTGTTCGGTAACCCATTTATGTACACTGTTACGCGTTAAGCGGTCACTCACCTTCGTAGGAAACGTACTTCTAACAGAGGGCAATCTCCCTTGCCTGGAGAAGCAATGAATCGGACCCGCATGCCCTTGCGCCACCAATGCCACGATGGCGTCGATAGCGCTCAGATTACTACCCAGAATACCGACACTCGCACTATTGGGAATTTTTCTGGCTAATTCAGCAACAGGGTACGGGCTATTTAAAAAGCCGGCTTGTGGGAGCAGCGCCTCAAATTTGTCAGATGATAAATTACCGTTACACAATACAACGCGGTCCGCTTCATACTTGCCGCCTGCGCTGTCGCGGAGCATCATTGCTCTGGATTGTTGCCGCTCAATCGCCACAACCGCATTCTCTATGACTCGGACAGTCACACCAAGATCGCAGGCCAACTTGACGATTCGAGTAAATTGTTCGCTGACATAGCGACCGAATAATGGCCTTGGATAGAAATCATTGCCGTCAATCTCCTTGACGCCATAACGACTTAAATCATCTTTGCTCAAAGTCGTGAGCCATTCCAAAAAATGCGTTCGCTTGTCATCGAACAAGGACATATTGTTCGCAGGCACGTTTAGTAGATTTGTGTTCAGGTCTGCCTGATACGCAGTTCCTTGACCAATAACACCAGTTGGTTCAAATAATGTAATGTGTATCGGTGGAAAGTCAATCGGCGTCTTCTGAATCAGCACGATAAACTGGGCCAGAAAGGACACGGCAACGGACCCACCCCCGACAATAGCAAGCCGATGCGTTTCATTCATAGGTTCGCCCATAACTGTTACTCGACTTTGGCCCGTGTCGCTACGTCAGACCATTTTCTGACCTCTTCCAGCAACAGGCGATTTGTATCGTCCGGGGTACTCGCATACGCGTTTGCCCCTGACTCGACCAATTTATCCTGCACATCTTTACGCGCAGCGATCGTCTGCATTGCCTCAGACATTTTGTCCACAATGGCCTTGGGTGTGCCAGAGGGAGTTAGCAGCCCGTAATTCGTGGTTAGTACATAGTCTTTGATATCGAGTTCTGTTAGCGTGGGTACGTCCGGAATCGTTTTGACCCTGTCAGCGGTACTCACCGCAAGAAATTTGATTTTTCCGCTGTTCATTTGCGGATACAGCGTCGTCAGCGTTTCAATCACCATATCAATCTGGCCCCCAAGCAAATCGGTAACAGCCGGGCCACTCCCTTTATAGGGCACGTGCAGTAACTTGGTATTTGTCGCCAGTTGAAATTTTTCCACCGCCATATGTTGCGATGAACCTACCCCCGCCGATCCATATGAAATTTTCCCCGGATTATCGTGCGCTTTCTTAATGAGTTCATCCAGCGAATTAACGCCCAACCCGCTGCGAACAGCGACCACCAAAGGTACAGCCGTGCCAAACGATACGCCTGTGAACGCATCGGGAAATTGATACGTTTTAGGCTTGGACGGCAGTACCGAGTTGATGGCCAGACTGCCGATGGCGCCAAACAGCATCGTGTACCCATCAGGTTTGGCACGTGATGCCACTTCCGCGCCAATTTCACCGCCGGCGCCGGCACGATTATCAACGACGACAGGTGCGCCGATGATTTCGGGCAGATATTGCGCATAAATCCTGGCAGAGAAATCGGTCGCGCCCCCTGGCGGATACGGCACGACCAGGGTTACCGGTTTGGCCGGCCAGTCCGCAGCAACCGCGACCGATGTGGAAACAGCCAGGCATGCGATTGCTGCCATTTTGACAAAAAATTTCATTATCTCGCTCCGTTATTTATATATTACTATTTAGGACACTAATACTATTTCTTGTATTGAAATTAGAATCGCATATAATGAATATGTCGTCAATGCATTTGTGGTTCGTATCTATCGTATTTTATGCACTTATTTTTAATATAAAATATAGGATTTTAAATACCAATATTTGGGATTAATATGGATAAAACCCTGCTAAAAGGATTGCGGTTGTTTGAAATCATATGCGCTCAGGAAGATCAGCCAAACACGATAGACGACCTGGCTATCTCAGCGGGCCTGACCAAAAGCAATACGCACCGCACATTACAAACGCTCATGGCGGCGGGATATGTGGAAAAAAGCAGTCATACCGGTGGATATAAGCCGACTTTAAAAGTATTCGAGCTGGCTGCCCAGCGCCTCGCGCGCCTGGATGTGCGTAAAATCGCCGCCCCGCTGATGCGTCGAGTTGCACAGGAAACGCAGGAGACAGTGCATCTTTCCGTCCTCGATCAGTTCGATGTGATCTATATCGACAAAATCGACAGCCCCAATCCGGTTCGCGCCTATTCCATTATCGGTGGCCGCGCCCCCGCTTACGCGGTTGCCACGGGCAAGGCACTGCTGGCGTTCCAGTCCAGCGACTATCTGGAACGCCATGTCCCCGAACTCCTTCGCCATACAGAGAATACGATCACCACGCTCAGCGCACTCAGGGAAGAACTGGCTGACATTTCCCGTATTGGCTATGCCATCAATCGTGGTGAATGGCGCAATAACGTTGGTGGCATCGCCGCTCCCGTCTTTGACGGGCACAACAGAGTCATCGCCGCATTCGGTATTTCCGGACCGCTGGAGCGATTTACCATCGAAAACATGAAACGCTGGTCTCCAGTGGTACTGGATGCCGCCCGTGAAATATCCCGAGAATCAGGGTATCGCCGAGGTTACTTCGGCGAATCAGATTAAAACGAACCGTGAGTAATTACCTATGAAGCAAGAATCCACGCTACAAGGCGTCAAAGTGATCGAAGTGTGCAACGTTGCCGCCGGCCCGTTCTGCAGCATGCTGCTGGCCGATATGGGAGCCGACGTGATCAAAATAGAAAACCCCAATGGCGGAGATACACTGCGCAGCTGGCCGCCCATCAGCGATGGATATAGTGAAAATTTTGCTTCGCTGAACCGCAATAAAAAATCGATCACCCTTAATCTCAAAGATCCGGCGGATGTCAAAGCAGCGCGCCGGCTTATGTGTGAAGCCGATATCGTACTGGAGAATAATCGCCCTGGGGTCATGGACCGGCTGGGGCTGGGCTTTGCCGATATCAAGGCCCTCAACCCACAAATTGTCTATTGCTCCATTTCTGCTTATGGTCAAAGTGGCCCGCGCAGCCAGGAAGGCGGTTTTGACCTGACGGTTCAGGCCATGAGCGGGCTGATGAGTATCACCGGCGAAGCCGACGGCGCGCCCGTCAAGTGCGGCGTGCCGGTGTGCGATTTTTCCGCGGGACTATACGCTGCCTTCTCTATCGTATCGGCACTCAGAATGGCGGAAAAATCCGGTGAAGGCACACATATTGATGTATCCATGCTGGGAGCGACGCTGGGCATTGCCGCTTTGCAAACCTCGGAATATTTTGGCAGCGGCAACAATCCCAGGAAAATGGGATCGGCGCACCCACGCAATGCACCTTATCAGGTATTTCGCTGTAAAGATGGCTATTTCGGCATGGCTGCCGGCAACAATTCGCTGTGGAAATCCGTCTGCCAGGTAGTCAATCGTCCCGAACTATATGACGATGAGCGTTTTACCTCCACCCTGCTGCGGGCTCAGCATCAGCAGGCGCTGCTGGAAATACTGGAAGTCATCTTTGCTGCCGAACCCGCGGAACACTGGTTGAGCGCATTCCGTGCCGCCGGCGTGCCATGCGCCCCCATCAATCAGTATTCAGACATCCTGGCAGACGAACAGGTGGCTCATATGGAGTGGGTGCAGGATATTCCCCTGCCCAACGGGCTGACTGCCAATACCTTTGCTTCTCCCATTCGTTTTGACGGTAAGACCAGTCGTATTGCAGCTGGCCCGCCCGCACTGGGTCAGCATAATGAAGAAATCCTGTCTTCCATCGCCCCGCAGGGAGAAGATGCATGAGTGACATGCTGAGCATTGAACAGCGTGAGCAAGCGTGGGTCTTTACGCTGAACCGCCCGGAAAAAATGAATGCACTGGCGCCAGAACTGGTATTGGCGCTCACAGAAGGCATACAGGCCGCCCATCAGCAAAAAATTCCCCTGATGATATTCAAAGGCAATGGCAAAAACTTTTGCGCAGGCTTTGACTTTTCCGATCTAGATACCGCCAGTGAAGGCGATCTGCTACAGCGCATCATTCAAATTGAAATCATGTTGGATCTGCTGGCCACCTCTCCGTCCATGACCATCGCACTCTGCCATGGACGAAATTTTGGCGCCGGCGTCGATATCATTGCCGCCTGCAAACACCGCATTGCCGCTGCAGGCACCAGCTTCCGATTTCCCGGCATCAAGTTCGGCCTCATCCTGGGAACACGCCGCTTTCAGAACATCGTGGGCACACAGAACGCTCTGGAGATTCTTTCAAGCACCCGCACATTCGATGCCCAGGAGGCGCAGAAAATAGCCTTCATGCAGGAGATACGAGAACCCGAACAGTGGCCATCGCTGATCGAACAGGCCGAACAGAACAATGCCATTCTGTCCGATGTTACTCGTCGCAATCTGTACAAAGTGCTCTATTGCAGCGCAGAGTCCGACCAGAACCTGGCCGCTCTGGTGCGCTCTGCCTCGGCGCCCGGCCTCAAGGACAGGATCCGGGCCTACCTGAAACCCAACTAATCTGGACTAAACCATGACATCAGGATTTAACCAAAGCGATAAATGTGTTTCCCTGCAGCAACTGGTTAGCCGCGTTCCCAATGGCGCTTCGCTGGCGCTGGGTGGCAGCTTTCTTCATCGCGGCCCCTTTTCCTTTGTGCGGGAACTCATTCGACAGAACAAACAGGACCTGGAAATCATTAAGCAGTCACCTGGCTATGACATAGATATTTTGTGCCGCACAGGTACCGCGACAAAGGCGCGTGCCGGGATTGTTGCCATGGAAGGCAACTTCGGCCTGGCTCAATACTACCGAAAAGCAGTCGAACAGGGGCGCCTTGCACTGGAGGAACATGCTTGCGCGACACTGACCGCCGGACTACGCGCCGCCGCTTTCGGCATCCCATTTCAACCCTGCGCCGGTATTGACGGCAGCGAGCTAGCCAAACTGAACGAATGGGCGAAGATCCCTGACCCCTACGGATCAGGCAAAGATGTGTGGGTGATTCCGGCGATCCAGCCCGATTACGCAGTGATTCACGCCAATGAGGTGGACAGAAAGGGCAATGTTCGCGTGCTGGGCACCTATCACTGGGATCGAATCATGTCGCGCTCGGCCAAAAGCGTACTGGTGATTGCAGAAAAACTGGTCGACGACACGGTTTTCACGGATAGCCCTGAAACCACGCTGATCCCCTACTTTCTGGTAGAGGCCTTTTCTATCGTCAAGAATGGGGCCTGGCCGGGCTCCTGCTGGCCTGCTTACGAAATTGATTATCCGGCGGTCGAAGCCTATCTGAATCCCGACGAAGCGGCTTTCGCCGAACACATGAATACTGCGCCAGAAACAAAGGAAATTGCATAATGGAAAACAACTGGTCTCCTTTTTCTTATATTGTCACTAATCTGGCGCGTTTCATTCGACCCAATGAAATTACCTTTAGCGGCGTTAATTCCACCATGCCAATGCTGGCCTGCCTGATGGCCAAAAAGGCCTACGAATGGGATTTTATTTATATTAACGTCGCCGGTGGTGTAGATCCCCAACCGTCTGCAATTCCCCTGTCCAGCTCCGATCCTGTGCTTGCACAGCAATCCGCATCTATCTTCGCTAATGAAGATTTCTACGATCTGTGCTCTCGCGGCAGAATGGACCTGACATTTCTTGGTGCAGCCCAGATTGACGGTGACGGCAATGCAAACAATTCCGTCATTGGCGATTGGCATTCACCCAAAGTTCGCCTGCCCGGTGGTGGCGGTGGCGCCGTTATGCTTCCAACTGCCAAACGCGCCTGCACCTGGCGCACCGAACATTCCACAAGAACATTTGTGGAAAAGCTGGACTTTCGCACTTCCTGGGGCGGCTTTCATGGTGTCGTTACGCCCATTGCCGTCTTCATCAAAAAAGACAATAAGCTCGCACTGCAATCCTATCACCCCGAATCATCGGTCGAAGAAGTCGTCGAACGCACCGGGTTTACCTTTGATTACCAGGATGCGAAACCGACAGATCCACCCACCGATGCGGAGATCGCCGCACTACGTTCACTGGATCCTGACGGGCAATTTGAAAAAGATGCTGGCGTCACGCTGCGCTAGGAGATAACACATGACGGCTTCCTCTACCATTTTGAATCACTGGCAATCGACCTGGCAGAAAGACGGGATCGCCAATCGCATCGCCCTGCAGGATAACGATAGGCAAATCCCGTACAGCCTGCTTTATCAAGAGGTCTCCCATCTGTCCGGCCGTTTGCGCGCGGCCGGGATTGCCGAGGAAGCACGTGTCGCCATCGATATGCCGCGCGGTCTGAACGCCGTGATCACCTTGCTGGCCGTCATGGCCGCCGGTGCCTGCCCATGCCCCCTGGAACCGAATCTGGGTGACATGGAACGATCGGATCGCTTTCTCAGCGGAGGGCTGACCTGGCTGCTGACAGATGAACCCGCAAGGCCGCTTGCGTCCGACAATGTGCAGGCACTGAACCCGCTCACCCTGCCTGACTCAGAGCCGTACTGGTCGCAGACCGTTACCCCGCATCATCCCGCCCTAATGCTGTTCACTTCGGGCAGCACCGGCAAACCCAAAGGCGTATTACAGAGCCATCTGGGCGTGCTGAACAATGCACAGGGCGTCATCGCGATGACTGAATTGACCCTAGATGACATTCTGCTGCACGTCATGCCGCTTTATCACACTAACGGATTGAATAATCAGTTATTCAGCCCGCTGGCAATCGGTGCCATGGTACATTTTGCGCCGCGTTTCTCGGCTAAAGCCATGCCGGATCTCATGGCCACGGTACAACCGACCATCATTACCGGTGTGCCCACCATGTACTCACGCATGCTATCACACCCCATGCCAGCTGATGCAGTTGCCAATCTTCGACTGGCTCGCTGTGGTTCTGCGCCAATCACAACCGAATTACACAAAAAAATTGAAACCTATCTTGGGCAGCCACTGATTATTTCATACGGTCTGTCAGAAGCTACCTGCACCTCCACGATGAATCCACCGCAAGGCCGAAGAATCGGCTCAATCGGGAAGATACTGAACAATCAGGACGTCTATCTTTTGTCTGCCACCGGAGATCGCATTAGCGACGCAAATGTGAATGGCGAAATATGTATCGATGGAGAAAGTCTGATGCTCGGTTACGTAGGTATATCGGTACCCGGTCAGCTCGATGCACTGACCGGCCCCTTGCATACCGGTGATATTGGATATATCGATGAAGATGGTTATCTCTACATCACCGGCCGTATCAAGGATGTGATTATTCGTGGCGGAGAAAATATTTCTCCCTCTCAGATTGAACACGTGATTGCCATGCATCCCGACGTCGCAAATTGCTGTGTAATCGGCCAACCCGATGAAGATCTGGGTGAAGTACCGGTGGCGTTTGTAACGGCGCGAGTGGGAGCCGATTTGGATATCAGCGAAGTGACCGAGTTACTTAAGGATAACTTATCCCGCATTTACCAACCTGCCAGCATTCATTTGCTGAGTGCGCTTCCGGAAAACACAGTGGGTAAAGTGGACCGCAAGGCACTGGCACAAGAGCTGAAAAGTCTGCAACATATATAAGAGAACAAGAATTCAGAACAAAAGCTGTCGAATCGGCAAAAATTTAATGCATCTGCACCAACGAGTACTTGAAAAATAAAGTAGAGGTCTGATGAAAACAGACCTCTACAGGACAAACATCAGGTCGCTCCGCCATCAACAGTGATGGTCTGGCCGGTAATCCAACGGCCGCCCTCACCTGTCAGAAAGGCTACTACATCTGCAGCATCACTCGGTGTGCCCAGACGCTTGAACGGAGAAGCAGCAGCAAACGCTGCCTGCCGCTCCGGCGGTGCCTTGGCAAACATGCCTGGAATGGTAGCGCCGAGCCGCAGTGTGTTCACCGTGATGCCACGCGCACCTACTTCTTTGGACAACACTTCTCCAAACGATTCAAGCGCCGCCTTGCTGGCCGCGTACAGAGCAGAACCCGCAATCGGTGCGCCCACCATGGTCGACGAAATATTGATCACTCGGCCTCCATCGCGCAAATGGGTCGCCGCCTGCTTCATCATCATCAACGCACCGCGTACATTTACGTTGAACACGGCATCATAGGTTGACTCGGAAGTGTCGGCAATGGCGCCTGGAATAATGACACCGGCATTGTTAACCACCACATCGACACCACCGAAAGTCGACATCGCCGCCTCGAAAGCCGCTCGCACATCCGCAGCCTTTGACACGTCTGCACGTACCATCGCAGCCTTACCACCGACCTGCTGAATATCCTGCACAACTCGTTTCGCAGCCGTCTCTGCCTGACAATAAGTGATCATGACTGCCATGCCATCGCCGGCCAGACGACGAGCAATCTCACTGCCAATGCCGCCTGATCCGCCGGTAACAAGCACCACTTTACTTTGCTGTTGTGTTGACATGAATATGTACTCCTTGATTGATTATTAACGCAGCGAGATTTTGTTTGTTGAAGTTTTTCCTTCTGGCATTCGCTTTGGTCTATTCTTATCAATATGAACGTGCCTGGACCTCAGAAGGTACTCATCAGTTTTTGTCTGTAACGGCCTTAACAGTCAGTTCCGACGGGTATCTCTGCGCATGCATCACGCCAGCTGTCCGGCAGCATTGCTTGTGCGATGAGTAGAAAATCGGCACGCGTGATTTCAAAATGGCCGCGTCGGAATGGATAGCCCCAGCTCGTAATGCCTGCGGTAAACGACAACTGGTTCAGCATGGGATGAATCGGCGCATCAATGACTCCGTCATAGTATTGGACGTCACGCCGAAAGGGAATGAAATCGGGCGTCATCTCAAATTGGTAAGGAGTGTCGCCTACAATTGTGCCTATCGCCGTAAATTTCTGGCATTTATCTTTGCTCTGGAATTTCGTGACGGGCGAATAGAAGACAATGCCGTCACCAGGCGCCATACGCGCCAGCGGCGCACGCTTGCCATGACATACCTGACAAAACCCTCCCGCCACGCCGCGCAAGATGTGCTCTTTTGACACAACACCACACCAGTATTTAGTCATCTTTTTCTCCACTCCTTTATGGCTTACTCTTAACGGCGCATGGCACACGCAATGCGCCGTTCAATAACGCCGTTTATTTTCTCTGTGCAAGTAAGATAAGGTTGTTCACTGCTTCAGGCAGGCCGGATTGCATATGCGGCCAGATCTCGTTGCCGAAGAACTGGGCTGAAGCTTCGTCGATGTCAGCATAAACTTCGTGCGTCACCTGAAGCTTCCTGCCGACCATGCGCATGTGATGCACATTACGGATGCTGCCGAATGGCAAGTGGGCTTCGTCAGAAAACGCTTCTCCCTGCGTGACCGTCTTCAGCGTAATGTCTATTGGCTCGCCACCCTGTGGCGTCAGCACAAACCGAGAACCCTCGTTGAAGCTGCCACTCAATTCGGAATGTGCAATACCGTGATCCCACTTATTCCAGTTATTGACATCAACCCAGATGGCCCAGATATCCTGAGCCGAAACGTCTGTCGTAACAGTATAAGCAACGTGAAATGTGACGTTATTTGACATTTTTACCCCTCAATTGGTTGGTCGTTCATTCATATGGAAAAGAAGTAAGACAGCCATGCAGCGCCCTTGCCCGTCTCGCTACGTCGAACGAACAGAAGGCCAATCTGCTGACAGAAAAGTAAAGTGGAATGCTGCCGAGGTTCCTCACCGCTGGTTCCCGGCTTTTCAATACGCGGGGGCGAGGCAGGCACCGGATGATAATGCTCATCTGACGCAAGGCAGAAATGGGAGTGACATGAACATCAGTCATACAACTTTAAAGCGGACCACATCGAAGCATGGCCATTAATCTCAGACAGAAAAACTAACGCTTATTTTAATAATTCGTTTATGAAAAAACAATGACAGTACGACCCAACATTTCAACATGACGAGTGAACAAGCTGCACCTTCACATTCATTTTAGATAAACGGCTTCCCTCCATTTACCGTGAGACAAACGAGTCGCCATTTATAATCATCCAAAACAAACCAAAACACACCCGGTGTGGGCGCAGGCGATCAGCGGCCGCGTGCGTAACGCCACTGGCGTTCACCGGGATTAAGCCGCAAGAGGAGACGCTATGAATATCGCAAAACGCACCGCAGCGTGGGCGCTTCCAGCCATCACACTATTGGCAGGATGCGCGCAAACAGGCGGGTTAAATGTAAAGGAAGTCGGCAGCTATCACATTGGTGGTGAGCAAGTCACACTCAAAGGATTGCCAACCAAGAAGATGGTGTACAGCCCGGGCTCACCTCCGGTGACGCTCGACCCCAACGGCGATTTTGTGGCCGGGCAAATGTATACCCGTTACACCATTCTGGAAAATCCGCGCGCCAGTGTGCCTATGCTGATGTGGCATGGCGGTGGTCTGTCAGGAACAACGTATGAAACCAAACCCGACGGCAAGCCTGGCTGGGAAATGGATTTTCTGCGTGATGGCTGGAGCGTTTATGTAAGCGATGCGGTCGAACGAGGCCGTGCATCGTGGGCGCGTTACCCTAACATTTTCCAGGGCGAGCCGGTATTCCGCACTAAAAAAGAAGCATGGGAATTATTTCGCATTGGCAAGACCTATGCGAGCGACCCAAAAGCACGAACGACGATCCCCGACACGCTTTTCCCCATCGCCGCTTTTGACCAGTTCACCAAGCAAAGCATACCGCGCTGGGCGACAAACGATGCACGCACGCAGCGCGCCTATGACCAGTATGTGCAACAGGCCTGCCCTTGCGTGATTGTGGTACATAGCCAGGGCGGCAATTTCGCCCTGACCTCGGCATTGAAATACCCAGACAAGATCAAGGCCGTGGTACTGGTTGAACCCAGCGGCTCACCCGACCCCGCCAAAACAGACTTGACCCCCTTACGCAATGTACCGATGCTATGGGTCTGGGGCGATCACATTCAGGACTATCCATTCTGGCAGAGCATCAAGGACCGGCAGGAACGTTTCCGTACGACATTGAACCAGGCAGGCGGCCGCGGCGACCTGCTGGATCTGCCAGCGCAGGGAATCCATGGCAACAGCCATATGCTGATGATGGACGCGAACTCACAACAGATATCAGGGCTCATTCAGGACTGGCTGAAGAAACAGGGACTGGTTCGGTAGACGAAGTATCTCGTGGGCTTAAAACCGCACTTTGCCGAGGTCGAATATCTGGCCTCGGCAACCTTCCGCACAGCGCTGTTCTGAATAATTAGTGAGTGAAATCAACGCCCCAATCTTTGGCTATACTCTTTTTATCGGACCAGGATATTGGGCCACGGTTGCGTCTGAGGTTAATAATGTATATCCCTCTACGGTGGCCTGCGTCACGAGCAATCGGTCAAAGGGATCTTTATGTATGAAGGGCAAGCTACCTATGGCTACTGCATGTTCGCCTGTAATGGGCAGTTCTTTATACCCGTTTTCAATTAATCCACGACGCAGTAATCTAGTGTCAACCTGAAAATCCTCGCGACCCAGACTGTTCTTTATGGCAATTTCCCATAGGCTAGCCGCACTGAAAAACAACTCGTTGTGTACATCATTAATCAACTCTACAGCCTGTCGTGACAGCTGAGGAGCGTTGGCAGCGATCCACAATAGAAGATGAGTATCTAACAATAGCTTCATGCGTCACCATTGAACAATTGCGAAATCTCGTTTGATCCCAGGCTATCGAAATCAGCCGGAATGCTCATTTGGCCGCTCATGAATCCGATTCGCTTCATTTTTATGCCGTCAGCGGGGGCTAACGCCACGACTTTGACCATCGGTTTACCTGCTTTAGCAATAATAAATGACTCGCCCTTCGCCGCTTTTTCAATCAAGCGAGACAGATGCGTCTTAGCTTCGTGAATATTGACTGTAAGCATATCATGCTCCCAAATAAACTAAGTTTTATTAGTTTAGTTTAAAAATCATATACCTGCAACAGTTATGGACTATTGCCCGCCAATACACCCCTATGCACAGCACATCAAATCGTCCAGCCAAAACAAAACGGTCCGCAACGTAAGGCTGCAGACCGTTTCTATTGCACGAATGCAAATACTCAACTCATTACGCCGGTACCGGAATAATCCCGATCTTCGCCTGCCATTCACGCGGGCCGGTGGTGTGTACTGAGGTACCGCTGGAATCAACGGCAACCGTCACCGGCATATCCTTCACATCAAATTCGTAAATCGCTTCCATACCCAGATCTTCGAAGCCAACCACTTTGGCGCCTCGAATGGCTTTGGACACCAGATAAGCCGAGCCGCCCACGGCCATCAGATAGGCAGAACGATGGTTCTTGATGGACTCAATAGCGACCGGGCCACGTTCGGCCTTGCCGATCATCGCGATCAGGCCGGTTTTCTCCAGCATCATGTCGGTGAATTTGTCCATGCGGGTGGCGGTGGTTGGACCTGCAGGCCCCACGACTTCTTCGCGTACCGGATCCACCGGACCCACATAATAGATCACGCGGTTGGTGAAATCGACCGGCAGCGGCTCGCCTTTGGCCAGCATGTCCTGAATGCGCTTGTGTGCTGCATCACGGCCGGTCAGCATTTTGCCGTTCAGCAATAACGTTTGGCCCGGTTTCCAGCTGGCCACTTCCTCTTTGGTCAGCGTATCCAGGTTGACCTGTTTGGAGGCATTATAATCCGGCGCCCAATGGACATCGGGCCAGTCGGACAGCGACGGTGGCGTCAGATTGGCAACACCGGATCCGTCCAGTACAAAATGCACGTGACGGGTCGCCGCGCAGTTAGGAATCATGGCAATGGGTTTAGAGGCCGCATGGGTCGGATACGTATTGATTTTGATATCCAGTACCGTTGTCAGGCCACCCAGGCCCTGGGCGCCAATGCCCAGTGCGTTCACTTTCTCGTACAGCTCGATCCGCAGCTCTTCGAGTTTGTTCTGTGGCCCACGAGCCAGCAGCTCGTACATGTCAATGTCTTCCATCAGCGATTGCTTGGCCATCAGCATGGCTTTTTCAGCAGTACCGCCAACCCCGATGCCCAGCATGCCCGGCGGGCACCAGCCTGCGCCCATGAGCGGCACGGTTTTCAATACCCAGTCTACGATCGAATCGCTGGGGTTGAGCATGGCGAACTTGGATTTGTTCTCGGAACCGCCCCCCTTGGAAGCGACCTGCACATCGACCGTGTTGCCGGGCACCAGTTCCACATGCAAAATACAGGGCGTATTGTCCTTGGTATTTTTGCGATCGAAAATCGGATCGGCCAGCACCGACGCACGCAGTTTGTTATCGGGATCCAGATAGCCGCGGCGTACGCCTTCGTCACAGGCTTCCTGCAAGGTACAGGACAGCTCAAAACGCACATCCATCCCCACCTTCAGGAATACGTTAACAATACCCGTATCCTGGCAGATAGGCCGCCTGCCTTCTGCGCACATGCGCGAGTTGGTCAGAATCTGGGCAATCGCATCCTTGGCGGCAGCACTTTGCTCACGCTCGTAGGCACGCGCCAGATGCTGAATATAATCGGCCGGATGGTAGTAGCTGATGAACTGGATTGCATCTGCAATAGACTGGATCAGATCATCTTGTTTGATTACAGTGGTCATAATATAGATAGAAAGTGTATTCCAGAAAAAGTTATTTGCCCTTCCAGACGGGAGAGCGTTTTTCGGCGAAGGCAGTCGCGCCTTCCTTGGCATCTTCCGATGAAAAAATGTGGGCCATGCGGGGGTTCTGCAGGGCAAACATGTCGTCTGTGCGCCAGTCCTGAGACTCGGTCACAATCTGTTTGACCGTGCGAACCGCCAACGGGCCGTTAGCTGCGATCTTCTCTGCCAATTTTAACGCAGCTTCCAGTGCAGTGCCGGGTTCCACCAGATCGTTGACCAAACCCAGCGCATGGGCGCGGCTGGCGGCAATCATATCGCCTGTCAGCAGGGCTTCCATGGCCACGTGATAAGGCAGGCGGCGCGGCAGGCGCAACATACCGCCAGAACCGGGAACCAGCCCGCGCTTGACTTCGGGCAGGCCGAAGCTGGCATTATTGGCGGCGACGATCAGATCGCAGGCCAGCGCCAGCTCAAACCCGCCGGCCAGGGCATAGCCCTCAACGGCGGCAATCAGCGGCTTGGCCGGTGGCGCTTCGACCAGTCCGCCCAGCCCGCGGCCAGGCACCACCGCACGACGCTGGGTACGGGCAAACTCCTTCAGATCCATACCGGAACAAAAGGTGTTGCCTTCGCCACGCAAAATACCGACGGTCAGGTTGTCATCGGCATCCAGCCGGTCCAGCGCATCGGCCAGCGCAAAAGACGTATCGTAGGTGAGCGCATTGCGCGCTTCGGGACGATTGATCGTCAGAATAAGGACGCGACCACGTATTTCAGACTTGACTAATTCAGACATGAGATCTCCAGCTCTGCCATTTTCGGGATACCAGAACTTTAAATCATTCCGCGCGCAAAATCCGCCAAGATGGTCGCCATCTCACAAGAAACAGCCGAATGCCGCAGCAAATCCGTTAAAATCGTCGATTCAGCTTTTTCTAATTCTCTTGAGTCCGTCCATGCTAACTTTTCAGCAGATTATCCTGAAACTCCAGGAATACTGGGATACCCAAGGTTGCGCGCTGCTGCAGCCCTACGATATGGAGGTGGGCGCCGGTACCTCGCACACGGCCACGTTTCTGCGTGCTATCGGCCCCGAACCGTGGCACGCTGCCTATGTGCAGCCCTCGCGTCGCCCCAAGGATGGCCGCTATGGCGAAAATCCCAACCGTCTGCAGCATTACTATCAATACCAGGTCGTCTTAAAACCCGCACCACCGGATATCCTGGATCTGTACATCGGTTCCCTGGAAGCACTGGGCATCAATCCGCAGGAACACGACATCCGCTTTGTCGAAGATGACTGGGAAAATCCCACGCTCGGCGCCTGGGGACTGGGCTGGGAAGTCTGGCTCAACGGCATGGAAGTGACTCAGTTTACCTATTTCCAGCAGGTAGGCGGCCTAGACTGCCCCTCTACTCTGGGCGAAATCACTTACGGTCTGGAACGGCTGGCCATGTATCTGCAGGATGTGGAAAGTGTGTACGATCTGGTCTGGACCGAGAGGCCCAATGGGGAAAAGGTACTGTATCGCGATGTGTTCCACCAGAACGAAGTAGAACAATCCACCTACAACTTTGAATATGCCAACACCGATATGTTGTTTGCGCACTTCAACGACTACGAAAAGGAAGCGGCCCGACTGGTCGAGATTCCGCTGGCCCTGCCCGCGTATGAATCGGTCCTGAAGGCTGCCCACACCTTCAATATGCTTGATGCGCGCGGCGCCATCAGTGTCACGGAACGCGCTGCCTACATCGGCCGCATCCGCAATCTGTCGCGCAAGGTCGCCCAGGCTTACTATGATTCACGCGAGCAATTGGGCTTTCCCATGCTCAAGAATAACAAGGCAGTATCATGAATTTGCCCTTACTTGTTGAACTGTTTACCGAAGAACTGCCACCGCGCGCCCTGCAAAAGCTGGGTCAGGCGTTCGCCGACAGCCTGACGCAGGCGCTGGCCAAGCAACATCTGCTGGGTCCTGATAATGTGACCCACTGCTATGCCACGCCGCGCCGGCTGGCTGCGCAGCTAAGCAGCGTGCTGGCCGTTGCCGCCGACCAGCCCTTTTCCGAAAAACTCATGCCCGTCAAAGTGGGCCTGGATGCGCAGGGTCAGGCCACCCCTGCCCTGCAGAAGAAACTGGCGGCGAAGAACCTGTCACACCTGAAGCCGGCAGATCTGGCCCGCGAATCCGATGGCAAGCAGGAATATCTGGTGGCCCATGGCACTGCCGCCGGCGCACAGTTGCAAAACGTGCTGCAGGCCGCCATTGAAACCGCGCTGGCCGATCTGCCTATTCCCAAGGTCATGCGTTATCAACTGGCTGATGGCCAAACCAGTGTGCGTTTTGTGCGTCCGGTCCATGGTCTGGTTGTGCTGCACGGCAGCACTGTCTTACCCGTCACCATTCTGGGTATCGACGCCGGCAATACCACACACGGCCACCGTTTCATGAGCGCAGGCCCCATCACATTGGCCCATGCCAATGACTATGCCGCGACGCTGGCCGACAAAGGCCGGGTCATTGCCTCTTTCGAAGCACGCCGCGATGCCATCCGCCAGCAGCTTGACGAATCGGCCAGAGCACTGGGCGCCTCCCTGGGAGACCAGGCCGAGGTCGCACCGTTACTGGACGAAGTGACAGCGCTGGTTGAACATCCGACCGTTTATGTCGGGCAGTTCGATGAGAAGTTCCTGGCCGTACCGCAGGAATGCCTGATTCTGACCATGCGCCTGAATCAGAAATATTTTCCGCTGTTCGACCCCGCCAGCGGCAAGCTCATCCATCAATTTCTGATCGTCAGCAATATGCATGTGGCCGATCCGGCCAATATTATTCAGGGCAACGAACGGGTGATCCGCCCGCGTCTGGCCGATGCCGAATTCTTTTTCGAAACCGATAGAAAGCAGCCTCTGGCCTCGCGTGTCGCACAACTGGACAATATCGTCTATCACAACAAACTCGGCTCACAGCATGAGCGTATCGAACGCCTGCGCCGCATCAGCTCACGCCTTGCCGAAGACCTGAACGCCAATGTTGCCCTGGCCGATCGCGCTGCGCAACTGGCCAAGGCCGATCTGACGTCCAATATGGTGGGCGAGTTCCCTGAACTGCAGGGGATCATGGGCGGTTACTACGCCCAGGCCGACGGCGAACCCGCGGAAGTGGTCCAGGCGCTCAACGACCAGTACCGCACCCGGTTTGACAGCCCGGTCACGAACAACAACCTGATCGCAGCGATCCTGTTCATTGCCGAGCGCATTGAAACACTGGTCGGCATCTGGGGCATCGGACTGCAGCCTTCGGGTGAACGCGACCCGTTCGGCCTGCGCCGCGCTGCGCTGGGGATCATCAGTGCGGTAGAGCAACTGGCCGCAGGTGGTTATCTGTCCGGCACACCAGCGGCACCTGCGCGCTTTAATCTGACTGAGCTGCTGACATTTGCCATGGGGACCTTCAGCCCGGGCACCCTGCATTCAGACACAGCAGACGAAGTGCAAACCTATATTTATGAGCGATATCGTAACCAGCTCAGCGGCGACTATGCCAAATCCGTTGTAGATGCAGTGATTGCGGTAAGGCCAGCACTGCAGGAAGTGGCCGCAAGAATCAAAGCTGTCACGGCGTTTGCTCAATTGCCCGAGGCCGAAAGCCTGGCCGCCGCCAATAAACGAATTGGCAATCTGCTGAAAAAAACCGAAGGCGATCTGCCCGCCATTGATCCTTCCCTTTTTGCCGAACCGGCAGAAAAGGCGCTGTACGATGCATTGCATGGGATTGAAGCGACGGCAAGGGCCGATGCTGCACAGGGACAGTTTGAGAAAAGCCTGGCGGCCGTCGCCCAGACACGCAGCGCTGTCGACGATTTCTTTACCCATGTCATGGTGATGGCCGATGACCCGGCCGTTCGGAATAATCGACTGGCCCTGCTGTCGCAACTGCACGCTACCATGAATCTGGTGGCCGACATTTCAAGGCTGGCCCAATGAAGCTGGCCATTCTTGATCGCGACGGCGTTATCAACGAAGATCGTCCGGATTTTATTAAATCGGCCGATGAATGGGAGGCCCTGCCCGGCAGTCTGGAAGCCATTGCCCGCCTTACCCGCGCAGGCTGGAAAGTGGTCGTGGCCACCAATCAGTCCGGTCTGGGGCGTGGCCTGTTCACGCCCGATGATCTGACTGCCATTCACCAGAAAATGCAACAGCAACTGGCTGCATTCGGCGGCCAGATTGACGCCATTTTCATGTGCCCGCATCTGCCGGATGCCGGATGCAACTGCCGCAAGCCCCTGCCCGGCATGTTCCTGGAAATACTCAAACGCTACGACGCACCGGCTCACGAAGTTGTATGTGTCGGCGATTCACTCAGGGACATCACGGCGGCGCACGTGGCCGGTTGCCAGACCTGGTTGGTGGAAACAGGCAACGGGCAGAAAACCCGTAACGACCCGAATCTGCCCAAAACGGTGCAAATCAGGCCTACGCTGGCCGATGTGGTTGAAAGCTGGCTTACGGAATCCTGATCATGCTTTTTGTACGTTCTGTTCTATTCCTGCTTTTTCAGGCCATTACCGTTGTGCCTTATGCAGTCGGCTGCGTGCTGGTATTGCCGCTGCCATTTATCTGGCGCTACCGCTATACCGTAGGCTGGCCACGCATGGTGATCTGGGCCGCCAAGGTCATTGTGGGCATTCGGTATGAAGTCAAAGGCCTGCACAATATACCCGACGGGCCGATGATTTATCTGAGCAAGCATCAATCCACCTACGAGACCATGTTTTTTGCCTGGTTTCTGCGCCGGCCTGCCTGCTTTGTCTATAAGAAGGAGCTCAATTACATTCCCTTCTTCGGCTGGGGCCTGGCCAGTTTACGCAATATCGCCATCGATCGGCAGAAAGGCAAAAATGCCATGCAGCAAGTGATGGAAATCGGCACGCAGCGCCTGGCCGAAGGCCGTTCGCCCGTACTCTTTCCCGAGGGCACACGGATCCCGCCCGGCCAGGCTGGTAATTACAAGCTGGGCGGCACACGGCTGGCTGTCCATGCCAACACGCCGATTATTCCGGTGGCACATAATGCCGGGGAATGCTGGCCCAAAAAACCCTTCACCAAAAAACCCGGCCTGGTCACCATTTCCTTTGGCCCGCCCATTGAACCGGCAGGCCGGACAGCCGACCAGGTGATGGAGGAGGTGCGGGGCTGGATCGAAGGCGAAATGCGGGTACTCAATCCGGAACGCTATCATGACGTCGCAGCCTGAACTGTTTCGCAACAGCAGCCCGAACCTGCCCGATGGCTTACGCCTGCGTACGGTAGCCACCGAGCACGGTCTCATCACCCTTACCCTGGCGCGCAGCAGGCGCCGCAGTATCGGCTTTGTGATCGGTACGGAAGGGTTGCGCGTGACAGCGCCCTACTGGGTCTCGCTGAAACAGATTGACGAAGCCGTTGTGGAAAAAGCTGAGTGGATCCAGAAGAAGCTGGCGTTCTGGCGGCAGCGCAATGCCGTGGCCGACCAGGCTCAACAGTCCTGGCTGGCCTGTACACAACTGCCCTATCTGGGCACGACCATTTCAATTGACATTGATACCGGCTCGAAGGTGCCGCGCTTCGATGGCGACCCCTTCAGCCCGCAAACACAGGACACGCTCTGGCTGGCACTGCCACACGATGCGACAGCAGAACAACGTAGCGCTGCCGCCGCGCACTGGCTGCAAACGCAAGCGCTACACTATTTCGATCTGCGTATCCACGCGCTTGCAAACAGTGCCGGCCTGCAGTTTCAGGCATGGCGACTGTCCCGTGCACGCGCCCGCTGGGGTTCGTGCAATAGCAACGGCAGTATTCGTCTTAACTGGCGTCTCATTCATTTCACACCCGACATCATCGATTATGTGATTGCGCATGAACTGGCTCACTTGAAACAGATGAACCACAGCGACCGGTTCTGGCACCAGGTGGGCATCATCCTGCCAGACTACGAAGCAGCCATGCAGAAACTGAAAACAACCGATATGTCGGCCCTGCCTGCCCTGCAAACCTGACGTAACCGGCAATGGCGACCCGCTCGCCATTTGCACGGCACCCTCACGCCCCAATCACGCCCCCTTCCCGTTTCCTTGCGCTCTCTGCATTGACCCTTTGATCTGAATAATTAAAGGACCGTGCACGCTCCATTCTGCATCGCTGAGTTTGCCGCAAAGCACCATTGCCAACACCGGTTTATGACAATTGAAAAATGACCGTTAACGGCCAGTAAACACGCAGCCAAACCCACTGTCCGACCGGCTCCACCGGCAACGATCGTGTATGATAGACACTCTAGACACGCGCGTCCCCGGGACGCACATACCCCACCATCATTACGAGGACAACATGCAATTTCTGCACACCATGTTACGCGTCGGCGACCTGGAACGATCCATTGAATTCTATACAAATGTAATCGGTATGAAACTGCTGCGACGCTCGGAAAATCCCGAATACAAATACAGCCTGGCCTTTCTGGGTTTTGAAGCCAACCCGCATCAGGCCGAACTGGAACTGACCTATAACCACGGCGTTACCCAATATGATCTGGGCGATGCTTACGGCCACATTGCCATCGGCGTACCCGATGCCTATGCCGCCTGTGAGGCAGTCAAAAAGGCCGGCGGCAACGTCACGCGTGAAGCCGGACCGGTCAAGGGAGGCACAACGGTTATCGCGTTCGTGCAGGACCCCGATGGCTACAAAATCGAATTGATTGAAAGAAAGGATTCTGCAGCAGCAGGTACCGGCCTGCGCTAAAAGCCTGCCGTTTATTGCAGACAGCATAACGGCTGCCCGCCGTTGACCCCGCCCCAGGAATCACCTACATGACTACGCAGATCAGTACCAGACGTCGTACCAAGATTATTGCCACACTAGGCCCCGCCACCACTTCCGAAGCCCAGATCGAAGCCATGATTCTGGCGGGGATGAACGTTGCCCGCTTCAATTTCTCTCACGGCGAAGCAGACGACCACCGCGAACGCGCCCGGATCATTCGTAAGCTGGAAGCCAAGCTTGATGTACATATTGCGATTCTGGGTGACCTGCAGGGTCCGAAAATCCGGATTGCCCGCTTTGAAAACCAGAAAGTGGTACTGGAACAGGGTCAGGAATTCATCCTGTCCAACGATTATCCGTATGACAAAGGCAATGCACAAATCGTCGGCATCGATTATCCCGAACTGGTGACCGATTGCCGGCCTGGTGACGAGCTGCTGCTTGACGATGGCCGGATCGTCCTTGAAGTGGTACGGATCGAAGGCCAGAACGTCTACACAACAGTAACCTCGGGTGGCGAGCTCTCCAACAACAAAGGCATTAATCGACGTGGCGGCGGGCTTTCCGCGCCCAGCCTGACAGAAAAGGACAAGGCCGATATCATCCTGGCTGCAGAAATCGGGGTGGATTTCGTTGCCGTGTCTTTCCCGCGTTATGGGCGCGATATGGAACAGGCCCGACGTCTGGTTCAGGAAGCCGGCAGCTCGGCCTGGATCATCGCCAAAATTGAACGGGCCGAAGCGGTCGCCGACGATCAGGCGCTTGATGAGCTGATTACCGCCAGTGATGGCGTCATGGTCGCACGCGGGGATCTGGGCGTGGAAGTGGGCGATGCCGAGCTGGTCGGCATTCAGAAAAAAATCATTCGCCATGCTCGCACCCTGAATAAATTCGTGATTACCGCAACGCAGATGATGGAGTCGATGATCAATCATCCGTTCCCCACCCGCGCTGAAGTCTCCGATGTTGCCAACGCCGTGCTCGATTACACCGACGCCGTCATGCTTTCAGGCGAAAGTGCATCGGGCCTGTATCCGGTGGAAACGGTCAAGGCCATGGCACGCATCTGTGTAGGCGCCGAGAAACATCCGACAACGACGCAATCGCGCCATCGCGTGGGCGAAACATTTACACGCTTTGATGAAACCATCGCCCTGGCTGCCATGTATGCTGCCAACCATTTTCATCAGGTCCGCGCGATTATCTCGCTAAGCGAAAGCGGTCATACGCCACTGATCATGTCGCGCATTCGTTCCGGCGTGCCCATCTACTGCCTCACGCCGCATGACAGCACGCGCAACCGCGTGGCCATGTTCCGCGGTGTGTACCCGGTTGAGTTTGATCCGGCAGCAGTCACGGAAACCGATGTAGCGCGGGCGGCAATGGCTCAGCTACTTAAATACCAACCGCTTAATCGCGGCGACTGGGTGCTGCTCCTTCAGGGCGACCACTATGGCGTGATCGGTGCAACCAACAGTATGAAATTGCTTTGCATGGATGATTTTCTGAATGACTGAACCCCTTTATATCGTGATCGCCCCGGACTCGTTCAAAGAGAGCCTGTCCTCATCCGGGGTGGCTCAGGCCATTGCCGACGGCATCAAAACCGTGGCGCCGGACGCCACCCTTGTACAGATGCCAATGGCCGATGGCGGCGAAGGAACGGTTGAGGCCATCGCCGGCAGCACCGGCGCGCCACTGCAAACGCTGGATACGGTTAACGCACTGGGCGAACCCATCAGGGCCGCCTGGATCATGCTGCATGACAACACCGCCATTATTGAAATGGCCAGCGCCGCCGGCCTGGAGCAGATTACTGAAGACAAACGTGATATTCGACGCGCCAGCACCTATGGACTGGGTCAGCTGGTGTCTGCAGCCCTGGATCAGGGCGCCCGGCGCATTGTGCTGGGACTGGGTGGCTCGGCCACCAATGACGCAGGTACGGGCCTGCTCTCTGCGCTGGGTATCCGGTTTCTGGACAAAGCAGGCAAACCGCTGGAACAGGGGCCTGCCGCGCTTTACGAACTGGCGCAGATTGATCTGTCGGGTCTGGACCCCCGGGTGAGTCAAATCGAATGGCTGATTGCCTCGGATGTGAATAATCCACTATGCGGCGACCATGGTGCATCGGCGATCTTCGGCCCGCAAAAAGGCGCCAATGCAGAAGATGTTCCGTTCCTGGATGCCGCCCTGAGTCACTTTGCCGATCTGACTGCACAGGCTACCGGCCAGGACGTACGAAACCAGCCGGGCGCTGGTGCTGCCGGAGGGCTGGGCTTCGCAGCGCTGGCCTATCTGAAAGCCACATTCAAACCTGGTGTGGAAGTGGTGGCAGAGTATGCCGGTCTGGACGCGCACATACAAAAAGCCGATCTGGTCATTACCGGCGAAGGACGGCTGGATGCGCAAACGCTGCGTGGCAAGACCATTGCCGGCATTGCAGCGCTGACCCAAAAACATCAGGTGCCACTGATCGCCCTGGCCGGTTCACTGCATGAGGATTTTGCCAAAGTCTATGACGGTGGTATCACGGCAGCATTCAGCCTGCCCGGCGGACCGATGTCGCTGAAAGATACCATGCAGCAAACCCGGCAATTGCTGATGCAGCGTAGCCGGGACATCATTGCTGTTTTTCTGGCCGGACGCCGCGCCCGCCAGACTTGACGTGCGCAGGCATACAAATGAACCGTGCCTGCGCACGGGCACACTGCGATGCTATTCGTGATATGGGTTGTCAGGCGAGCACGCCCTGCTCGACCAGATAATCTGCCAGCCGGATATAGTCAGTCACCGACAGTTCTTCTGCCCTGGCAGTCTCTTTGATGTCTAGCTGGGCCCAGTCTATCTGCCAGTCTGCCAGCACCCGTCGCAACATTTTGCGGCGTTGTGAAAATGCCCGCGCCACGACCTGCGAGAAAGCGCGTTCACTTTTTGCCTGCGCCCGCGTTGCCGGCAACGGCACCATGCGTACGACGGCAGACGTGACCTTGGGCGGCGGGTCAAACGCTTCGGGTGGCACATCAAACAGATGCTGCATAGCGTAGCGCACTTGCAGCATGACAGACAGGCGGCCATAGTCGCCATCCCCCGGCCGCGCCACCATACGGGCAATCACTTCTTTTTGCAGCATAAAATGCTGATCGCGAACATGGTCGGCAAATGCCACCAGATGAAATAGCAACGGGCTGGAAATATTGTAGGGAAGATTGCCAACAACGCGCAGATCTTTGCCGAAAGCAGCAAAATCCACCTTGAGGGCGTCGGCCTCATGCACCGTGAGCCGCTCGGGCGCAAAGCGCTTGCGCAATCGTGCCGCCAGATCGCGGTCAATCTCAATCACATCCAGATGCGCGACGCGGTCATGTAATGGGCCGGTCAGTGCCGACAGGCCCGGTCCGATTTCGATAACCGTATCGTCGCGCTCAGGGCTGACGGCCCGCACAATGGATTCGATCACACTTTCATCGGTCAGGAAATTCTGACCGAAACGCTTGCGGGCCTGATGAACTGCCATTCTGTTTCGCTCTAGGGTCGGCTTTTCTGTTGCGTCAGACGGTTATCAATATATGCCTTGGCGCGCAACTGCTGCAGCCAGTCTTCATATACCGGTTCAGCGCGTTTCTGGTAGAGCGATTGACGCGCCAGATTACGACGGATTTCCGGCTGTTTGTCTGAGCTGCGACGGTCTTCGACCGTGATCAGGTGCCAGCCATATTGCGAACGCACGGGCGCACTCAGCTGACCCGGCTGCAAGGCATTCATGGCTTTCTCGAAAGCAGGGTCAGAAGCGCCTGGCGGAACCCAGCCGATTTCCCCACCCAGTGGTGCTGAGGTATCCTGTGAGTATTTTTTGGCTGCATCCTCAAATGACATACCGCCTTCTATCTGATTGCGAACGTCATCGATTTTTGCACGGGCCTGCTGATCAGAGAAGACAGGCGTAATCTTGACGAGAATATGTTTGAGCTTGGTCTCGGTAATATTCACCGGCCCCTTCTGCGTCGCCATTTTTTCGATAGGCGGCACCGGTGGTGGCGGTGGTGCTGACGGCTGTACCGTAACGACGCGCTTGTTTTCCTGGACCAGACCACGACGCTCTACCACTTTGAGAATATGGAAGCCGTTAGGCGCCTTGAAAACTCCGGTGGTGCGTCCATCCGGTACTTTCTTGGTCATATTCACAAACAGCGAAGGCCAATCTTCGAACATGCGGATACCCAGGTTACCGCCGGACGATGCTTCGGGTCCGTCAGAATATTCCTTGGCGACACTGTCAAAGCTTGTACCGCGACGCAATTTTGCCATCGCGGCGTCTGCTTTCTTGCGCGCAGCTGCAACCACGTCTTCTGAGGAATTATCGGGCACGCGAATATAAATATGTTGCAGGGCAACTGCCTTGGGTACAAATGAACGTTCCACCACCACCTGTTTTTGTGGCGGCGGCTTGGGCTGGTTTTGTCTTTCGGCAGCGTGGCCTGGCAAAAGACCGGTGGGGTTCTGTTTCAGAAAGGCATCCACATCGGATTCATTGATATTGACACGGCTCTGAATGATTCGGGTGCGCAACTCTTCCATCACCATTTCATTACGGAGGTTACGCACATAGTCATCCCAGTTCAGGCCCATCTGTTCGATGGCCGGCCGCAATTTTTCGGGCGGCAGATTGTTGCGCTGGGCGATATTGGCCATGGCCTGAGACAGTTGCGCATCGGTCACCCGGATGCCGTATAGCTCGGCGTCCTGGCGCATCAGTTTTTCATCAATCATCGACTGCAGTACCACCTGCTGGGCCTGGTTCTGTCCGCCGGTGGTCACCCGATTGCTGGCCATCCGCTGCTGTAGCTCACGCATGGTAATGATTTCATTATTGACCACTGCTGCGATACCATCAGCGAACTGCCCCGACGCACGCTGCTGCGAAGCCCCGCCTTTTTTTGCCTGTTGGGCCAGCGCTGCTGGTGGCACAGCAATAAAAATAGCGGGGATGGCGAGAGCAACTGCTGTTCGCATGAAACCCAATTTACGCATTATTCATACCTTTCAAATGATGTCCTGGCCGGAACGGGGGTGTTGACACTTTCGTATCCAGGCACATTCTGTCTTAACAATTCCATCGGATCTTTCCCGAGTGAGCCCAATCCCGCCAATTCCAACTGAAAGAATATAGCAGAATTCGAATCTTCTTTCGAAACGGCGTAACGTTTCAAAACAACTCGCCCGGTCCAGCAACAGTCGCCTTTATATTCAATACCCAGAATATGCTGGGTGACGCGACTTTCTTTAAGCGAGTAATCCACCCTGCCCACACCATAGAGCTTTCTGGTAAAAGGCCACTGGCCGGCAAAGCTGACCGTTTCCTTGCCCTGTAACTGGTAGGACAGCGGGTTACCCTGGTTGATATCGGTGCGTTCTTCATCCGCATAGGGGTCGCGCTGATAACGATAGGATAAAGAAAGCGTCGTCAGGCGCTTGGGCGTCCATTTGGCTGAGGCATAAACCTGGGTTGTCTTGCCCTGGTAAGGGTCAACCTGCAGGGCGGCCTGGGTTGTGAACTTATTGGTTAACGCTGCTTCTGCGCCGAAAATCCAGTCGGACTTGCTGCCAATGCGTGGCGATTCATAAGGCAGCGTGACACGTTGCCTGTTGAAATACACGCGCTGCGCCACTTGCAGGGCCAGACGCTGAAAACCGGTGTCCCGGTCAAACCAGCGCGAAGTCAGACCCAGCGTAATCTGATTGGCGTTATTGATCCGGTCCCAGCCGCCGTTATAGCGGTTTTCGGAAAACGCACTGGCAAACCCGAACTGGCTCACATCAGTGTCAAAAATGGGGATATCGCTCTGATCCTGATAAGGAATGTACAGATAATAAAGCCGCGGCTCGAGGGTTTGTGTAGACGGATAACCAAAGAGCGTTGTTTCACGCTCGAAGGTCATACCGGCGTCCAGGGACACGATAGGCAGAACGCGCGATATCGAACGTCGCTGGTTACCGCTTTGACTATAGAACGAATACTGACCGTAACGCGTGAACCAGTCGGTTTCGTACTGGGACGCATGTATACCCACTTTAGGGGTAATGTACCAGCCCGGCCTGATTATCGGATAACTGATAGTGGAATACGAGGTCAGGCGTGTGCCGTTCGGACGCAGGTGCCCGTCGGTCTGATCAATGACGTCATCGGTCAGCTTGTCACCAAAATACGTAGGATATTCAAAGCGCGTGAGTGTATTGGTGGTTTCCAGATCCAGGCCATGCCAGTCGTAACGCGCACCATGGATGCGCAATTCAGGCACCTTCTCATACTGGCCATAAATATCGTCGGAGGTAGCGTCCTGCAGAGTCTGGTATTTTTGAATCTGCAGATAACCATCCCAGTATTTGTAGCCGGAAAATCCAAGCGTGATATTACGGTTCAGATACGTTTTGTCTGCCTGGGTGACAGTGGTCATGTCCGTGAAATCACGGTAATAATCATCATCAGAGACCGCATTCCAGTCTATTGAGAGATTGAAATTGAGGCCAAGCACAGAGCCGAGCGACTGGATATGTCGCCAGGAATACATCCAGCGGGACCGGCCCAGCTCGTTGTCTTTAGACATATAAGTGCCGGCCAGCGTACCCGAATAATTCGGCTGCAGATAACGGAACTCTGCCCCGAGTTGCGCACCGCGCTTGCTGAGATAGCGAGGAACCAGCGTCAGATCATACTGTGGCGCCAGATTGATGAAATACGGGACGGAAACATCCAGTCCGCTGCGCGAGGTCATGCCGTAGGTTGGCGTAAGGAAACCGGTTTTCTTCTCTGCCCGTATCGGAAAGGTCAGATACGGCGACCACATCACCGGCACGCCTTTAATATATAGCGTGCCGTTCTCGGCGATCCCCTCGTTTTCATCGTTGTACAGGTCAACATTGTTCGAACGGATCTGCCAGAACGGCTCAACGCAGCTACAACCGCTGTATGTTGCATCCTTCAGATTGACATGATTATCGTCAATGATGTTCGCTTCACTGGCCTGCCCCTGGCCACCGGTTGCCAAACTGTACACCGGCGATGTAATGGTGCCATTTGTCTTGTCGACGTTGTAGCGCAGTCCCGGACCGGTGATCAGATTGCCGTCACGAAACAGGCGGGCATTGCCGGTTGCCGTTACCGTGCCGGTGCTTCGGTCATAATCGATGGTATCACCCTTGAGAATGGCATCCGGCCGGCGAATCTGCGCCTTGCCGTCAAGGGTAATCGTATTGGTGTTGTTGGTAATGTCTGCACGCGCACTATCGGTGAACGTGATGATCTCGTCATTGTTCAGCGACGGACTGGTTAGCATGGGTGATACATACAGCCGCGGTGCCGATGACTGGCCTACCCCGGGCACAAGGACACCGGTCTGGGCAAAGGCAATCGGGGATACGGTCAGAAGAAATAGGTGACAGATCTTTCGCACTGTGCTTTTTACCGGAAATAATTGAAGAAACCTGTCCTGTTACCCCGTTCCCGGGAATGAGACGGGAAAATCATACCGCAACATACGCCGCCAGGCTATCGGGACTTGTCAGCCCCCCCTGATGATGCAGGACAAACCAGAGGATACCGCATAAAATACCGGTAATCTGTGGTTTTTATATTAGCCCGTTATTATAGTTATCTACCGTGGGCAACGGCAATGCCCGCCCGATTTACCGAAATAAAAAATCAGAACTGGGCCCAACCCTCTGATATCAAATACTTTTTCACGACAACCATTCATGACGACGTTCTCCGCCCCTTCCTCTCCCTCCAACAGCGCCCCTGCAGCGACCACTGATACGCCGGTGACAGATAGCCGTTACGCGCTGATACAGTCCTGGCTGGCGCCGCTTGCGGAAAAATACGAGATGCGTATTGACAGCTTGCGGCCCGCGTCCAGCGATGCGAGCTTTCGCCGGTATTTCCGGGTAGACACGACTACCGACAGTCTGATCATTATGGATGCCCCTCCGGCGCATGAGGACTGCCGTCCGTTTGTAGATATTGCCACACGCCTGAATCAGGCCGGACTGAACGTGCCGAAAATCCTTGAAGCGCAGGCAGACCAGGGCCTGCTGCTGTTGAGCGACCTGGGTCACGATACCTTTTATCAGCGTATAGTCAACGGGATTGACGATGCAACCTTGCAGGTACATTACCAGGGCGCGCTGCAGGCGCTGGTCCGGATGCAGCAGGTGCCTTCCACCCAACTGCCCGTCTATGACAATGCCAGGCTGCGCGAAGAACTGAACCTGTTTCCCGACTGGTACGTGACGCGCCACTGCAACAGCGCTATGTCAGACCAGGAAAGCCAGACGCTGAACTCGATTTTCGATATGCTATCGACACGCAACGCGCAGCAGGCAACCTGCTTTGTACACCGCGATTACCATTCGCCCAATTTGATGATCAACGATCATCCGGAAAACGGTGCCGGCCCGGGTGTCATTGATTTCCAGGACGCCGTATGCGGCCCGGTATCCTACGATCTGGCTTCGCTGGTCATGGATGCGCGCACCACCTGGGAAGAACCGCAGCAACTGGACTGGGCCATCCGCTACTGGGAACAGGCAAAAAAGGCCGGCATTCCGGTTCCGGCAGACTTTGCCGACTTCCACGTTGAGTATGAATGGATGGGGTTGCAGCGTAATTTACGCATCCTGGGCGTCTTTGCCCGGCTCTCAATCCGTGACGGCAAAACCCACTACCAGCAGCATATGCCCAGGGTGAATGCCTACGTCCGTCAGGTTGCCGCCCGCTACAATGCGTTCCGTCCGCTGCTGCGACTGCTGGACCGTCTGGACAACATCGAAACGAAAGTAGGATACACATTTTGATTCAAACCATGATTCTGGCAGCAGGACGCGGCGAACGCATGCGTCCGCTGACCGACACCCTGCCGAAACCGCTGCTGCCCGTCAATGACAAACCGCTGATTGCCCATCATCTGGAACGCCTGGCTGCTGTCGGCATTACCGATGTCGTCATCAACCATGCCTGGCTGGGCGAACGTCTGGAGGAAGCGCTGGGCGACGGGAGTCAGTTCGATGTCGCGATCCAGTACTCCCCGGAAACCATCGCACTCGAAACGGCCGGTGGCATCGCCCATGCCCTGCCGCTACTGGGTGATCAACCATTTTTGGTTATTAATGGCGATGTCTGGTGCGACTGGAATCCCATGCAGGCTGTCAGTGTGGTCAACCGGCTGCACGATTCGCCTACCCAGGCATGGCTTCTGATGGTGGACAATCCGGAACACCATCCCGAAGGGGATTTCAGCCTGGATTCGCAGGGCTACCTGAGCCCGCGTCAGAATGGCAACACCGCCCTGACCTATGCCGGTATCGGCGTCTTTCACCCCAGCCTGTTCCGCAATACCGACCCGGATCAGCCGGCGCCGCTTGCGCCGTTACTGCGCATGGCGATGGCTACCCGCTCGGTCGAAGGCTATCATTACACAGGTCGCTGGACCGATGTCGGCACACCGGCACGTCTGGCTGAACTTGACCGGCAACTGCGTAGCACCCGCTAAACAGTCAGTGGAAAATGTACAATACGTTACTGTTGATACTTGGACGAAATACTCATGTTTGGATCTTCCAAAAGAGCCACCTTTAAACCTTCTGTTTTTGAAACCAGCAGCCGTCGCCGCCATCGCCGCATGCCCCCATGGGTGGGCATCTTGTTTACCGGCATTATCATTGGTGCCGGCGGTTACTGGTTTTTGCAAACCAATTACGGCCCGAAGCGCCTGAGCCTGGACGAGTCCAATAAGCTGACCGGCGAGGTTACGTCGCTCTCCACCGATCGCCAGCAATTGCAATCACAACTGGAATCTGTCACACAGCAACGCAATACCCTTCAGTCCCAGCTGGATGCACAGACCGAAACGTTGAATAAGGTTCAGGCCCAGGCCAAAGACCTGAGCGACAATCTGGTGCTGATCAAAAAGGTCATTCCGGCCGATCCCAGCGGAAGCGCACTGGGGATTCGCGTTGGCGAATTCGGTGGCCCGATGGGTAAACTGGAATACAGCATGCTGCTCATGAAGAAAAATGAACAGGATCCCGACTTTCAGGCGTCGATCGAATTTTCCGTTAATGGCCGTTACCGTAATGGTCGTTCGGGTACAACCGATCTGGAGCCGATCATGCTCGACGTGACCGATTTTCAGCAGGCAAACGGAACCGTGGACATACCACCTACCATGACTGCTCGCCGCGTTACGGTTAAAATCACAAATGTGGCAACCGGAAAGGTTTTAACCACACGCACTTTCCAGGTCAGCCGCTAATGCACTGCGCAAACGGTTAAGCTTTCTGATTTCATTGTATTTCGACCGCTTGCGCTTCTTTCCACCCTTTGGCAAGATGAGGCACTATGGACAAGCAACTGACAAAAATTCTCGTCGTCGATGACGATCCTGCCCTGCGCCAGCTTCTCGCGGAATATCTGAACCGCCACGGTTACGATACCCTGCTCGCGCCCGACGCCAGTGATATTACCCAGCGCATCACCAAATTCTCGCCCGACCTGATCGTGCTGGATCGCATGCTGCCGGGGGGCGACGGTGTGGAAACCTGCCGCAGGCTGCGTGCACAGAATGAAGACATTCCCGTCATTCTGCTCACCGCAAAGGACGAAACGGCGGATCGCATTATCGGCCTGGAATCCGGTGCCGACGACTATCTGGGCAAGCCCTTTGACCCGCGCGAACTGCTGGCGCGTATCGAGACTGTGCTGCGGCGTAAAAAAGGCGCTTCTGCGCTGGTCAAGGAAACGCCCGTGCATTTCGGCCCCTTCACCTTTGATCCGGCCCGGCGTCAGTTGTTCAAGGATAATGTTCAGGTCAAGCTCACAGGAGGTGAAATCAACCTGCTCGAAGCGCTGGTCAAAAACTCCGGCAAACCGCTGTCCCGTGAACGTTTGCTGGCACTGGCCCGCGATGACGACGAAGGCGAACGCAATGACCGCGCCATTGACATTGCCATTCTGCGTCTGCGTCGCGCCGTGGAAGATGATCCCAAAGATCCGCGCTGGATTCAGACCGTCTGGGGCATTGGTTACCGATTCTCTCCTGACGCATGATAAAACCCTCGCTGTGGCCGCGCTCCCTGCGGCTGCAGATGATCCTCTTCATTCTTGGCACCGTCATTCTGGTGCAACTGGGCAGCTTCGCAGTCGGCAACTATATCAAGGAACGTTTCCTGGAGGATGTGGTTGTCAATTATTTATCTACAACCATTCGCACACTGCGTTCTGCCGTCTCTCAGATTCCTGAAAACCGCCGGGCCGAATTCATTATCGAGGCTTCACAGAAACGCTGGTATCTGCTGTCTCGCGCAGATCCTTATGCCAATCGACGCCGCAAGGGTGGCACACTGGACTATCACGTATCACCTCCGCCACCGCCGCCACCCATACCGGAAGCGGCCCGTGAAGTAGAGCGCGCCCGTCAGCGGGGGGCTCCAAAGCCGCCACCACCACCGCCACGCTTTGGCGAAGAACCCAGCAATGACATTCTGAAAATCGTCAGGCGACTGAACATGGAGCTGGATGACGGTACCCGCGTCGGCCTGACGCGCGGCCCCACCCCGCGCATGTTCATCTCCCTGCAATCGGATGACGACGATGGCACGCAATTCATTCGCGAATGGCTGGTGATTCCGCTGGACCGTATTCAGCCGCCGAACATGCATGCGATCAGTATCGCCTGGCTGAGCCTGACAGGCCTGTTGCTGATCCTGGCCGCCGGATTCGCCTGGCATATCACACGACCGCTAACCCGTCTCACCCTGGCCGCAGACAAGCTGGCGCAAGGGCAACCGGAACGCGTTACCCCGGCGGGACCGACCGAAACCCGTCAGCTGGGCGAACGCTTCAACGCCATGCTGGATGCACTGGAAGAGTCCAAGGCCGTACAGCAAACCCTGCTGGCCGGGCTGCCTCATGATCTGAAAAGCCCGCTGGCACGCATGCGCCTGCGTGTAGAGCTGACCGATGACGTGACGTTCAAGGAAGGCATGCGTAACGACGTGCATGAAATGCAGGACATGATCGATCAGTTCATCAACTATGTGCGCGGATCAGACCTGGCCACCTACAAATTCCAGTCTGTCAATATCCGCGAGTGGGTTGAAGAACGCGTCGCGTCCTGGCACGATGCCGGCAGTCCGGTGCACTTGCAGGCGCTGCCGTCCGGGACTGCCTATGTCAGCGTCGATACCTTATCATTGGGGCGCGTTCTGGACAATCTGATCAGCAATGCCCTCAAGCATGGTCGTCCGCCGGTTGATGTCAGCCTGACCCTGACCGATGAACAGGTCATGATTGCTGTTGCCGATCATGGCGATGGGATTCCGGCAGAGCGCCGCGCAGAAGCACTGCGCGCGTTTTCGCGACTGGATTCGGCCCGCACCATGACCGGCAGTGTGGGCCTGGGCCTATCTCTGGCTGAAACCATTGTCAGCGCACATCACGGCAAACTGACTTTGGGCAGCAGCGACAGCGGCGGCCTGCTGGTAACAGTCACTCTGCCTCAGGTTAATCCACCCGCTTCATAAACGACACATCCTTCGCCTTGCGCTCCTTGCCCAGCATATCCCTGTAATACCATAGAGTGACCAGCGGCAATGCTACCAGGAATAAGGCGAAGGCAACGACCAGCAAACGGGTGGTTCCCAAACCGGTCACACTCTCCCAGATAGTCAGTTCATCCAGTACGAAAAACGGGAAAATACTGAACACCAGTCCGGCGATCACACTCAGCACAACCAGAACGGTCAGGATGAATGGCAACCAGATAAGGATGCGCACGCGCTGCACCTTGCGCACGACCAGTTCGATCAATACGAACATGGCCAGCAAGGCAAACCAGCCAATCAGCAACATCGGCAGCCTGGTCGTTTCCGTCCACTTGAAAAACACGCCGCCGTTGACCATACCCAGCGCCACCGACACCGCCACCACGCCTGCCGCCGTGAGGCGGGACGCCCGACGCACCCAGCCCCTGGCCTGCAGTTGCAGGTCATCTTCCACCCGCATCAGCAACCAGGTGCCGCCCAGCAACATGAACGCCGCAACGGTACACAGCGCAATGAACACGGCAAACAATTGACTGCCCGGTTCGGTACCGAAGTTAACCGCGATTCGGCCAAGCACCAGGCCTTGCCCGAAAGCGGTCAGCAACGAACCAATGGCAAACGCGGTGGCGAACACGGAGCGGCCAGCCGCCAGCGCACGCAGACGAAACTCATACGCCACGCCGCGCAGCAAGGTCCCCGCCGCCAGCAACATCAACGGCAAATACAGCGCGCCACTCACATACGCCCATGCCTTGGGAAAGGCCGACAGCAGAATGGCACAACCGAAGAAAATCCACAAGACGTTCATGTCCCGCCACGGGCCAAGGAAGGTGAACATCCTGGCGCGCTGCTCCTCGGTAGCAAAAGGCATCAGCATGCCCACGCCCAGATCGAAACCATCCAGAACGGCGCCGGCAATGGATACACCAAGAAAAACGGTAAAGCAAAGCAACGGCATCCAGAAGCCCGGATCGTAGCTATTGAGTCCTAAGGAGCCTGCCAGAGTGTCAATCATGCTGTTCTCCGGATCTTACGTACAGGCACGACTCCGTAGCGCGCGGCGCGGCGCGCCAGGAAAATGAAGCCGGCCAGAATCATGGCAAACAAAAGCCACATAACCAGGGTGACCGTAGCAATCAGCACACCGCTCTGCTCGCTGCTGAACGCTTCGGCGTAGGTAATCAGCCCATGTACGAAATACTGCCCATCGCGCAGCGACAGCAGGATCAGCGTGAGCCACAATACCAGCCAGCTGGCCGGACCAACCCACACCAGCGCATGCTGCGCCCAGCGCGGCAGTTTGCCAAATTCACTGCGCCGTTTCAAATACCAGCCCCACTGGAACAACGACACCACCGCAAGCAGCAGTAACAGGCCCAGCACCAGTTTTTGCGCCCACAGCGCAATCGTCGGCAACGGCGTGTCCTGTCGGAACAGCTCGGCTTGAAACAGCACGCAGCAGACGGCCAGCAGGCCCAGCCCCAGTACCACCAACCCGGCGCCGATCCTGAACCCCAGTTGCTCGGCCGCATTCAGGGGTTTGGCCAGCGCTTCACTGGCGCTGATTGACACCATCAGCCCGCCCACGCCCAGGCAGGCCAGTGAAATCATGAACGCGATACGATGCCAGGCCTGGGCCTGCAGGATCAACACACGCCAGTCAATCAGGGTAAGCGGACTGGTGTCGGGTACCAGCCCGGCAGGAAAATGCAGCCAGCTCTGAAAGCAGATCAGCAATGTGGCAATGATGGTCAGGCCAAGTGCTGCCAGCAGTACAAAAATGCTATGCAACCACGAGGAGAGCGTGCCCTGACGATACAGCATGACGTCGGTCACGAACAATTTGATAACGAAAGTGAGTGCTGCAATCAGGACGATCAGCGGACCGCTGACGGGGCCCAGTCGCACCAACAGATTAGGCCATAGCGCGCCGGTCTGGATCAGGAGAAAAACCATCCCAAGCAGTGACACAGTGATCGAGAGTGCAAAAATACGCACCCAGAAGCGATACATTTCCATCCAGCGGCCATCGGCAGCCTTGCGGTGGGTCATCCCTTTGCAAAATAGCAATATCCAGCCCAAAACGACTGTAGACAGTCCGAAAACGGAAAAGAAGGACAGCGAACTGAAAAACTGCAGTTTTGCCAGCTGTAATGATGAAATATCCCACATTCTCGATAGCAGTTTAAATTTCTGGGCAGTTGAGCGATTCCCAAGAGTCTAACCGCTGAACATGGCAAAATGGTCGATATTATCGATTTACTGAAATTTTAAAATATGTCCGCTTCAACACCTGAGCTTCCCGCCTCCAATTTTTTGCGAACCATCATTGAGAACGATCTGAGTAATGATCGCTATCAATCAAAAAAATGGGCTGGCGAGCCCGGACCCGCCTCGGTTTTGCAGAATGCGCCGAAAGATCCTGCCCGTATCCGCACCCGCTTTCCGCCCGAACCTAACGGTTACCTGCATATTGGTCACGCCAAAAGCATCTGCCTGAATTTCGGCCTCGCACGCGATTACGGTGGTATCTGCCATTTACGCTTTGACGACACCAATCCGGAAAAAGAAGAACAGGAATATGTGGACGCCATTGACGACACGCTGGCCTGGCTGGGCTTTACCACCAAAGGTCCCGATGGCGATGAAAATCGCTATTTCGCCAGTGACTACTTCGGCTACATGTACGCGTTCGCTGAAGCGCTCATCAATGGCGGTTACGCCTATGTCGACGAGCAAACACCCGAACAGATCCGTGAAAACCGCGGTACGCTGACCTCGGCCGGCGTCAATTCGCCCTGGCGCGATCGTTCAGCCGAATCATCGCTGGCGCTGCTGCGTGAAATGAAAGCAGGCAAGCACCCTGACGGCAGCCTGGCCCTGCGCGCCAAGGTGGACATGGCTTCACCCAATATCAATATGCGGGACCCTGTGCTCTATCGCATTCGCCATGCAGCGCACCACCGTACAGGCAATGATTGGTGCATCTACCCCATGTACACCTACGCCCATCCGATAGAAGATGCGCTGGAAGGCATTACGCACAGCATCTGCACGCTGGAATTTGAAGACCAGCGGCCGTTTTACGACTGGCTGCTGGCGCGGCTGACAGAACTGGGCCAGTTGCGTGACCCGCTGCCCCGTCAATATGAATTTGCGCGCCTCAACCTCAAGCATGTGGTTACCAGCAAGCGCAAGCTGCTGCAACTGGTGCGCGAAGGCCATGTCACCGGCTGGGACGACCCGCGCATGCCCACGCTCGCGGGGCTGCGCCGCCGTGGTTACACCCCTTCGGCCCTCAAGCTGTTCTGCGATCGCCTGGGCGTATCCAAGTCCGACTCGCGGATTGACTACAGCCTGCTGGAACAGGCACTGCGTGATGACCTGGATCCGATTGCCGAGCGCAGCGTGGCCGTGCTTGATCCAATCAGGCTTATTATCACCAATTATCCCGAGGGTCAGACTGAAGACTGCAGTGCACCGCGTAACCCGCACGACGCGCAGGCCGGCCGGCGCCAGTTCCCCTTTTCGCGCGAATTGCTGATTGAGCGCGACGACTTCCGCGAAGAGCCGCCCAAAAAATATTTCCGCCTGTTCCCTGGTAATACCGTCAGGCTCAAATATGCCTATGTGATTAAATGCACCGGCTTTGACAAGGATGAGGCTGGCAACATCACACAGGTTTACGCAGAATACCTTCCCGATACCAAGAGCGGCACACCCGGCGCCGACAGCGTCAAGGTCAAAGGAAATATCACCTGGATCAGTGCGGCGCATGCTGTGCCGGCCACTGTCATGCTCTACGACCGCCTGTTCACCGATCCGTCTCCCGACAGTGGCGACAAGGATTTCCTCGACTATCTGAATCCCGACTCGGTGCAACGCGTCAGTGCCTGGCTTGAACCGGGCTTTACCGCCACACCCGGTGCCCGCTGGCAATTTGAACGCCTGGGTTATTTTGTGGCAGACTCTCAGGACTCCACTCCCGAAACCCCTGTATTGAACCGCTGTGTTACGCTGCGGGATTCATGGTCCTAATTATTAAAGTGAATTGAAACGTGGCTTCCAAATCCTCTTCCTCTGCCCTCGAATTCAAAAGCGCCTCGCTTTTTGTTATCCGGATCGAACTGAAAAGTGCCGATACCGCAGCGCTGCAGCAGGCGCTGGAACAGAAAATGGCTGAAGCAGGCAGCCTGTTCGAAAACGAGCCGGTCGTCCTGGACATCAGCGGCCTGACCAGCGCGCCCGACTGGGCTGAACTGGTGGCGCTGCTGACCAGGCTCAAGCTGCCTGTTATCGGTGTGATGGGTCCCGATGGTGCCCTGATTGACAGCGCCCGCCAGGCGGGCCTGTCCAAGGTTGACATCTCTACCCTCAATCAGCGCCAGCCGCCAGAGCCCACGCTGCTTACCGAACCGGTAGCTGATGCGGTCAAACTGGCACCGGCCGCCCATGTACAAACAGTGGCCACCGCAACGGAAAAAGAGACGCCGCCCGAGCCCAAAGCACCTCCAGCCAATGCGCGGAAAGCGCCGACAGCGCCACGCACCCCAGCTCGCCCGGCGGAACCGATCATCCGCGAAACCATTCGCGAAGTACCGGTCCCCGTCCCCACCATGGTGCTGGCGCGCCAGCTGCGTTCCGGTCAGCGCGTCTATGCCCGTAACAGCGACCTGATCGTGATCGGTGTCGTCAGCCGTGGTGCCGAAGTGATTGCCGACGGCAACATCCATGTGTACGGCCCGCTGCGCGGCAAGGCCATCGCGGGTGCCCGTGGCAATGCCTCGGCGCGGATTTTCACCTCTCATCTGGATGCGGAGCTGCTTGCCATAGCCGGTATCTATCGCGTCATCGATGCCGATATCGAACCACAGCTGAACAAAAAGCCGGTTATTGTTGAACTGGACAACGAAACGCTCAAATTCATCCCGGGTGACAATAGCGGTCAGGGATAGGACCGCTCCCCCGTAACCTTTTTTAAAAGAAATTCATACCGATATGCGTTAAGATATCGGCACTTACAGCCATACGGATATATAGGAATAACCTTACATGACTCGCATCATTGTGGTAACTTCAGGTAAAGGCGGCGTGGGCAAAACCACCACCAGCGCCAGTTTTTCATCCGGTCTAGCCATGCGTGGCCACAAGACAGCCGTCATCGATTTCGACGTCGGCCTGCGTAACCTTGACCTTATCATGGGATGTGAACGCCGCGTCGTGTACGATTTTGTCAACGTCATCCAGGGTGAAGCGACGCTGAATCAGGCGCTGATCAAGGACAAACAGCTGGAAAACCTGTTCATCCTGCCTGCGTCACAAACCCGCGATAAGGATGCACTCACACGCGAAGGCGTGGAAAAAGTGCTGAACGACCTCAAGGCAATGGATTTTGAATATATCGTATGTGATTCGCCCGCCGGCATTGAAACCGGCGCACTCATGGCCGCCTATTTTGCCGACGATGCATTGGTTGTGACCAACCCCGAAGTCTCCTCGGTACGTGACTCTGACCGCATTCTGGGTATCCTGTCTTCCAAGTCGCGCCGCTCCGAAAAGGGAGAAGAGGCCGTCAAGGAATACCTGGTGCTCACCCGCTACAGTCCGAAACGTGTAGAAGACGGCGAAATGCTGTCCCTGAAAGATATCGAAGACATCCTGCGCATCAAGCTGATTGGCGTCGTACCCGAATCAGAAGCCGTTTTGCAGGCGTCCAACTCCGGCGTTCCTGCTATTCATCTGAAAGATTCTGACGTGTCTGAAGCCTATCAGGACATCGTCGCCCGCTACCTGGGTGAAGAAAGACCGTTGCGCTTTACCGACTACAACAAACCGGGCTTCTTCAAACGACTTTTTGGAGGCAAGTAATATGTCCTTCCTGAGATTTCTTCTTGGTGAAAAAAAGTCATCGGCCAGCGTTGCCAAAGAACGCCTGCAGCTCATCATCACGCATGAACGCAATGAAGGCACGGCCAGCGCACCGGATTTTCTTCCTCAACTGCAAAAAGATCTGATCGAAGTCATTTCCAAGTACATCACTATCAATCCGGAAGACCTGAAAGTCAATGTAGACAAACATGGCAATCTGGAAGTACTTGAAGTCAAAATCGAAATGCCTCAGGATCCCAAAGACGCGGTCGCCAAGGTCGGTTAAGCGGGCTGTGCACGGCCATCACAGTTGAAATAACTCCTGCCAACGCTGCACCGCCGTGCATGCAGTGCATACCAAAAAAGAAAGACCGGATTCCGCCTGATGCAGAAGCCGGTCTTTCTCTTTTCATGTAAAAAGGTCAGCAACGTGCTGACCTTTTCACTTCAATCACCCCTTGTGCTGTGCTTGCCTGATCAGATCTGTTCATCTGAACCAGGGACTAACGGCAGGCAGCAGGCAGGGACATGGGTTTTAGCGACGACGACCACCCACCTGATTACCGATCACACCACCAATCGCAGCGCCACCCAATGTACCTAAGGTGCCGCCATCTGTCAGCAACGAGCCGGCTACGCCACCAATAGCGGCACCGCCGACAGTATTTCTGTCACGCTGGCTCATACCACCACATCCGGCCAGCGCAATGGCAAGGCTTCCTGCAATAATGCTCTTGGCTACGATATTGGTTTTCATATTATGTACTCCTGAGTGGGAATGAAGATATCTCGCGTCTTGGCCAAGCGAGTGCTCGACGCGAACGCCTTACTGACACTATACAATGAAACACTTTCTGCGACCAACTGCACCCTGGCCAATTGTTACACAGCTGGTTTATTTCATTCCAAATGATATCAACTGAAATAAGCCGCCATATTTACGTGGACAAAATGCAACGCTGCAGCCGCGTTTGTTGCACGGCAATATGCGACTGCAGCCAGGCGTTTGTTTACTTCAGTGCCTTATAACGAATACGACGGGGTTTTGCCCCCTCTTCGCCCAGTCGTTTTTTCTTGTCTGCTTCATATTCCTGATAGTTGCCGTCAAAAAAGACAACATTGGAATCGCCTTCAAAAGCCAGAATATGCGTCGCAATACGATCCAGAAACCAGCGATCATGGCTGATGACCATCACGGCGCCCGCAAACTCCAGCAAAGCATCTTCCAGGGCCCGCAGGGTTTCCACATCCAGATCGTTGGACGGCTCATCAAGCAGCAGGACATTACCGCCCTTGATCAGCGTATTGGCCATATGCAACCTGCCGCGCTCACCGCCCGACAACTGCCCTACCAGCTTGGTCTGATCCGATCCCTTGAAGTTGAAGCGGCCCAGGTAGGCGCGCGCAGGGATTTCAAACCGCCCAACGTTGAGCACATCTGATCCCTGAGCGACAAAATCGAACACACTCTTATTATCGGCCAGTGTGTCGCGCGATTGATCCACAAATGAGATATTCACGGTCTGGCCGATTTTCACTTCGCCGGAATCGGGCTTTTCCTGACCGGCAATCATGCGAAACAGCGTAGACTTACCGGCACCGTTGGGACCGATAATACCGACAATGGCGCCAGGCGGTACCTTGAAACTCAGATCATCAATCAGCAGACGCTCACCAAAGGCTTTGCTGACGTTGGCAAACTCAATAACCTCGTTACCCAGGCGCTCGGCAACAGGAATGAAAATTTCCTGAGTCTCGTTGCGTTTCTGATATTCATGGGAAGACAGTTCTTCAAAACGGGCGAGACGCGCCTTGGATTTGGCCTGTCTGCCTTTCGGATTCTGGCGTACCCATTCCAGTTCCTTGCGAATCGTTTTCTGGCGTGCCGTTTCGCTGGCCTCTTCCTGCTCCAGGCGCGCTTCCTTCTGCTCCAGCCAGGAACTGTAATTGCCCTTCCAGGGAATACCGTGACCACGGTCAAGCTCAAGAATCCATTCGGCCGCATTGTCCAGGAAATAGCGATCGTGGGTCACGCCCACAACGGTGCCCGGAAATTTCTGCAGGAACTGCTCCAGCCACTCGACACTTTCCGCATCCAGGTGGTTGGTAGGCTCGTCCAGCAAAAGCATGTCTGGCTTGGAGAGCAACAGGCGGCACAGTGCCACGCGCCGTTTTTCACCACCCGAGAGCTTGCCGACAATCGCCTCCCATGGTGGCAGGCGTAGCGCGTCGGCCGCGATTTCCATCTGCGTGCCAATATCATCGGCACCGCTGGATGCGGCGGCAGCAATCACCGCCTCAAGCTCGGCCTGTTCAGCGGCCAGTTTGTCAAAATCAGCATCGGGCTCGGCGTACTCAGCATACACCTCTTCCAGCCGCTGTCTCGCGGCAAACACCTCACCCAACCCGGCTTCTACCGATTGCCTGACAGTATGCTCCGGATCCAGCTGTGGTTCCTGCGGCAGATACCCGATTTTTAAGCCGGGCATTGGCGTGGCTTCACCTTCAATATCCTTGTCAATCCCCGCCATAATTTTCAGCAGTGTGGATTTACCGGATCCGTTCAAACCAAGAACGCCAATTTTGGCTCCCGGAAAAAATGACAGCGAAATATCGCGCAGAATCTGCCGTTTCGGAGGCACGATTTTGCCGACACGATTCATCGTATAAACGTACTGGGCCATAGTTAATTTTGCTTGCAAAAAATTCAAATAACCATTGTATGAAATAAACATGATGCGTGCCGTGCGAGGACGGCTACAATAACAATAAGACCAGCAATCGGACTACTGCCATGAGTTTTGTACCTGAACCCACCTTCACCGACCACGAAATTGCGCTGTTGAAAAAAACGGCAGAGGCGCTTACCGCCTATCTGGGCAAACCGGTCATCGCCGAAATCGATACCACCGAAGACGGCCTTGAGTGGATTGCTTTCGGTGTGCCGCTGGATATTGCAGATGAAAACCCCGACGATATCGTCACCCTTGAAATGGGCGGCCCCGGCGCCCGGCTGATCAGCGAATCCAGTGATCTCGAAAACCCCGAAGACGAAGTGTATGCCTGCGAATTTCTTTGGGGCATCCAGATTACCGACATAGAAAATGCACGCTTCGTGCGCATTGACTTTGAAGGCGAAGAAGTGGAATGGGGAGACGATATCGAAGAATTGCTGCCTTTCGGCATGCGGGAGCCGGAAGCCGGTGAGTTGCTTGAAGCCGAAGAAAACGACGACGATGAAGAGGACGACCCGCCCCCGACATCCCAGGGACCAGCATCACCCACATTGCATTAAGCAGATTGGCCATACGTGGCGTATCGGCACTGTCGCCGTATGTCACGAATACAGCTTACACAATGAACGCTGCAGAGGTGGGTTGCTGCATGACAACCCTGAAAGACAGATGGCCGTCCTGCACCGGGCCATCCAGCCCGGGACAACAGGGCTGCCAGTCAGGAACGCTTGCGGCGATCCTGCATATATTGCACCCATCCGGCCGGATACATCAGCGAGACCAGTATTCTTGACATATTGCCCTGCAACTCCACGGCAGGCGGCAGCGGCTTGCCGGCGCGCTGCAAGTGCAGCCGGAAGCGCGTATATCGTGCCGCTGCCAGCAAAAATGTGACCGGCTGGTAGCGGAACCAGGGCAGGCAATTAACAACCGTATCACGGGCCAGCAGCAAAATGCCCAGCGCATTCTTCTCAGCCGAGACCGCGCCCTCCTTGCTCAGGGAATCTTCACTCTCGTAGTAGGTACGAAATACTTTGTTGACAAAGCGCGTCAGATACCCATCCCGGGCAATCGCACGCCACACCATGCTCTCGGGAACGAAACCATCGATATCTTCCGGAAACGGATAATGCTTAAGCACCTCTGTTTGCAGGCAACCGAATTTTTCTCCTGTCACATGACTTTTGAAATACATATCCAGTGACGTCATGTCCATGACGTCCTCGGGATAGCGATCCCCCACAATCGCACCATCAGGACGCGCGCACAGCCCGGTTACGGCGATATAGCCACTTTTCAGATCATCGGGAATGCCACGCCATACCCCAGCCATTGATTGCAGCGAATCGGGCAGCAGCGTGTCATCGCTATCGAGGGCCACGATCAGTCGTCCCCAGGCCTCCCTCACACCGGTATTGAAAGCCGTTTTTTTATGTTGATTGGTTTGCCAGACGTACCTGATAGGGAACGGTGAATCAACCTGCCAGGTTTCTATTTTATTGCGTGTGTTGTCGGTCGAACCGTCATCGACCACCAGCCACTCGAAATCCTTAAATTGCTGCTCGCATAACGATTGGTAGACGCGCTCAAGGGTATGAGCGCGATTATAGGTCGGCGTCAACACCGTAAAAAAATAAAGATTTTGCGTCATGGCTTTACGTATTCAATCCGATCATTATTTTATTTTTGTTGGCCTACGATAGCAGAGAATTTCATAAAAACGATGTACAACATGTAGCAAAAAGTAAACCCTCGCGCCGGAAAATTAGCCGGAAAGCACGCAGCACACCAGGCGAAACCAACAGCTCTCGCGCCATGGTTTTTAGGGTATGAAAATACAAAAGCCTTTTGCAGGCGGCCTGTTTGACTGACACTGATATTGCCATTGTTGGAACGCCATTGTGCCCAACTTTTCCATACCAGTTCAGTTCAGGCGAGAAAAAAGCCACTTGCGCAAGTGGCTTTTTCGATTTCTTCCGCCAGGCGAAGAATCGCCATCGGATAGTAAAGAGCAACGGGTCGTTATACAGTATAGCTCGACAGCAATAGACGCCCTTTGCCCGGCGCGCAGATTACACGCGTTTTACTTTTTCCAGCATTTTGAATACGCCTTTGGGCGCACGTACAAAAAGACGTTTGAATGCTTTACCCAGGCAACGACGCTCCAGCGTGTTGCGGCGAGTGCGTTTGACTTCTGCCATGAGATTCTCCGAGAAAATTTTACGTAATCGGAGATTCTAGCATTAAATCAGCTATTTATCCACGAATTTCGCCTCACCCCCCTATTCCGATAGCGAAAATCAGACACCCGGGTTATGCATCCGCAAAGCCAGCTCACAGGCGACACGTAGCGACGCTGGATCCGCCACTCCTTTGCCGGCAATATCATAAGCGGTCCCATGGTCTACACTGGTGCGGATAAACGGCAGGCCCACGGTCACATTCACGCCGTTGTCCACGCCAAGATACTTCACCGGGATCAGGCCCTGATCATGGTATTGCGCCACGACAATATCAAACTCACCACGGCGGGCCCTCATGAAAATCGTATCGCCAGGAAAGGGGCCATCTACATCAAGCCCTTCCGCCCGGGCAGCGTCAATCGCCGGCCGGATGATGGTTTCGTCTTCATGGCCAAACCGCCCTCCCTCACCCGCATGCGGGTTAAGCCCTGCCACCGCAATACGCGGCGACGCCAGACCCACCATGCGACAGGCCCGATCTGCCAGCCGGATGGTGTCCAGCTCGTTTTCAAATGTGATCAGCGCGGGTACCTCGCTCAGCGCGACATGAATCGTCACCAGAATCACCCGCAACTGCTCGTTAAGCAGCATCATCGCGACCCTTGGCACCCCTGCCTCCTGGGCCAGAATTTCCGTATGCCCGGGAAAATCAACACCGCCAGCCTTAAGCGAGCGCTTATTGATGGGCGCGGTGACAATGGCCGAAATCTCACCCGCCATGGCATCGGCAATCGCAGCCAGGAGAAAGTGATAGGAGGCCAGGCCAGCCTGCGCACTCACCTGACCCAGCGGCAGATCCTGCGGCAAAGGGTCGGCACAGCGAATAACCGGTATTTCAGACGAAATTGCCATGTTCTGGTGTGCCGCCTTCCATTGGGCCACCGAGTCATGGGCAGTAACTGGCAGGCTCAGCCCAAGCTGGGCAACGGCCCGCGATACAGCCCCGGCGTCCCCGTATACCACCGTGCTGGCGGGCAGCCCCTGGCTGAACAGCCTGGCGACCAGTTCGGGTCCAATACCTGCGGCATCGCCCATCGTCAGCCCCAGGGGCCCCGTTGCAGACAGTAGCGGTTCAGTTGTCATAAAGTCACGATTTGTGAATACGTCGATAATGGTGAATACGTCGAATGGTGAATACGTCGATCATGAGTGGCCATGCGACCAGCGTGCGAAAGTGTAATCCCAATATCCGAACAATACAATCGACCTCCTTCACCGGTCCGGCTCCGTCCGGCGGACCGACCCGCCTGCAGAATTTTGGTGCTGCATCGTGTCAACAATCAATTATTATGCGACAATATCATACCTGTTTATTTATACAGTAAGCATCCTCTTCTTCCTCATCGCCCCTGTCGGAAACAGGGGCTTTCGGAGCACTTCATGAGTTCGCAGATCCGGATATTCGGCGCCAGGCAAAACAATCTCAAAAATCTCGATGTCACCTTCAATACCGGAGAATTCGTGGTTGTGACCGGCGTTTCAGGCTCGGGCAAAAGCTCGCTCGCCTTCGATACGCTTTACGCCGAGGGTCAGCGCAAATATGTGGAAACCTTCTCGCCCTATGCCCGGCAATTTCTGGATCGCATGGACAAACCCCAGGCTGATCGTATAGAAGGCATTCTGCCTGCCATTGCCATCGACCAGACCAATCCGGTACGCAATTCTCGCAGCTCGGTCGGCACCATGACCGAACTGAATGATCATATCAAATTGCTGTTTGCCCGCGCCGCCAGGCTTTACTGCCGCCAGTGCGGCACCGAAGTGCGCAAAGACAATCCGGATTCCATCTATGAATTTCTTGCCACCGCTACCCCGGCACTGAACGATCCGCGTCTTATCCTCACTTTCCCCGTGGTCGTTCCCGGCAATTACAGCGAAGACGAAGTCCGCCAATATCTTGAACAGCAGGGCTATACCCGGGTGCACGCCGAGGAGGAACGCAGTGCCACGGTCACCCCCAAAGGGCGCAGCAAAGCACAGAAAGTGGAAATCAGCCGGGTGCTGCATGTGGTCCAGGATCGCTTCCGCTTTTCCACCACCGAAAAATCGCGCGTGATCGAAGGCCTGGAGGCCTGCCTGCGCTACGGAACCGGCATGTGCACCGTCTACGCGGTAGACAATGACAGCCAGCCGCTGCAATCATGGAAGTTCAGCGAACAGTTGCACTGCGCCAATTGCGATATTACCTACTCCTCGCCCCTGCCCAGTACCTTTTCCTTCAACTCCCCCCTGGGTGCCTGCGATACCTGCCGTGGTTTCGGGCGCGCCATGGGCATCGATTTTGGCCTGGTCATTCCCGACGAAACCAAATCCCTGCAGGACGGCGCGGTCAAACCCTGGCAGACACCAAGCTATAGCGAATGCCAGACAGAAATGATGCAATACGCGAAAAAGGCCGGCATCCGCACCGATACGCCGTGGAAACAACTGAACAATGCAGAGCAGCACTGGGTGCTTTACGGCGATCCCGAGTGGAAAGGCGGCGCGTCCGCCTGGAAGCATCAGTGGTACGGGGTACAGCGTTTTTTTGACTGGCTTGAGACCAAGTCTTACAAGATGCATGTGCGTGTGCTGCTGTCCAAATACCGCAGCTATACGCCCTGCCCCGCCTGCCACGGCTCACGCCTCAAACCAGACGCCACGCTATGGCGACTGGGGGATGCCGCCGTAAGCGATGACATCACGGGAACCTATACCCGCTTTATGCCCGTACATGCCAAATGGTCAGAGCCGGCGCTGAACGCGCTGGACGGTCTTGGCATTCATGACCTGATGCGCCTGCCAATCACCCAGGTACGGGAATTTTTTGCCACCCTCACTCTTTCCGTCTTCATGGACAGCGCCATGGATCTGGTGCTTCAGGAAATCCGCAGCCGGCTGGACTTTCTCTGCAACGTAGGCCTGGGTTACCTCAGCCTGGACCGCCAAAGCCGTACGCTGTCCGGCGGCGAAGTCCAGCGTATCAACCTCACGACTGCGCTGGGTACTTCACTGGTCAACACGCTGTTTGTCCTGGATGAGCCATCCATTGGCCTGCATCCGCGTGACATGCACCGGATTGTCCAGGTGCTGCATCGCCTGCGCGATGCCGGCAACACCCTGGTGGTGGTCGAGCATGACCCACAGGTCATGGTCGCGGCCGACCGGATTCTGGATATTGGCCCGGGCCCGGGCGAGCGCGGCGGGCAGATCGTCTTTGACGGCTCGCCGCAGCGCCTGCGCGAAGGCAGCTCGCTCACCGGCCGCTACCTGAGCGGACAATTACGGGTCGAAGCGCCCCGTCCAATGCCGGTCCAACCCAATACACCCAAACTCATCATTGAAGGCGTCAGCGCCAATAATCTGCAGAACGTCGATGTTGCCTTTCCGCTGGGTCGTCTGGTCTGCCTGACCGGCGTTTCCGGCTCCGGCAAATCCACGCTGGTTCAGGATGTCCTCTACCCGGCGCTGCTCAAACATTTTGGTCGCCCCACAGAGGCACCCGGCCCGTTCACCCGTCTGCTAGGCGCGGAACAAATCGCCAGTGTAGTCATGGTTGATCAAAGCCCGATAGGCAAAACCGCCAGATCGAATCCCGCCAGCTACGTCGGCGCCTTCGATGCCATTCGCAAGCTGTTCGCGCAGGCGCCGGCAGCCCGTGAACGCGGCTATACACCCGGCACCTTCAGCTTTAACAGCGGCGATGGCCGTTGCCCCACCTGCGGCGGCACCGGCTTTGAGCATGTGGAAATGCAGTTTCTGTCCGATGTGTACATTCGCTGCCCCGACTGCGACGGCAAGCGCTTCCGCCCGGAAATTCTGGAAATCCATGTAGAACACTTAGGTAACAGCGCCTCTATCGATCAGGTGCTGGATATGACTGTCAGCGAAGCGCTCACTTTTTTCAAAGGACTGCGCGACGTACAAACCAGCCTGTCCCCACTCATCGACGTCGGGCTGGAGTACCTCAAACTTGGCCAGCCCGTCCCTACCCTGTCCGGTGGCGAGGCCCAGCGCCTGAAGCTCGCCGGGCATCTGGCCGAAGCGGCGCGTAGCGGTATCTCGTCGGCAAAGGTCGCCAAAAAAGGCAGCCTGTTCCTGTTTGACGAGCCCACTACCGGCCTGCATTTCGACGATGTTGCCCGACTCATGGGTGCCTTTCGCAAACTGCTGGGGGCGGGCCACTCCCTGCTGGTCATCGAACACAATCTGGACGTGATCCGTGCCTCCGACTGGCTGATTGATCTGGGCCCCGAAGGTGGCGTTGACGGGGGCCGCATCGTCGCCGAAGGTACGCCCGCGACCGTCATGACCATCCCCCAATCGCACACCGGTACTGCGTTGCGCGAATACGAATCGGATATTATCGCCAGCGCACCGCTGTCTCTGCAGGAGCCGCTGGCCGATTACGCGGGCAGCACGGCACTAACAGCGGCAAGACACGAGACGCCGTCGCAAATCGATATCATGAACGCCAGGGAACACAATCTGAAAGGCGTCAACGTACATATTCCGCATAATACGTTTACCGTTATCACCGGTGTGTCAGGCTCCGGCAAATCAACGCTGGCCTTTGACATCCTGTTCAACGAAGGCCAGCGCCGCTATCTGGAATCACTCAACGCCTATGCACGTGCCGTGGTGCAACCTGCCGGCAAGCCGGATGTGGACGCGATTTACGGCATTCCGCCCACGGTCGCCATCGAGCAGCGTACCAGTCGTGGCGGCCGCAAATCCACGGTCGGCACCATGACCGAAGCGCACCATTTTCTGCGGCTGCTGTATGTCAAACTGGGAACACAATATTGTCCCGACTGTCAGGTTCCGGTGGAGCCACAATCACAGGAACAGATTTTTGCCCGCATCATGAGTACCTGCAAGGGCAGGCACATCGGTGTTCTGGCACCACTGGTCACGGCTCGCAAAGGTTACTATACTGACCTGGCCAAATGGGCCGAAGGCAAAGGCTATACCCACCTGCGGGTTGACGGTGACTTCATTCCCGTCAAGCCCTGGCCCAGACTCGATCGCTACAAGGAACATACGATCGAATTGCCGGTGGCCGATCTTATTATTACCCCGGCCGCAGAATCCAGCCTGAAGCAGGCCCTGCACAGTGCGCTGGAAACCGGCCACGGCACCATGAGCATCATTCTCGATCTGGACCCGACAAATCCATTGCAGGCCAGTGAGCTGGAGCAGCAACACTTTTCCACCAAGCGTGCCTGCCCGTCCTGCGGCACGAGTTTCCCCGAACCCGATCCCCGTTTGTTCTCTTATAACTCCAAGCATGGCTGGTGCAACACCTGCTTCGGCACCGGCGTCAAACTCACCGGCTTCAACGAAGAACAAAGTGGTGAGGAAGATGCCTGGAAAAACCTGTCGGATGACGAAGAACACGAACTCCAGGCCTGCCCGTCCTGCCATGGCCAGCGCCTGAATCGCAACGCGCTGGCGGTACGCTGGAAGGACCGCAGCATTGCCGATCTGGCCGCGTTGCCGGTCAGCGAAGCGCATACCTTCTTTGCCGGCCTGATTCTGAAAGGTCGCGATGCGGAGATTGCGCGCGATATCCTGAATGAAATAAAAAGCCGGCTGGCCTTTATGGAAGAGGTCGGGCTGGGCTATCTGGGCCTGGATCGGTCAGCCCCAACACTCTCCGGCGGCGAAGCACAACGCATCCGTCTGGCTGCCCAGCTGGGCTCGAACCTGCAGGGCGTGTGCTACATTCTGGACGAACCCACCATCGGCCTGCATCCGCGAGACAACCGGATACTGCTCAGCGCACTGTCACGACTGGAAGGCAATGGCAATACCCTGGTGGTCGTAGAGCACGACGACGATACCATTCGCCGCGCCGAACATATTATCGACATCGGGCCCGGGGCAGGTGTGCGTGGCGGTACCGTGGTCGCCCAGGGTACTTACAACGATATCATCAGCAATCCGCATTCGCTCACCGGTCGTTACCTTGCTCACCCCATGGCCCACCCATTAAGGCCCGGCCAGCCCACCAACGCCGATACCGATTACATCGAGATTCATCGTGCCCATTTGCATAACCTGCAACACGTGAATGTCCGTATTCCCAAAGGACGCCTCAGCGTCATTACCGGCGTATCGGGTTCCGGCAAGTCATCACTGGCGCGCGATGTTCTGCTGGATAACCTCAAGGGTGTAATCGGCACCAAAACACCGGCCCCATGGCGTGGCTGCGAAGACATCACCGGCTGGGAAAGTGTGGATCGCGTCCTGGAAGTCGATCAGACACCCATCGGCAAAACGCCACGGTCCTGCCCGGCAACCTATATCGGCTTCTGGGATGATGTACGGCGTCAGTTTGCAGAAACGCGCGATGCAAAAATTCGCGGCTGGAGCAGTTCCCGATTCTCATTCAATACCGGCGACGGGCGCTGCCCCATTTGCGAGGGCCAGGGTATGCGCACCATTGAAATGAGCTTTTTGCCCGACATTAAAGTGCCATGCGAGGCATGCAACGGCAACCGTTTCAATCCCGATACGCTGGCCATCCGCCTGCGTGAAAAAAATGTGGGCGAAGTGCTGAAAATGGAAGTCGATGATGCCATTCCCTATTTCGCCTCCCATCCCAAGGTCAAGCGCTCATTACAACTGCTGCAGGATGTCGGTTTGGGCTACCTCACGCTGGGACAACCTTCCCCTACCCTTTCCGGCGGTGAAGCTCAGCGGATCAAGCTCGTATCGGAGCTGGTGAAGGCAAGACTGGACGAAGGCGTTATCAAAACCGGCAGAGCCTCAAGCAGGCCGCATACCCTGTATGTGCTCGACGAACCCACCGTAGGATTGTCCATGGCAGACGTCGAAAAGCTGATTATCGTGCTGCACCGGCTGGTCGAAGCGGGCAATACCGTTGTTGTTATTGAGCATAATCTGGACATCATGGCCGAGGCAGACTGGATTGTCGACATGGGCCCGGAAGGCGGCAATGGCGGTGGACAGGTAGTGGCAATGGGATCGGTGCAGGACATTATTGCGAAAAAAGCCAAGTCCCATACCGGCCTTGTGTTGGAGGAATTTCTGACCCGCGGGCCTGAATCGGTGCCAGCCCTGTCATCGTAAAACGGCAAGGGCCGCGACAGCAAACCTGCGGCGCGGCCCGCTGCAGGCCAAAAACGCCAAAAGCGCCAGAAACTGTAGCGCCGCCTTGCCCGACAATCACCGCCTGCGGTGCCCCCTGGCGCCGCCTATGGCCATGCATCGCGCCCATGCATCGCGCCGTCCGGGCGATGCGGCCAGCTCACGCCGGCTGCCACTACTATCTTCTCGCTGCCTTCAGAAAGGGGTGGCCAGTTGTAATGCGTGCACACGTACATCGTCCGGCCAGTCGGCGATCTGTTTTTCTAACGCGGCGATATCATCGGCAAACAGCGCCCTGGTGGCTTCTTCGTATCCGGGCAGATCACCGCCCAGCGCCAGCATGAAATGATAGGCCCGTTCCTGCGCTTTGCGTCGGGCATCACGGTCTCCGTTGCCGAGTCGAGCCGCCTCAACCAATTTGCGCAAGACCACCGATGCCCCCCCTGGCTGGGCCGCCAGCCATTCCCAGTGTCTGGGCAGCAGCGTCACCTCCCTGGAAACCACGCCCAGCTTCGGTCGACCACGCCGGCGGACAGCCTGATCGTCCTCTTCCTGCGTGCTCTCCACATCCAGCGACAGACCGGCTTGCGTTGCGCTATCCAGCAGGCGTAAATCAATGTCGGTCGAACGGCCCGTCTCATCATCGAATATCAATACGGCGCTGGCCGACTTTGCTTTCAGCGCAGCCTGATAAGCCGACGCGATTTGCGATAACGTGCCGGCAGCAAGCTTGTGGTATCCGTGAAATACGGTATAAGTGGGTTCGCGCATCGTCTCCATTACAGATTCTCCTTCATTAGTTTGTTCATACAAACAAATATTACCCGGATACAAATAATATTGGAATATTACCCGGGTAATTAAATGGAGAATGTCTTTTATCAGCCACAGCCAGGGGCGAACACATTCAGCAGCTAGCGGCGTGATGCGTCAATACCTGACTCAGATTAGATCAGGATTCTGCGAATCGCCTCGCCGGCCGCGGCCATGCCCATTGCTGCTGTCACCGTTACCGCAGATCCGTAACCCGCACAGGACAACCCCTGCAAACCGCCGCCCTCTTCTGGCGCCGCCCATGCCTGGGGCAGGATGGCAGGCTGATCAAACCAGAGTGTAAAAACCCGCATGGCAGGCGGCTTGCGCAGGGCCTTGCCATGACGGTCAGAGCCCTTGGGAAAACCATGATGTTTGCGCAACTGTTGCCGGATGCGGCCCAGCAACGCGTCGTTACGCGCGATGGACAAATCACCGGCAGTAAGCGTAAGCGCATCCAGCTTGCCGCCGGCGCCGCCACACATGATCAATGGAATCTGCTCTCGGCGGCTCGCCAGTACCATGGCAATCTTGGCCGCTACCTGATCGGTGGCGTCAATCAGCACGCTGACAGGCCGCGCCTGCAGTAGCGTATCCACATTATCGGGCCCGAGAAAATCATCCACCAGATGCACGCGGCAATCAGGATTGATGCCGGCAATGCGTTCAGCCATCGCCTCGATTTTGGCCTGACCCAGCGTTGCCGTGAGCGCGTGAATTTGCCGGTTCACATTGGATTCGGCAATATGATCCAGATCGATCAGCGTCAGTTCCCCCACGCCGGAACGCGCCAGCGCCTCTGCGGTCCACGAACCCACGCCGCCGATGCCGGCCACCATCACATGGGCCTGTTCCAGACGCGCTGTTGCTGCATCGCCATATAGTCGTTGTAAACCGCTGAAACGTCTATGCTTATCGTTAATAGTTGTATCCATTCCAATCGAATCTGACCTATACTAAACTAAACTTGTTACAGAGCTTTAACCGCCGGCGTCCGGCTGGTCTGGCTTCATCTGCACCCCGGACTCCCTGTCGTATTTTAATGCACATTCAAAGACGTTCATTTCCGTGGCAGAACTAATCAGGAATCCCTTACAAAAAGCGCTCGACCATATCCGCCAGTTCCGTCTGTGGACCGACGAAGAAGTCGAATCCTCCATGCAGCAAAACCTGGCCGGTACCGACCCGGATAACGTATGGGTTTTTGGTTACGGATCCCTTATCTGGCGACCTGAATTCGAATTTGACGAATGCCGTATCGCTACCCTTCATGGCTACCATCGTGCACTGTGCCTGTGGTCCAGTGTTAATCGCGGCACGCCGGAGCGGCCGGGTCTGGTCTTCGGTCTGGACGAAGGGGGCAAATGCGAGGGTAAAGTCTTCAAGCTGCGGCCCGATGCGCTGGAACAGGAGTTTCGCGCCTTATGGAAACGCGAAATGGTCTCGGGCGCCTACATTCCTACCTGGACCCACTGCGATACGAACCAGGGCAAGGTGCGCGCCCTGGCCTTTATCATGGATCGGGAAAATCACGCCTACGCCAAAGACCTGACCTTCGAAGAAACCTTGCAGATCATCCTGAACGCCACAGGACAGAACGGCCCCTGCCCTGAATATGTGATCGAAACCGCACACGCTCTGTCCGATGCAAACATTCAGGACCACGCCCTGTTCAAACTGGCAGATACGCTCAAAAAAACCTACCCGGTAAAACCAGCCACCTGAGCCCGGTAATCTGCTGACGGCAACCGGGAATTACCGGGGAAGTCTGCCCAAGTGCAGTACACTATTCCTTTAGGTATTTTCCCTGAAGAAGTAATTATGACGCTCGCAGATTTACGCCAGAACTACGAACAGAACGTGCTTCTGGAATCCCAGGTTGACCCCGACCCAATCAAACAATTCGAACGCTGGTTTAACGATGCCGCCGCCGGCGGCATCAAGGAACCCAACGCCATGGTACTGTCTACAGTCGACGCCCGACACCGGCCATCGTCGCGTACCGTCCTGCTCAAAGACCTGACAGCTGAAGGTTTCACCTTTTTCACCAACTACGAGTCAAACAAAGGCCAAGATATTGCCGGCAATACCGCCGTCAGCCTGCTATTTGTCTGGCTGGAGCTGGAACGTCAGGTTCATATCAACGGTATCGCCAGGCAACTGTCCGAAGCAGAGTCGACCGACTATTTTGTCAGCCGTCCGCTGGGCTCCCAAATCGGGGCCTGGGCATCCAAACAAAGCCAGGTCATCACCCGTGAAGAACTGGAAGAACGCGCAGAAGATTTCAAAGAGAAATTTGGCCACACCGTCCCGAAACCCCCGCACTGGGGAGGCTATATCGTCATTCCGGAAATGATTGAATTCTGGCAGGGCCGCCCGTCGCGGCTGCATGATCGACTTCGTTATACTCGCGGCGACGACATGAACTGGTCCCTGGCACGGCTGTCACCCTGACATGATCACAACGCCAGGAAATAAGGTATCCACACCATGAGCGCACAGGCTCCGGATTTTGACACACGGGATTACAAAGCGGCGTTGGGCCGCTTTGCGACCGGTGTCACCATCGTAACCACCACGCATCCGCGAACCGGTCAGCCCATCGGCCTGACCGTCAGTTCGTTCAATTCAGTCTCCCTGAATCCGCCGCTGGTGCTCTGGAGCCTGATCAAATCGTCTTCAAACCGCGAAGCATTTGAACAGATCACGCGCTACAACATTCACATATTAAATGCCGAGCAGCTCACCCTGGCCCGCCAGTTTTCTGCCGGGAGCCCGCAGGAGCGGTTCCGAGACGTCATCTGGACGCCAGGCACTACACAGGAAAAAGTGCCCAAACTGGATAACCGCTATTGCTCGGCCTGGTTTGAATGTTACAACCGCAATCACTACCACGAAGGGGATCATATGATCCTGATCGGCGAAGTAGAGCGATGCCACCATACCGATTCGCTGCCGCTGGTCTATCATGCGGGCAGTTTTGATCTGACTCCTACTTTAACAGAAACATAATGAGTATTGACATTGAATGTCTCGTCATCGGTGCCGGTGTCGTTGGCCTTGCCATCGCCCGTGAACTGGCCAGTGCGGGTACGGAAGTCCTGGTGCTGGAAGCAGAGGAAGGCATCGGCATGGGAACCAGCTCGCGCAACTCCGAAGTCATTCACGCCGGTTTGTATTACCCCCGGGGCAGCCTGAAAGCCCGACTGTGCGTAGAAGGCAAAAAACAACTTTATACCTATTGTGATGCGCGCCATATCCCCTATAAACGTCTGGGTAAACTGCTGGTAGCCACAAGCGACAGTCAGGTGCCTTATCTGGAAAAAATCGCAGCCCAGGGCAAGGCCAATGGGGTCGATGACCTGCAATGGCTGAGCGCCGAACAGACGCGCAAGCTGGAGCCTGAGCTGGATTGTGTGGCCGCCGTGCTGTCGCCCTCCACCGGCATTGTTGATAGCCATGCCTATATGCTGGCTCTGCAGGGCGATGCAGAAAACGCCGGTGCCCAGGTCATTCTGCGCACGCCTATGCTGAATGCAAGTATTGATACCGACGGCGCCTTTACCTGTCAATTCGGTGGTGTGGAAGCAATGACATTACGCTGCCGCAAGCTCATTAATGCGTCTGGTCTGCATGCACCTACGCTGGCACGCAATATCAAGGGACTTGATCCGATACATATTCCGGGTGAGTATTACTGTAAAGGCAGCTATTTCACGCTGAACCGTCGTGCACCGTTTTCTCATCTGATCTATCCCATGCCCAACAGTGCGGGCCTGGGCGTACACCTGACCCTGGATATGGGTGGCCAGGCAAAATTCGGGCCAGACACCGAGTGGATTGAAAGCGAAAATTATCTGGTAAACCCCGCTCAAGTGACCGCCTTTGACCAGGCTATTCGCAGTTGGTGGCCTGGCCTGCCCGAGCATGCGCTTGAGCCCGGTTACGCCGGTATTCGTCCCAAAATCGTGCCAGCCTCTTCGGCGGCGGGCGATTTCGTGATTGCCGGCCCCGGTGATCACGGCATACCCGGTCTGGTCAATCTGTTCGGCATTGAATCCCCCGGCCTGACTGCCGCCCTGGCCATTGCCACGGTCACCGCCCAGGCGCTGACCGCCCACTAACCTCTAACCTTCTACCGGCACGCAAACAAATATGCAAAACGATTACATCCTGACTGTTTCCTGTCCCGACCGTACCGGCATTGTGCATGCCATTTCCGGTCTGCTTCTCGAAATGGACGGCAATATTATTGATTCACAGCAGTACGGTGACGAGGAAACCCAGCGTTTTTTCCTGCGCGTGCATTTCAGTCTGGACAGTGCGATCAGCCCCGACGATATTCACCTGAAATTCATTCCCCTGGGTGAAAAATTCAATATGACCTGGAAACTGCATGACGCAAAGCGCAAGGCGCGTGTGCTGATCATGGTCAGCAAGCAGGGACATTGTTTGAATGACCTGCTGTTTCGCGCCAATAGTGGCTCGCTGCCGATTGAAATTGTCGCTGTTGTCTCCAATCATCGCGATTATGAAAGACTGGCAACCGGCTACGGCATCCCGTTTCATTACCTGCCAGTGACCCCGGACACCAAAGCCGAGCAGGAAAAGCAGGTACTGGCACTGGTGGAAAACCACAAGGCCGATGTCGTCGTACTGGCGCGTTATATGCAGATCCTGTCGGATCAGTTTTGTTCCGCACTGGAAGGTCGGGCCATTAATATCCACCACAGCTTTCTGCCCAGTTTCAAGGGCGCCAGGCCCTACCACCAGGCCCATGCCCGCGGCGTAAAAATCATTGGCGCCACCGCACATTATGTAACCGCAGATCTGGACGAAGGCCCGATTATTGCCCAGGACATCGAGCAGGTAGACCACGCCATGTCGGCCAATGAGCTGACCCGGGTTGGCAGCGACATTGAGTCTCTGGTCCTGTCGCGCGCCGTTAAATATCATGTTGAGCATCGTATCCTGCTCAATAATCATCGCACCGTCATTTTCCGCTAAGATCGGCTTGAGCAGGCACCCTGCTCCGACTAACCGACAGGTCCGCACATCGGAAAATACGACATCGACAAAAGAAGTACAGGTGAGTAAATTAAAACCTGAAACCGGCGAGCTGCTACTCGCCGGTCCCTGATCAGTAAGCTGGCGTGCTGTACATCAGCAGCGTCAGCACTATACCGATCAGGATAAGTTGTAATACGATTCGTCTCATCGTATCCTCCTCATCGGGTAGGCCCGGCTTCAGTCGGGCCTTTTTACCGTCTGCGCTACCCCTCTGCGCTCTCCGTTAGCACAGCACCGGTATTCTGGTTTTTTTGGTGATCGCTGCCATCCGTGTTTGATCACTTATGTCATTGCGTGATTGCCGAAAGGCATCGCTCGCTTCCAGTGGACCGAAGCCCTGCCTTCCACGAACGTAGCGGGCAGGTCCGCGCCATCCATCGCACAGTAACGCTATTCTCCTGTTTTTGTGAATGCTACCCCTGGTCGGATCGGTTACCGCGACCTGCCCGACGATACGGCTTCCCACTAGCTGCCCCCCACCCCGCTTTAACCGTGAGTATGTCCGGGAGCAGTCTATTCATCATTAAATTTACATTTAGCAACATTTATTGATGTTGTTTTTTTGATCTCTGCAACATAAACCGAAAGCCACTGAATTTTTATAGATAAAAATTTTTGGTGATTTTTTCAAAAAATATCCGTGTGCCAATATCGTCCCATCGCTCTCAAGCTGACGCCCGTCGCACCCGATCAAAATTCACGCTCCGCTGTCCGCATTTATATTTTTCTTATATAAAACAATCATCTATAGACAAGGTTCGATTCAAACAGCTGTCAATCATAGGAAAAATCTGTTCGAAAATGAAGTGAAAAAAATGATTCCTAGCACACATACGCATTTACTAAACATGATGTAGATTGGGATTTCATTCATTTTCTTTTCTTAACATTTAGTCATATTTACATACTTTCATACAGCGTTTAACTTTTCTATGTTTCCAAGCGAAACGAATTTAGATCAACACACTTTATATTGGAGTTGTTATGAAATTTCAGAAATTGTTTCTCGCCGTCATAGCAGCCGCCGGATGCGCATCCGCTTTCGCATTTGACGGTACCATCAATATAACCGGCAAAGTGACGGATCAGACATGCCAGGTAAAAACCGGTACAGAGCAATTGAGCGTACGCTTACCCGACGTAGGCGCCGCTTCTCTGAACGTCGCCAATAAGACGGCTGGCGCCACGCGTTTTACAATCAAACTGGAAAATTGCAGCCCTGGAAATGGCAATGTACTGGCATACTTCGAGCCAGGCACAACCATTATTGGCAGCAGACTCAAAAACACCAGCACGAGCAATGCAGCCGGCAACGTGGAAGTCCAGCTGCTCAACAACAATCATCAGCCGATTGATCTTTCCCAGAATAGCGCCAGCGCTCAGTCTTCAACCTCAGCACCGGTAAACAGCACAGAAATCAGCCTGGATTACTATGCGCGATACTTTGCCACCGCAGCTGCGACGCCAGGTGAAGTCACCTCCACCGTGAACTACACCGTCGTCTACAACTGATTGTTGTCAACGATCGCGCTCAAAAATGATAGAGGATAAGCCAAAATGACGCCAAGAAGAATTCGTGCCATTTTTCTCCTGATCCAACTGTTCTGGATGATGCAAAGCGATGCATCCGTCGTTATTACAGGCACGCGGGTCATTTATCCTCTATCATCGGCAAGCGTGACGGTCCGGCTGACCAATGAGGGTTCACAACCGTCATTGGTACAGGCGTGGGCAGACAGTGGCGATGGCAATGCCGCGCCCAACGAAAGCAAAGCGCCCTTTATCGTCACGCCACCGGTATTTCGTATGGAACCACAAGCCGGGCAGACCTTGCGCCTCACTCTGACCGACTCAGGGTTACCTAAAGATCGGGAATCCATCTTTTGGCTCAACGTGCTGGACATTCCGCCCAAGCCCTCAGCAAACATCGGCAACTACCTGCAAATGGCAGTGCGCACACGCATCAAAATATTCGTCAGGCCGGAAAACCTGACACTGACAATGAGCGAAGCCGCAAGCAAAATGCAATGGATAGCGGGTTCAGGCAGGCAACTGACTATTCTCAACCCTGGTCCGTATTATTTTTCATTGAATGGCATCAGCCCAGACGCTGATAAAACACATCCGCCAACACCCATCTCGGCCATGGTTTCGCCCTATTCCTCCGTGCGTTTACGCTCGCCGCTCAATCTCCCTGCCGGTCAAACATTGGATGTGACATACATCAATGATTATGGCGGCACCAGTCGCGCCACCATTTCCGGAACAACCCGATAGATCATTTGCAGCATCATGTGCCGTTATTTTCCAACGTCATCTACATACGTATTGTTTTTCAGTCTGCTGTATGCATTGAGTACTCAGCCGGCCGCCGGTCAACAACGAGTCGAATTTGACGAGGCATTTCTACGCGGCGCCGCCCGACACGGACTGGATGTTTCGCGCTTTGCGCAGCACAATCGCATACCTCCCGGAGAGTACGAATCGGATATTTATGTCAACAATGTATGGAAGGGTAAAACGCGCCTGCATTTTCGCGAACTCAATGCCAATGGCGCAACCACGCTGTGCCTGAGCGACGTGCTGCTACGCATTCTCGATCTTGATCCAGCCCGGCTGTCTTACCGCAATATCAACCATCGTGAGACACCGTGCATGGCGGCAGCCGAAGCGATCCCGCAGGCCACGTTCAGCTATCGGCTTGACGACCTTCGATTGAATGTCGATATTGCCCAGATTTACGTCAGACAGCGACCGCGTGGCTATATCAGTCCGGACAACTGGCAAACCGGGGTCCCGACCGCTTTTCTGAACTACGACTATAATTTTTATCAAACCACAATGAGAGGTGGGAACAGAACTTACAATGCCCGGTTTCTTCATTTGAACGGCGGCATCAATCTGGGCAACTGGCATTATCGCCATCAGGGATCCCTAAGCTGGGGCAACATGGTTGGGAATGACGAGAACGAAGGCAGCCGCTATCGCACCTATGCGAATTATCTGCAACGTGATATCCCGCTATTGAAAAGCCAGATCATGCTGGGTGACTTCATCACCAATAACGTCCTTTTTGACACCTTGTCGCTGCGCGGCGTGCAACTGTTTTCCGACGACCGGATGCTACCCGACTCTGTAAGAGGATACGCCCCCGCGGTGCGCGGCATTGCACAAAGCAATGCATTGGTCACTATCAGGCAAAACGCCAATATCATATCCGAAACGTCCGTGCCGCCTGGCCCCTTTGAGATCAACGACCTTTACCCATCCAGTTATGGTGGCGATCTGCACGTCACGATTACTGAAGCGAACGGATCGGCCCGAACCTTCATCGTTCCGTTCAACACCATGTCACGGCTACTGAGACCAGGCGGCCTGAAATACCACTTCGCAGCCGGCCGACTCAAACTCGGCCAGGACACGCTGAACAACAGGGTAATTCAAAGTTCTTTGCAATATGGCGTGAACAATTGGTTAACCGTCAACGCAGGTGTCTCTGTAAGCGAGCGCTTTCGCTCCCTGTTGTTCGGCGGCGCATTTAACACATCGCTGGGCGCGTTTGGGTTCGATATGATTTCTTCCCGTACATCCCTGCGCTCAGGCGAACGCCAGGCGGGCGTCACCTGGCGTGCCACCTATAGCCACTTTGTTCCTGCGACCAAAAGCAACATTGCACTGACAGCAGCACATTACTCCTCAAATGGATATCATTCGATTGTGAGTGCCGCCCTGCAGGATAATCAGGACGGGTCGACGCGTCGTTTCCGGTATTTGCCGGACCGACAGAAAAACCAGTTGCAATTGACCTGGAACCAACCTTTTGCAGACCGTTGGGGCAGTGCCTATCTCACCGCGTACACCAACGACTACTGGAATCGAAGTGGCCGGGACACGACCGTACAGGCAGGCTACAGCAATAGCTACAGAAACATTTCCTACACCCTGTCTGTCAGCCGTACACGTGATTACTACACCGCTAAAAGCAGCAATCATGTCTTTCTCAGTTTTTCCATCCCCATTGGCAAGACCGGCAACCATACCCTCACAACTCAAGCAGGAAATCAGACAGATAACGGGTCTTATGTTTCGTCAATGCTGGCCGGCTCGTTCGGCAACAACAACGCATACGCCTACGCAGCCACTGCCAGCCATGGCTCAGGCAGCACCAGTGGCAGTATCAATGGCACCTATCGCTCTTCCTACGGCCTGCTCAGTGCAAGCGCGGGCGTCGGCAAAGGTTACCGGCAGTTTGGCGTCTCGGCCTCGGGTGCAGCCATTGTGCATCCCAAGGGTATTTCCTTCTCAGAGCAGGTCGGCAACACATTCGCCATCATTTCGGCACCCGGTGCTGAAGGCGCCCGGGTGGCGGCCGGCACGAACACCCGACTTGATGCCAACGGGATTGCGGTAGTGCCCTATCTGAACCCGTATCAAATAAATACCGTGGGCGTTGACCCGTTGAACGCTGGCCGGAATGTGGATTTCGAAGCAACCAGCTATCAGGTAATACCGCGAGCAAACGGCACCATGCTGGTCGAACTGAAAACGAAAACAGGCCGAGGGGTACTGTTTCAAATCACGCTCGCCGACGGTACATTTCCACCGCTTGGCACCGATGTACTTGATGAACAGGGCAACACCGTTGGCTTTGTCGCTCAGCAGGGCTATGTGTTTGCGCGCGGACCACAGCAGACGGGGGCGCTGTTTTTGCGCTGGGGATCTGCCGAAAGCGCTCAATGCAAGGCGTCCTATGCGCTCGAACAGACGACCGATTCCGGCAAGGGAGCCAGCGATCAATTAATCAAGGTAAAAGTCCAATGTCATTGAACGCCACCCAACCTCAATCCACGCCACGGCTGATGCCATTATTTCGACGCAGCACTGCCGCGGCAATCGCAATAACGCTGGCCCTATGGTCTGGCTCCAGTCATGCCCAATTCTATGCAAGCCCGCTTGGAGACTACATTATCTCGGAACCGGGAAATCGATTTGCCATTGATGAACCCATCGTTTTCCAACGGGGCGCAAATCCGGTAGATCTAAGCAAATACAGCGTTTTTCAGTGGGGTGGCAAACGGATGATACGGGCAGAAGCCTGGTCCGATGCGCCCAGTATCCCTGGCCGTATTGCTACTGTATACGGACAGCCTCATTCGGTCTTTCGGCTTGAGGGCCTGAGCACTATCGGTTATGTCATCGATGTCAAAGATCCATCATCATCCACGTGGCTGCCCATCAATCACCAAAGCACCGAGCCTGGTACTCAACCGGGTCGCAGAATTACCTACCAGTCGCCCCTGCAGGGACCGGGCCTGTGTTGCAGTATCGGTCTGAGTATCAGGATTACTTTTATCAAGCTTGATCAACAACCATTCACCAATCGTATGCGCGCATACACGGTACATAATGCCGTCAGTTTTCGACTGTTGAATGCCAATGACCCGGGAAAAGTGTTCAAGGGGCCGACCTCTGCTAAATTCTCCATTGTTATCGAAGGCCGCTCCTCTACGTGCAGACGTAGCGGCACGACAGTACAGAATATCCGATTGCCGGATGTATCGCTTTCAGCATTTCCCGCTATCGGCAGCACATATATGGGTGATCAGGTCGCCCGGTTTTCACTGCAATGCGATCCAGGCATCACCGTGTTTGCCACACTCACCGATGCCAACAACACCTCCAACACCGGCGATACATTGACAAACACAGGCTCGGCAAAAGGCGTCGGCGTACAGTTGCTGCAGACGTCGCGTGCTTTCAGCACCACTAATTGCAACCCCGGTTCTCCGTGCCGATTCGGCCCGGACTCATCGGCCAAAGGCAATACCAATCAATGGCAGATATCACAGGGCAAAACACAACTTGCGACAAGCAGCAACCCATCTATTTCGTTTCAGGCGCGGTATGTCAGAACCGGCGCCATGCAGCCAGGCGATGTCCGCGCCGTGTCCACAATCACCTTCTCGTATCAATAAGCAGCTCGACCCTTCGGAGAATACGCTATTGACAAAAGAAGTACAGGTGAGTAAATTAAAACCTGAAACTGGCGAGCCGTTACTCGCCAGTCCCTGATCAGTAAGCTGGTCTGCTATACATAAGCAGCATCAGCACTATACCGATCAGGATAAGTTGTAATACGATTCTATTCATCGTATCCTCCTTATCAGGTAGGCCCGGCTTCGGTCGGGCCTTTTTACCGTCTGCACTGCCCTTCAGCGCAGCACCGTTATTCTGATTTTTTCATCGGTCGCTGCCATCCGTGTTTGATCTTTTATGTCATAGCGTGATTGCCAAGAGCCATGGTTTAAGCAACACCCTGAATGCAGAACGGTTACGCTTGCGCTGCTTTGCTAACAACTGCGATTGCATGGTGTTGATTGAAAATATAGATAAGTCAATTTAAGAGTCGTAAGACCAATGACGATCGCGGCCTTCGCTCCTAACAGGTACTTTCGGAAACTACGATATTGACAAAAGAAGCGCAGCTAAGTAAATTAAAACCTGAAACCGGCGAGGTGCGACTCGCCGGTCCCTGATTAGTAAGCTGGTGTGCTATACAGTAGCAGCATCAGCACTATACCAATCAGGATAAGTTGTAATACGATTCGTTTCATCGTATCCTCCTTATCAGGTAGGCCCGGCTTCGGTCGGGCCTTTTTACCGTCTGTACTGCCCTTCAGCACAGCACCGTTATTCTGATTTTTTCGGCTGTACCTGCCATCCGTGTTTGATCTCTTATATCACTGCGTAGTTACCGAAACAGTCGGCTTATTTCAAACCGAAGGCAGAATGATCGAGTTTGTTCTGCCTTGCTAACAGTTGTTATTGCATGGTGTAATTAAAAATATTGACACGTCAATTCGCGTCTCTTAGGGCAACGACGAACAAGCCCCCTGATCCCTCAACAAGAGCTCTCGGAAACTACGATATTGACAAAAAAAATACGTTTGAGTAAATTAAAACCTGAAACCGGCGAGCCGGATACTCGCCGGTCCCTGATTAGTAAGCTGGCGTGCTATACATTAGCAGCATCAGCACTATACTCATCAGGATAAGTTGTAATACGATTGTTGTAATACGATTCTTCTCATCGTATCCTCCTTATCAGGTAGGCCCGGCCTCGGTCGGGCCTTTTTACCGCCTGCACTGCCCTTCAGCGCAGCACCGTTATTCTGATTTTTTCATCGGTCGCTGCCATCCGTGTTTGATCGTTTATGTCACTGCGCACTATCCGCAAGTCCAGTATGGAAAATAAGCGGGCTCTATCGTGTGGTTTGCGCCTTCAGCCAGGATTCGAACAGGGTCAGTGCCTCGGGATAGGCCTCTGCTTTGGGATAGCCGAAGTAATAGCTGGTTTCCACCGGCAGGGTCGCCGTTAACGGCATCACATAACGGCCGCTCTTGATGTGTTCGTGGGCCACAAATGCCGGCACCAGCGCCACGCCCAGGCCGGCATCCACCGCAGCCAGCAGCATGGTAAACAGCTCGTAACGTGGCCCGCCCAGCACCAATGGAGTAAAGGGCAAGTCATTATGTTCATACCAGGCAGGCCACGCATCAGGACGCGTCATCATATGCAAATGCGTCAGCTGCGCCAGTGCGCCCGCCCCTTTTACCCTTGCGCGAGCCAGCAATTGCGACGAGCAGACCGGCACCAGCTCCTGTTCACGAAACAGCATCACACTCTGCGTATTCGACCAGGGATGGGCCGCGTGATAAATGGCCCCATCCACCGGAACATCAGTGAACTGAAACGGTTGGGTGCGCACCGACAGGCTGATCTGAATATCGGGCCAATGGCGCTGAAAGTCGGCCAGACGGGGAATCAGCCAGGTGGTTGCCAATGTGGGCAGAGTCGCAATATGCAGGCTTCGTCCCAGTCCGGAGCGGCTCATCAGACCGAAGGTGTCCTTCTGCAATTGCTCCAGATGGTGACGAATCCGCGCTGCATATTCGGCGCCCTGAGTCGTCAGTGAGATACGCCTGCGGACGCGATTGAACAGCGTTACGCCCAATCGGGCCTCCAGCCCTTCGACCTGTCGAAATACGGCGCTATGGGTGAGTGACAACTCTTCGGCCGCCCTCGAAAATGAGCCCAGACGGGCGCAGGCCTCGAACGCCTGCAGCGCGCCCAGGCTGGGAATACCTTTACGCACAGCCTTCTCCTGCGTGAAACGATCTGAATACAACGCACGACATTGTGCATTTTTATCAATTGATCGTTGATAATTTAACACATACAATGCACTCAACCGTAACCCGCTGATCCCATCAGCCCGTTAAATCCGAATTCGTTATCCATAAATACATCTACAGGAGCCAAATATGTCCTCTAACCCCGCCTTCCATTGGGATGATCCCCTGCTACTTAATGCGCAGTTGACCGACGAAGAGCGCATGATCCGCGATGCTGCAGCGGCATACTGCCAGGACAAATTGGCGCCTCGCGTACTGGAAGCCTTTCGTCACGAAAAAACCGATCCAAGCATTTTCAGCGAGATGGGTGAGCTGGGCCTGCTGGGTCCCACTATTCCCGAACAATATGGCGGTGGTGGTCTGAACTATGTGGCTTACGGGCTGATCGCACGCGAAGTGGAGCGGATCGACTCAGGCTACCGTTCCATGATGAGTGTCCAGTCTTCCCTGGTGATGGTACCAATCAACGAATTCGGCAGCGAAGAACAAAAATCCAAGTACCTGCCCAAACTGGCCTCCGGTCAGTGGATTGGGTGCTTCGGCCTGACTGAACCCAATCACGGCTCAGACCCGGATGGCATGGAAACCCGTGCAAAAAAAATCGACAGCGGCTACAGCCTGAGCGGCAACAAAATGTGGATCACCAACTCACCGATAGCAGACGTCTTTGTCGTGTGGGCACGTTGTGTCGGCGGCGATTTTGACGGGAAAATCCGCGGCTTCATTCTGGAAAAAGGCATGAAAGGCCTGTCCGCACCCGCTATCCATGGCAAAGTCGGTCTGCGCGCCTCTATCACAGGTGAAATTGTGATGGACGATGTACAAGTGTCTGACGAGCAGATGCTGCCGGGCGTGAGCGGCCTGCGCGGTCCCTTTACCTGCCTGAACTCTGCCCGCTACGGTATCGCCTGGGGCGCATTGGGCGCCGCCGAAGCCTGCTGGCACACCGCCCGCCAGTACACAATGGATCGCAAACAGTTTGGTCGCCCGCTGGCACAGAATCAGCTGATCCAGAAAAAACTGGCCGACATGCAGACAGAAATCACGCTTGGCCTGCAGGGCTGCCTGCGCCTGGGCCGCATGAAGGATGAAGGCACGGCTGCCGTTGAAATCACATCCATCATGAAACGCAACTCCTGCGGCAAATCACTGGATATCGCCCGTATGGCGCGCGACATGCTGGGCGGCAATGGTATTTCAGACGAATTTGGCGTGGCCCGTCATCTGGTGAATCTGGAAGTGGTCAATACCTACGAAGGCACGCATGATGTACACGCCCTGATTCTGGGTCGTGCGCAAACCGGTCTGCAGGCATTCTACTAATCATCAAAAAAGGATGCTGTCGTCACAGCATCCGCAAGAAACATCAGGCCAGACAAAAGCCAGCATCGAATACCGCATGCTGGCTTTTTTGTGCCTGTTTGTTCTTCTCTGCGAGCGCACTCAGACTGCTAGTGCTTTTTGTGGTCCCTGTCGCCTACAGGCCCGATTCCGTTCTCTTCGTTCATGTTGGCAAGGAATCGGCCGTCGACCGCTGGCGTATCCGAAACGGCCGTAATGAGGCACAAGCGTCACGCGGGTCATGGAGACCGGTGCGGCGTATTCAGGCGCAAATTCAAGCGCACACATCGCCGCTTTCATACACTTGCGGCCAGCCGGATATGACAATGCAAGGACCATCCGGCCGGCCACCTGCCCCCTTATGCTCCGGCCAGCAGCAGCACACCATAGGCAGAAATGGCAGCACCCACCACACGTGAGAACCATGCGCTATGTTGTTTGAGCTGCATTCCGCCTAATAGTCCTGCCACATGCAAGCCGAAAGTCGCCAGCATGAAACCTGCAACATAGGGAATGGCAGCATTGCTTGCCGGCATCTCCATACCATGCGCCAGTCCGTGAAACAGGGCAAATGCGCCGACAATGACAAAGCCGATCATTTCATTGACAGACTTTCTGGTTGCCACCAGCAAACCCAGTATCAATAGCGATGCCATGATCATGGGTTCAACCAGTGGCAGCTGCACACCCATGATGCCAAGCATTGCGCCTGCGAACAACATAATTAAAAACACGACGGGTGCGAGCATGGCCCGCCGCAGGCTCTGATGCGTCAATGCACTCCAGAGACCGACAGCCAGCATTGCCAGCAAATGGTCCAGGCCCGTCAGGGGGTGCAGGAGCCCGGCAGCAAACATGCTGTGTTGCGCCTGATCAATGTGACCGGGATGCGCAAAAACGGCAGTGGCAGTCAGGCCCAGCAGCGTGCCGACCGTCATCGCAAGGTTCATGGGTTTCAACAAAGTACGCATATCAAACTCCTAGACTAGTGTAAGAATGGCTACGTTTTCCAGCACGCTGGCGCGACCAGCCAAGTAGCAATAAATGATTTTCGGCCGCACCCTGTTTAACGATGCACATGAGGATGTGCCTCATCACCATGACGATGGATATAACCGCCGTCTTCTGTTGCATGAAAATGAGGCGCCATCGGACCCGGATCTGTGGGTACATGCGTGCCGTTGACGTGCGCTTCATGCAGATGACGAACCCAGTCGCAGAGCGCCTTTTCAGTATCAGGATACTTTTTGGAATGGGCAAGAACAGGCGCACCAGCGCGTGCCGCGCGGGCGTCCTTCAGCATTTGTTCGACGTCCACATCCACATGCTCGCCAAGGTCTACCTTATTGACGATAAGCAGATCGGCGCGGCCGATGCCCGGCCCGCCCTTGCGCGCCACGTCACCACCACCGGCCACATCAATCACGAAAATCTGCGCATCCACCAGGGATGGTGAAAAAGTAGCGGTCAGATTATCACCACCGCTCTCGATAAGCACAATATCCAGCGGCGCAAAGTCTTTCTCCAGGTCTTCGACCGCAAGCAGATTCATCGTGACGTCGTCGCGTATGGCGGTGTGCGGACATGCCCCGGTTTCTACCGCCCGGATGCGCTCGACCGGCAGCACGCCTTCCGCTCTCAGGAAGCGGGCATCTTCATCCGTATATATGTCGTTTGTGATAACCCCGATCTGGAACTCATGACGCAGGCTTCGGCATAATGTGGCAACGACCGAGCTTTTGCCTGTGCCCACGGGCCCTGCAACGCCCAATCGCAATGCACGCGTACGCGTATTATCAGTTTGTGTATTCATAATCGTTTCCTTGTCGAATAGTGTCAAAAGAGGGCATCGCCTGGTCGGGCTTATCCCGGTAGCGACCGGCATGCCGATCAGCCCGGGCAGGTTCAGCGGTCGCAACAGACCACCCTCCTCCCAGCAGGTTAATACCGTGTTCCAGATGTTTGCGCAACGTCCAGGTTTCCGCCGCCAGGGCGCTGATCATGACGGCGGGCCCCTCTAGCGGCAATAGCGCAGCATCGGCTGCAAATAAATTGGTTTGGGGCTGGGCTGCACACCATTGCGGGTCCACAACGAGCACGGTGCCCATACACTTGTGCTGGCCGAGGACCGCGCAACTGCGCCACCCCACGGCGGCCGGCCCGATTTGCTGTTGCTGGCAGAACAAAGGCTGTCCATCCCGTTTAACGCGCATGTTTTGCAGAAGATTGCCAGGTTGCTCCTTGTGACGCCCGAACTGCAGTTCGTCGCGCATGAACAGACGAGCGCTGGCGGCAAGTTCGATATTGATTGTATGCACATGGTGACATCCACGTGCAGCAATTATCGGCTCGCCCATCCAGACAAACGTGGCGTCCTCTTCCACGGCGATATTGATCCTCATGCTGGAGCGTCCGCCGCGTGCGCCAGGCAGCAAAAGTGTGGAAGAAATCTCATTGAGCAATAAAGTACTACCTGCGCCCACGCGAATGTTCAGCTCGAAATCGTCGCCGCCCAGCGGGCCTGCCGCGCCCGAGACGAGCGAAACCCGCGCCACGGAACCCGTACGCAACGCCTGCGGTTCCGGCTCTTTGGCGTGCGTAGGACGCAATATCAGCGGCGCCTGCGACCGAAGCGTATGCACTCTGCTGACAGGACGGCCGGTATGGTCAAAGTCCTGACGGGTCGCAAGCGTCGCCCGGGCCGTCATGACGCCAGGCTGGTGAATTGGATGATCAAGAGGCAAAGAGACGTACCCCCCAATTCCTGTGGTGTTCAGCGGCCAGATCGAGCAAAGGCGTTCCCAGGGCCGGCAAATCGTCGGGCGGCGTGTCGGCATGCTCGCCCGCCTGCTGCGCCAGCGTATCAAGAAAATCGGTCAGGCGCGCCAGGGCAGCCTGCACGGCGAACGGATCGACGCTGAGCACCTTGACGGCAGCAGCAGCCGGCCCAGCCACGGATTCGTGCAGAACAATGAGCGCCGCTTCCGTGGGCGCCAGCCCGAATGCCGCGGCTGCCATGCCATAGACGACGGGCTGGTGCATATCGCGCCGCGCCTGTGCCGGCACGTCGATGGATCGAATACTGGTGACGGCACGCAATAGCTGTCTTCCGAGCGCACGGGAGACGGCCCGCGTCGCTTTGGACGGCGTGCGAACATCCAGCTGTCTGTCCAGCTCACACAGCAACGCGTGCTGTCGCGTCTGGGCAGCACGGCAGGCGGCCGCGGCGAATGATGCGGCCACCAGACCGGCAGTCGCCGCGCGCCCTTCAAGAAAATCCTCCAGTCCGGCTACGTCAGTCAGCCCATGGATATGCACCGTGGGCTCCAGACCGCCGGAATGCGCATATCCGCCGGCAGGGAGACGTCCGTCTGCCAGCAATAACAGCGCGGCACTATGTGCCATTCCGTACCTCGCTTCAGAATAGAAAATAGCGTTGAGCCATGGGAACCTCTACTGCAGGTTCATGGTCGATCAACTCCCCGTCGACCTTGACGGCGTAGCTATCGGGATCCACCTCTATATGCGGCAGGGCCGAGTTTTCAGGCAGATCGGCCTTGGTGCGCGTTCGGCAGTTTTCAACAGCGACCAGAGGACGCTTGATATTCAAGCGGCCCGCAAGCCCATCGTCAATGGCCACCTGCGACACGAAGGCCACGCTGGTTGCAGCGGCAGCCGGCGAATGCACGTTAAAGCCAATGCGCTCAAGCACCGGCTGCGGTGTGGGAATGGATGCATTGGGATCACCCAGTGCCGCGGTCGCAGCCATGCCGCCCTTGAATACGATCGTAGGACGTATGCCGAACAGGGCCGGTTGCCAAAGCACCAGGTCGGCCATTTTGCCTACTTCGATGGATCCGACGTGCTTTTCCAGCCCGTGTGCGATAGCCGGACAAATGGTGTATTTGGCCACATACCGGCGCGCCCGGTGGTTGTCTGCCAACGTATCGCCGGGTAGCGAACCACGCAACTGTTTCATCCGGTGCGCCGTCTGCCAGGTACGGATGACGACCTCACCGATACGGCCCATGGCCTGCGCATCGGACGACATAATCGACAGCGCGCCTATATCGTGCAGTACATCTTCGGCAGCAATGGTACCCGCCCGCACACGGCTTTCAGCAAAAGCAAGATCATTGGGGACCCGGGGATTCAAATGGTGCGCCACCATGACCATATCCAGATGCTCGTCCACCGTATTGCGGGTAAACGGACGGGTCGGGTTGGTCGAAGCGGGCAACACATTGGGCTCGCCGGCAATCCGGATAATATCGGGTGCATGCCCGCCACCGGCGCCTTCGGTGTGAAACGAATGGAACGAGCGTCCGGCAACGGCCTTGAGCATATCTTCAACAAAGCCCGCCTCATTCAGCGTATCGGAGTGAATCGCGACCTGTACACCGGATGCATCTGCAACCTGAAGTGCGGCGTCGATCACCGCCGGCGTGGCGCCCCAGTCTTCATGGACCTTGAAACCACCCACGCCCCCCCGCAATTGCTCCCACAAGGAGTCATGGGACACGGTATTGCCGCGCCCCAGAAAGAGCACATTAACCGGCCAGGGCTCAAAACCTTCGAGCATGCGCTGCATCCACCATGCGCCCGGCGTAGCCAGCGTGGCCTTGGACCCTTCGGTCGGGCCGGAGCCGCCCCCTGTCACCGTGGTTGTGCCGGAGGCCAGCGCGATTTGCAGCATCTGCGGACCCACGAAGTGAACGTGGGTGTCCACCGCCCCTGCCGTCATGATCAGCCCGTTGCCAGACATGATCTCGGTCGATGGCCCGATCACCAGATCAGGATGCACGCCGTCCATGGTGTCAGGGTTGCCTGCCTTGCCCAATGCGACGATACGACCGTCCCGAACGCCCACATCCGCTTTGATAACGCCCCAGTGGTCAAGAATAACGGCGCCGGTGATCACCAGATCGGGCGTACCTTCAGCGCGTGTGGCACACGATTGTCCCATCGACTCGCGCACCGACTTGCCGCCGCCGAACACCGCTTCGTTACCGCCTGCACACAGGTCTTTTTCGACTTCGATCAACAGATTGGTGTCAGCCAGCCGGATGCGATCACCCGTGGTCGGACCATATGAAGCCATATATTCAGATCGAGAAATCTTTGCCATCCAGACTGCCTCCGCACAAACCTCGTAAACCACGCACGACGCGCCTACCTTGTATATCCACTAACTCTACTTCAACCACCGCACCGGGTTCGAAACGCACGGAACCACCAGACAGCACGTTCAGCCGTTTCCCCCAGGCACTGGCGCGATCAAACTCCAGGGCAGCGTTGACCTCAGCAAAGTGAAAATGCGAACCAACCTGAATCGGACGATCAGCGCCATTGACAACCATAAGCGTGATGACCGGCATCCCGGCATTGATTTCCACGTCCTCGGTGCAATACAGGATTTCTCCGGGTACCAGCGGGACGGACTCATCAGACTCATCGTCAGACTCCCGCCGCGGTGCCTGCCGCTCTCCGGTGCCCGCCCGACGGGGCGAACTGGGGCTGCTGGCCCCCGAAGAATGTGTCGGCCCCTCACTCGTCGGTTCGGCGTCGGGATACTCACGACCTGGATCGTCTGAGGCATGCACCGGCTCTCCTGCATCGGCAGGAATGGGATCCGGATTTTCAAAGGGATTGGGTTTGTCTTTCATGAGATCGGCCCTGTAACCGTAACCAGTTTCGTTCCATCTGGAAACGTCGCTTCCACCTGAACCTGGCCCAGCATTTCCGGAACGCCTTCCATCACATCGTCACGTGTCAGCACATGGCGACCGGCTTCCATGAGATCAGCAACCGTTTCCCCGTCACGCGCACCTTCAAGCAAAAAGGCGGTGATATAGGCCGTCGCCTCGGGCAAATTGAGTTTCAGACCGCGCTGCTTGCGTTCGAGCGCAAGCTTGCCGGCCGTATATACCATCAACCGTTCCTGTTCATACATACTTAAAAACATGATAGATAGCCCTTCTTTACATGCATTTCACATGAAATTAAAAACATCATGACCGAAGCCATTTGAGATGCACCGCATATCGCCGTGCAATGCCCGATCATCTGCAAAAAATACTAGCATGGGGTCCCCCCCCAGTCAACGAAATTGGGGCTCCCCACAGAAGCTAAAACAGACCCGCTCAGTCAGGTCAATGTGCTCCCTGCACAAGCCGCAACGGACAGGCAATAAGACCAACCCGGCAAAGGTTCAATCGCAACTGGAAAAGCGCCTCGGAACCGAGGCGCTTTTCCAGTAAATTGAGAAAAACCGATTGTGTAACGGCAAACCTGATTAACCTCTGCCGTTGTGTCATTGAAAGCTTATTCCTGATCTTTTTCCATGCTCTCGGAAATATCAAAAAGGCTGGTGGCATCCAGTTCCAGCACGGTTTCATTTTTCTGGTTGGTTACTTCCCAGCTCCACAGCAGAATGCCAAGCCCTTCCCTCGTGTTGGAAACCCTTTTGGCCTTGACCACGCCTTTCCAGAACAGGTCGTCGCCGGGTCTGACGGGTTTGAGCCATTTGACGCTATCCAGACCGGGCGAAGCAAACGATTCGGAGCCCTCCAGCGCAGCCTCTACGGCCATTTTCATGGCAATCCCACAGGTGTGCCAGCCGCTGGCGATCAGGCCTTTCCAGGGGCCGGCCTTGGCCCGTTCCGGATTAACGTGAAACCACTGTGGGTCATAGGCTTCGGCGAAGCGAATGATTTCTTCTTCGGTCAAATGCCGGGGTCCCTGTTCAAAGACCATACCCGGCTGGAATTCCGCGAATTTCATTTAACGAACCTTATTGTGAACGGCACAAAAGCAGCAAAGCTGTATGCCCCTCTGTAAATGCAGCGTCTGACTTGATAAACTGGCGGTGGTGCAAATGGATAGGCGCACCGGCAGACAACTGCCCGCAACCGGCTATTTTACTTAAACTTCGTAGCTACAACCATAAACTCACATTTATTCTGAAAATGGCTGACACCTTACTGACGAACGTTTCATATGACGAAAAAACCGTGTCTATCGAATATCAGGTCATTCACTCCGACAGGCGTGATCGGCCACTTCTGGTGTTCCTGCACGAAGGACTGGGTTCGGTTGCCATGTGGAAAGACTGGCCCGCGAACCTGTGCCAGTTGCTCGATTGCCGTGGTCTGGTCTTTTCGCGCTACGGTTACGGCAAATCTACGCCCCGCCCTGCCCAGGAACAGTGGGCGACAGACTTCATGCACATCCAGGCACAACAGTTCCTGCCTGCTTTTTTCTCTGCACTCGGCATAGACACACGCACGGATCAGCCCATTCTGATCGGGCATAGCGACGGCGCATCGATCGCATTGCTCTACGCCGCTGCCTTTCCTGAGCAGGTGCGCGCCACGGCGGTGCTGGCGCCTCATTTGTTTGTCGAGGATGCTACGGTGAAAAATATTGCGCTTGCACGCCAGGCCTACCTGACCACCGATCTGCCAGAAAAACTGCAACGCTATCATGATGATGTTGATTCGGCGTTCTGGGGATGGAACGATGTCTGGCTCTCAGCCGCATTCCAGACATGGAATATTGAAGACGAAGTGGCAGACATCCGCAGCCCCATCCTGGCCATCCAGGGGCGTGAAGACGAATACGGATCGCTGGCCCAGATCGAGCATATTGCCCAGCTCGCTGCCAACGTAGAACTGTATGTGATCGACGATTGCCGCCATTCTCCACACCGCGACAAGCCCGAACAAACCAGCGATGCCATTGTCGCCTTTGTGCGCGCGCTGCTCTGAAGCCAGATCCGATATTGTACTTGTCAGCGTTGATCCTGATAAGTCGTGGCTATGAGCTCATCGGAACTTACGAATAGACGATATCTGCGCCTTTGCCTACCATAAGTCTCACGCGATGTTCCTGCACTCGCTGATTCCAAATGATGTAATTGTTACATCCATCATTTTACTGGAGACTTCTCATGGCAAAAGTAGTATGTGAGCCTGCGGCCAGGCAATGAACGCGTACAAGCACTGCGCAGGTTTATTATGGGCCCGGAAGGCCAGGTCATACTCACGTCGCATGGCTTTCTTAGCACGCTGCCGGAAAACTGAACATCGACATGAGCCATCCGGTATTGAATGACATCATCGTCCGTATGAGCATCCGCCCACGCGCATTGCTCACTGCGATCTGTTGTTGCTGGCGATGATAATCACAACACCTCCTGCCTCAGCTGCGGAAACACTTTGGACACTTTATTCAGTAAATAATCGCCGTAAATGCCATTAAAGGCATGCACATTTTCCTTGTCCCAGCGCGAAGCACTGTCATCCGCATCAGGCACGTGTGGCAGCCCTTCGATCGGATGCACACGTGAAAAATAGTTGGGATCAAAAAACAATGGGAAAGACAGCCTATCGGTGCCCGACGTATTGCGTACGACCCGATGCGCGGTCGAACGATACCAGCCGCCGGTCATGCGCTCCAGCATATCGCCAATATTGCAAATGAACGTGTTTGGCACCGGCGTCGCATCAGTCCAGCCACCAGGCGTCTTTACCTGCAAGCCACCAATCTGGTCCTGTAGCAGAATGGTCAGCAAGCCATAATCAGTGTGTTCACCGACACCCCATTGCACGTCCATGTCTTTAGGTACATCCTGGGACGGATAATTGAATATGCGAAACAAAATCAGCGGATCGGCGGTGTAGCGGCTCTCAAAGTAATTTGCAGGCAATTCCAGACTAAGCGCAATGCCCCGCATCAGGGCCTGCCCCAGCGTGGTCACCGCTTCCATGTATTGCAATATCGCCTCCCTGAACGCCGGCACGTCCGGAAACAGGTTACGTCCATGCACCGGCGTCGCAGCCAGCACCAGCGGATGGTCATCTGCCAGTTCGGTCCCCAGATAAAGCCCTTCTTTCCAATCCGGCCTGCCCGACGTCAATTCGCCCCCCAGAGGAAAGTAACCGCGCCACGCACGGCCGCCCAGGGCCATCCGCCAGCGCATTTTTTCCTGTTCGTCCAGCGCAAAAAAACGGCGACTGAGCATTTCCAGGCGTTGTATCAATGCGCTGTCTACACCATGTCCTGAAACATAGAAAAAGCCATGGGCACGACAAGCATTGCGGATGCGATCGGCCACCGTCTGGAGCGCTTCAGCGCTACTGTCGGTTATCAATGCAGAGACATCAATAATCGGTAATGCCGCATGTGTTTCGGAGGTGTGGTTCATGATGGGTATCGAATAAATGATTGATTATCAGGCCTTGCCTGCACATTCGCACAGGATAACAATGGCGGCCTATTCCTGTTGTCGCCCTGTCCTGGAAGACACTGTTATACTGCCCGGGAAAAAGGCGTGCGTATATCAGAGAGAAACTGCGCCGCCCGGGGATGCTGCGGACGGTTGAAAAAATCATCCGGTGTAGCGCGCTCCAGTATTTTTCCGGCATCCATAAACAGAATCCGGTCGGCCACTTCGCGCGCAAATCCCATTTCATGCGTAACGCAAACCATGGTCATACCTTCTTTGGCCAGATCCCGCATCACCAATAGCACTTCTCCCACCATCTCCGGATCCAGCGAACTGGTCGGCTCGTCAAACAGCATCAGAGGTGGCTCCATGGCCAGCGCACGAGCGATAGCCACCCGCTGCTGCTGCCCGCCTGACAGCGCATCCGGCATCGCATCAGCCTTATGGGCGAGGCCGACACGCTCCAGCAAAGACAGGGCCCTTTCCCTTGCTGCCTGAACCGACATACCACGCAAATGCATTGGAGCCAGTGTGCAGTTTTCCAGCGCAGTCAGATGAGGAAACAGATTGAACTGCTGGAAGACAAAACCAATGCCGGACCGAAAGGCATTCAGATCGATTGATGCATCATGGATATCCTGAGCATTGACGCGAATATGACCCGACTGTATCGGCTCCAGCCGATTGACCGTGCGAATCAGCGTGGACTTGCCCGACCCGGAAGGACCGCAGACGACCACGACTTCCCCGCGCGCAACCGTTTCCGTCACATCTACCAAGGCATGATATTTGTCATACCATTTATTCACATTTTCAAATTCAATCATTGCGCTTCCTTGCGGGCCACCATAGCCACTTGCTGTTTGCCGCGCCGGCGTTCGAGCCAGTACGCAAAACGGGACAGACCGAAACACAGCAGCAGATAGGTCAGCCCCAGGACCAGATAGATTTGTGCCGGATACACCATCACCTGGGTATTGATCTGCGAGGTAATAAAAGATACCTCAGCAAGGCCGATGATATAACCCAATGAAGTTTCCTTGATCGTGGAGATAAACTGGTTGACCAGCGACGGCAGCATATGCCTGATCGCTTGCGGCAATATGACCAGTCGCATGGCACGGAAATAACCGAAGCCCAGCGAACGCGCACATTCCATTTGCCCCCTAGGGAGCCCCTGAATACCGGCACGGATAATCTCGGCCAGATAGGCAGCGTCAAATATCACCAACGCAATCAACATGGTCCAGAATTGATTGGTCTTAACACCCGTTACACTGGGCAAGAAGAAATAGGCCCAGAACACCACCATGAGCAATGGCGTGCCGCGCACGACAAAAACCAGAATACTCACAGGCCAGCGCACAGTGCGCCAGGGACTGATCCGGGCGAAAGCCAGCAGAACACCGAGAGGCATAGCCATCACCAGCGCACAGCTGGCCAGCAACACGGTCAGCGCAAGTCCGCCCAGCGGCCCATTCGGATATTGGCCCACCAGAAAGTACAACCAGTACGTGTCGATGACTTCCAGAAATCCGCTCATAGCGCCCTCGGCGGATAACGATGCTGGAACCATGCAGCCAGCGCGGTAATCAGTAGCGACAAACTCAGGTATGCGGAAGTCGCAAAAGCGAACGATTCAAAACTTCTGAAACTGGCACTTTCCACCTGGCCGGCCTGATACATAAGCTCGGCCACGCCGATGACAGTTGCAATACTGGTGTTCTTCCACAAGTTAAGCGTCTGCGAAATCAGTGGCGGGGTAATAACCCGCATGGCCTGTGGCAGGATAACCAGACGCATCGTTGCCAGAAAGCTGAACCCCAGTGCACGCGCCGCCTCTGTCTGTACAAATGAAATTGCCCGGATGCCGCTGCGAATGTCTTCTGCCATATATGCGGCAGTATAAAGCGTCAGTGCAATGACAGCACAGATGGCTTCGGTATTGCCGGCATAAAGCCATTGCTTTGCTGCCTCTGGCAACATCTCGGGCGCACCAAAATACCAAAACAGCATATGCGCCAGCAACGGAATATTGCGTATCGTCTCTACATAGGTAAAACCCAGACCGCGCAGCACCCGGAACGGCGCCAGCCGCAGCAAGGCGATACAAGTGGCCAGTGGCAGCGCGAGCACCAATGAAACAGCCAGCAGCTGTATGGATAGCCATACGCCTGCCAGCAGCATTTCATGATACCGGCCGCTAAGCAGCATGGAAGCGTCAAACTCGGGCATGACTCGGTCGTTTATTCAGAGAAACAAAAAACGGCGTGATATCAGCTGTGCACGACAAGCACAGCCCACGCCGCCACTATGCAACAGCAACCGGCAGTTTTTCCGATGCCGTCTCACGCAATTGCAGTCTACTCTTAAATCTTATCGGTTTCGAGTTTAAAACTGCGTGTTGAGAACTGAGACTTGGTATTCGGCCCGTACCATTTGAAGAAAATTTTCTCAGCCTGGCCAGACGCCTCAAGTTCACGCAGTGTATCGTCCACCACTTTTTTCAGACCCGCTTCGCCTTTACGCAAGCCGAAAGCCAGTGGTTCTTCGCTGATACTTGGCTTGAGCACGACAAAATCTTTCTGTTTAGGCCCCAGCTTGGCGTACACGCGCAACAGGGCTGCTTCATCGTCCACATAACCAACACCCTTGCCTTGTTGCAATGCAAGAAACGCCTGCTGACTGGTATCGAAGGTAACCACATTCACATCAGGCACCGCCTTGCGGATATTCGGTTCCTGAGTGCCACCACGGATTGTCAGCACTTTTTTGCCGGCCAACCCCGCCAGGTCTGTAATGCCACTGTCGCTACGCACCAGCGCCTTTTGGCCTGTGACAAACGTTGTCACGGAAAAATCAATTTGTGCCTCACGTTCTTTATTGTGCGTCAGACCGGCAGCAATAATATCAACGTGTTTCTGCTGAAGTTCGGGAATACGGGCCGCTACGGCGACCTGCTTGAAGCGCGCCTTGACGCCGATCTTATCGGCGACCGCCTTGGCAAGATCAACCTCATAGCCAATGAACTCGCGGGTTTTGGGGTCAATAAAGGTTGCCGGCTCATCTGTGCCCAAAACGCCGACTACCAGCTCGCCGTTTTTCTTGATATCGTCCAGTTGATCAGCCTGTGCGCTGACAGCGCCCAGGCCAATGAGGGTTGCGCCCAGCAAGGCTAATAGTTTTCTTGGTTTCATGGTGGCGGGTTTCCTGATAGTTGGCGTTATGCTCAAAGGTTATTTGGAATACATATATTCGTGAAGAAAACTATATCAGCATAACAAAGGCGAATAAAATAACCAATGGTTATTTAATAATTATCGGATTGTCCAATCCCCTGCTTAACGTGCTAGCGGAAAAGCCTCCCTGCCGGTTCCCGATGGTCAGGGTCAGACGCTTTTCCGGTATCATCCCGTCACGCGTCCAGCCATCGCCTGGCGTGCAAGCTCCCTTTCCAGCCAGGCAATAAAATACTGGGCTTCAGGTTTCGCGTTCGGGCCAACACCATAATAGTACCGGGTAACCGGCAGGCGCATATCCGGTAATAGGCAGCAAAGCCGGCCCAGCGCAACGTCGTGGGAAATCAATGAAAACGGAACAGCAGCGAAACCCAGGCCGTCTTCGACCGCCTGCAGAACAAAATGCACATGGTCAAACTGCATTTGACCCACAGGTCTGACGCCGTCGATACCAGCATGCTCCAGCCAGGCCTCCCAATCGCCCTTGCGAGACTTTGACCGAAGCAGGGTCAGTCCCGCCAGCGCACCTGGATCCGTAACACAATACCTTGCCTGGGAAGCGGGCGACATAACCAGACATACGTCATCTTCAATAAATGGGGACACCTGCATCGCGTCCGACCATCCCTTGAGGCCCCGGCGGATGGAAATATCAAATTCGCCGGCCGACTCGGGCGGTAACGTCGTGGTGAGTACGTGGGGCTCTATACCGGGATATTGCGCGATGAATTCAGGCAGCCGGGGAATCAGCCAGCGCACCGCAAATGATGGACGCACATTTACTCTGACCACCCGTTCTGGCGTCTGACTCATTACCGATTGCGCAGCATTGGCGATTTGCTTGAGAGCCGCATCGGCCTGCGTGAAAAACCGCAAGCCTTCGAGCGTCAGGCTTACCTGCCGGATACGTCGGTCAAACAGACGCACACCCATATAGGCCTCAAGCGCCTTCACCTGATGACTGATTGCGCTATGGGTGATATGCAATTCATTGGCCGCCAGCGTAAAGCTCTGGTGACGGGCCGCTGCAACAAAAGCGCGAACGGCATTCAGGGGCGGCAGGGACGTATTCATGTGTTCAATTTTATAACACATGACGCGAATTAATATCGTTTGTCGCATCTCACACTGCGCAGTAGCATTCCCGTATGATCATTTCCCCTGTCCAGACACCCGTTGACCAGCATTCGCGGCATGCCGCGCTCGCCATGGCCCTTGCTTTACCCACTGATGTTGTCCTGTATTTGTTACTCCCCATGTACTCGGAACAGTTTGGTGTATCGCTGGTTGAGGCTGGCGTATTGCTTGCCGCCAATCGCCTTATCCGAATTGCCGGGTATGGCTTTGTCGCTCGCTTTTATGCCAGTCATGGTGACCGCCTGATCTGCACGCTTGCCGTGATTGCGGCAAGCCTGTGTGCAGTGGGATATGCCACGCTGACGGGCCTCTGGGCATTATTGCCGCTGCGCCTGCTTTGGGGATTGGCCTTCGCCGCTTTGAACCTGTCAACGCAGGCATTGGCCACGGCCGAAGCAACAGGAGCATCACGCCGATCAGGAAGATCCCGCGCCTTTATCGCGCTGGGCCCCGCCATCGCATTGCCTCTGGCCGCACTACTTGCCTATGGCTTCGGACCCCGCGCAATTTTCTGGCTACTGGCCGCCACAGCTTTAACGGGCGTCGTGGTTACTCGCCGCCTTCCATCCAGTGCGTACCCCACGCCGCCAAAGCGGCGAGGGCTGAGCCTGCCCAACAGCCTGGATATGTGGTCTTTTCTGGAAGGATTCACGCTGGACGGGCTATTCATTATCGGTCTGTCCTACCTGGGCAGTGATCTTTTTCCTGAGAGCGCGGTCGTAACTGCCGGCCTGTTGCTGGCACTGCGCTACCTGGGTGAAATTATTCTGAGCCCCATCGGCGGCAGGCTTGCAGAAAGATTCGGCGCCGAAAAGCTGCTGCTGGCACTATCACTGATGACCTGTATATGCCTGATCGGATTCGGTGCGGGCTGGATATGGAGTTGTGCCAGCTTGATTGTTGCGCTGCGTGCCCTGCAACTGCCGCTGCTGGCGCCCATCGTCGCCAGACGAACGCCCGGACCCGAGCGGGTTCACGCCCTCGCCGCTCGTTCTGTCTGGCGCGACATCGGAGCCGGAACGGGCCCGCTTGCCGCCGGGCTGGTACTGCCTTTGCTGTCTGCTTTCTGGGTATACTCAATACCTGCGCTGTTGCTGGTGTGGGCTGCCGCTGCCTGCGTCGAGCGTCCATCCCTCAGCGAACATCGGAAATCATAGACAAACGCCCGTTTCAGAATATGACGCGGCAGATCGTAGCGCTATACCAACCCAACACGATCAATACGTCTCCAGATGCAGCCGCCCTTTTTTCCTCAGTGTCGCATGCAGTTCCGGCCACTGCATGCCGCCGGCAGCAGCCACTTCCTGCAGTACCTCCAGTACGCCGGATTCCATGCCCTTGACGCCGCACACATAAATATACGTGTCCTCGTTCTGCAACAATGCAAGCAGATCGGGCAAGCGTTCGCGCATCACATCCTGCACATATTTTTTGGGCTGTCCCGGCGTACGCGAAAAGGCGAAATTAATATCGATAAAGTCTTTGGGCAATTTGTTGAGCGGTCCGAAATAAGGCAATTCTTCCTTGCATCGGGCACCGAAGAACAACATGAGCTTGCCGCGCTCAACATTCTGCCCTTCCAGACGCTTGCGCCGGCGCCTCTCGGTCATTGCGCGCATGGGCGCACTGCCGGTTCCGGTGCAAATCATGATGATATTTGAACCGGGGTGGTTCGGCATCAGAAAGGTATGCCCGAAAGGCCCGATGACCTGCACCTTGTCCCCTTTCTTCAAATCACATACGTAATTAGAACAGACGCCTTTGACCGGGATGCCGTCATAGTCCTGCACCACCCGCTTGACGGTAATCGAGACATTGTTATAACGGGGTCGTTCACCATCTCGCGGACTGGCCAGCGAATACTGCCGGGCATGATGCAAGCGGTCGCTGGCGTCGGTCCCTGGCGGAATAATACCGATGGACTGGCCCTCCAGCACTGGAAATGGTGCATCGCCGAAATCCAGTACGATATGACGAATGTCGCTTTCAGATGCGTCATCGGTCAGCCGGTAGTTGCCCGATACCGTTGCCGTCACCACGTTGCGTGTCCCATACAGGTTGGTATAGCTGTGCGAGGCAGACCAGGGAGGTACCTGCGCACCGGCAACATAATTGCTGCCCTGTATGGTCACTTCGGCTTCGGCCTGTGCAGCGGGCGCGGCCGAGTCGCTATCGACACCCGGGCTTGCCGGCTGCTCCTGCGCCTCCAGCGCCAGCGGCGCCGGCAACTCGTCCCAGCTGTATTGCTCTTCGATGGAATACATTTTCTCTGCAGGCACCGGCTGCCAGTTATCGATGGCGCCCGTAGGACAGGGCGCCACACAGGCCATGCAGTGATTACAGATATCCGGCATCACAACATAATTGGTCCCGTCATGCGTAATCGCATCTATCGGGCACGTTTCCTCACAGGTGTTGCACCGTATGCAAATTTCCGGATCAATCAGGTGCTGTTTTTTTATTACCTGGGCTTGTTCGATCGTCGCCATCACAGTCTGCTCCTGGATTTTTTCCCTGTTATCGGATGCCCTACTGCAGGCATCCCCAATCAACAATCAATTGAATCGCACATATTCAAAATCAACCGGCTGACGATTAATACCCATCACCGGCGGCGCGATCCAGTTAGCAAATTTGCCCGGCTCGACGACGCGCCCCATCAAAGAAGCGACAAAGGCACGATCTTCGTTTGTCGGTAACCACTCACGTTCATGGCTGACCCATTCGGCCTCGGACATCATCACACCCTCGGGCGAAACAAAGGCGCCGGACAGCGTACCGATGCTGCGGTTAAATGCCTTGTGCGGTGTTTTCAGACGGAAAGGAATACCCGCCTTCTCTATCACTTTGTTCCAGCGATTGACGCCCCCCACCGAGTCCTTGATATAGTCATCGCGCAACACTTCGTTCAGTGCGTTCAGCATGGGCACAGAACGCTCGACCAGACGTCCGTCCTGCACGGCCAGCACGTTGTAGGTGCGATCATATAGCTTATGATCGTCGTCACGCTTGGTCTCTTCGTAACGCCCTTTCAAACCGGTGTTGTAGAAGGTGGCGGCGTTACTGGACTCATCGGCACCGAACAGATCAATGGTGACACTGAAATGGAAATTCAGATAGCGCTGGATGGTTTCCAGATCAATCACGCCGGCTTCACGAAGCCGTGCAGGATCATCTGTTTTCAATTGATTCATAACCTCGCAGGTACGCTGAATGACCCGGGATACGCCCGACTCGCCCACAAACATATGATGCGCCTCTTCAGTCAGCATGAATTTTGTAGTACGGGCCAGCGGGTCAAAGCCTGATTCGGCCAGCGCACACAATTGAAATTTACCGTCGCGATCGGTGAAATACGTGAACATGTAAAACGATAGCCAGTCCGGTGTTTTTTCATTGAAGGCCGCCAGAATTCGCGGATTGTCTTCGTCGCCGCTATTGCGTTCCAGCAGGGCTTCTGCTTCCTCACGACCATCACGACCGAAATGTTTATGCAGCAGGTACACCATGGCCCACAAATGCCGCCCCTCTTCTACATTGACCTGGAACAGATTGCGCAAGTCATACATGGACGGCGCAGTCAGGCCCAGATGGCGCTGCTGTTCCACCGATGCAGGTTCCGTATCGCCCTGCGTCACAATAATGCGCCGCAGATTGGCGCGATGCTCGCCCGGTACATCCTGCCAGGCTTTCTCACCTTTATGTTCGCCGAAGTTGACCTGGCGCTCGGCATCACGCGGGTTCAGGAAAATACCCCAGCGATAGTCGGGCATTTTCACATAGCCAAAAGATGCCCAGCCCTGCGGATCGACGCTGGTCGCAGTACGCAAATAGACGTCAAAGTCCTGCGAACCTTCGGGACCCATATCATTCCACCATTTGCGGTAATTCGGTTGCCAGTGTTCAAGCGCGCGCTGCAGCGTCCTGTCTTCGGACAGATTGACATTATTGGGAATTTTATCGTTGTAGTTGATGCTTGACATAGTGATCTCCAGTGTCTCGGAGGGGGTATGACTCTCGGTTACCCCCGCTCCTTCTATTAGATGGATAAACGCAGCTTGCAGGCGATGCAATCTGCGTCAGACGCGATTGCGGTCAAAGTTCGGTTTTTCGCCCTTGCCATATAGCTTGAGCGCACCCTTTTCCCCCACGGCATTGGGTCGGATAAAGATCCAGTTCTGCCAGGCCGTCAGGCGACCAAAAATCCGTGTCCACATATTTTCCGGACCGTTAAAGCGCAGATTGGCTTCCATGCCGGTCAATGCATCGGGCGACATGGACACACGCTCTTCAATGGCGATTCGTACTTCGTCGTCCCAGTCAATATCATCCAGCGCATAGGTCACCAAGCCGGCCTGTTCCGCCTGATCGCCATCCAGCCGCTTGCCCGCCAGCGCCTTGATCTCGTCCAGGCTGGCGTTCTCTTCATAGAAGCGACGTGCCAGACGTGACTGGCGCGTAACCATGGGCAGGAAACCGAAATTGATCGGACCCACCGTGATATGCGGTGTACGCGCTTCATCGTCGGGCAGGGTCAGCATATAGATGCGATCGCAGGCAAGCGCGGCTTCCAGCAAGGATCCGGCAAAGCATGACCCTTCCTCAACTAGCGCAAACAGAGAGCGGGATGAGACATCCAGCCGCGCCAGGGTACGACGCAACAGTCCCAGTGTTTCACGCACGAACCAGTGATCTTTATGGTTCAGCATGATGTCGTCGCTTTGCAGAACCGCTTCGGCACTACCGGCCGTCTTGATCAGCCACAATCCGCTATCCAGTTCGTTGGTGCGCATGGAAAGAATCGCGTCATCCAGTTCACGCGCCATTTGCAGCGGCCACCATGTCATACCGGCCTGCATAATGGCTTCAATCGTGTCGGGGAGGGCAGCGTCGGGGCCACGCAAGGTAAAAGTGGCAAACTGGCCTGCCCGGTCGATATCAACACTGACATATTTATATTGCAGACTATCGGCCGTTTCGTGTTTGTCCAGCGGCGTCAGCGCCACGCCCTGCAGTCCCGTAGCAGCGTCTGCACCCTGCTGCTGCGCCAGTTCCTGTGCGCGGGCACTGATGGTCTCCTGAAAGCGCGCAGGCTTGACAACCTCATCAACCAGTTTCCAGTCTTTGGCCCTCTGGCCGCGAATACCCTCGACCAGGGTGCAGAAAATATCGGCGTGATCATGACGGACTTTGCGTTTGTCCGTCACCCGGGTCAGACCACCCGTACCCGGGAGCACACCAAGCAATGGCACTTCGGGTAGCGATACCGACGAAGAACGGTCGTCCACCAGATAGATTTCATCACAGGCCAGCGCCAATTCATAGCCGCCGCCCGCACAGGCACCATTGACAGCTGCAATAAATTTGATGCCGGAATGCTCGCTGGTGTCTTCAATGCTGTTGCGTGTTTCGTTGGTGAACTTGCAGAAATTCACTTTCCAGGCATGACTGGACAGACCCAGCATGAAAATATTGGCGCCCGAGCAGAAGATGCGCTCCTTGCCACTGGCCACCACCACGCTGCGCACCTCTGGATGTTCAAAGCGAAGACGATTGAGTGCATCGTGCAATTCGATATCCACGCCCAGATCATACGAATTCAGTTTCAGCTTATAGCCGGGACGAATGCCGCTGTCCTCATCAATGTCGATTGTCAGACGCGCAATATTACCTTCAGTCGTAAACGACAGATGCTTGTACTGCGACGGATGGGTCTGGTAATTGACTTTCAGCTCGCTCATGGCTGGTCTCCAATAGAGTCATGCATTTCATTGCATTTTGTTTGTCTGTAAACGCACTATATTGCATGATTCCGCAGGCGGTCAAGCGATTTGACTAGGGACTTACCCTAGCCTCCTTCGTACAATCAGTTCAGCACCTCGGCAGACTGCCTTGCAGCCTGCACTTTTGCAAACAACGCTTCCATGGTTTCTTCCAGCGGCTGCAGACTGGTATCCAGATGCACATCGGCCTTGCTATAGAAGGCCACCCTGCCCTCCAGAATCAGCTTCAGGTCCTGCATGGCCTCCTTGCTGCCGGACATGGGACGAAAATCCCCCTGAGCAATGACGCGGTCCATGTGCTCGCGCGGTGTCGCCTGCAGCCACACCGTCAGGCAATGCTCCAGTAAATTGTTATAGGTGGCGGCCTCGGATACCAGTCCGCCCGGCGTTGCAATGACCACTTCAGGATAAAGCTGAATGGTTTCCTCCAGCGCGCGCCGCTCGTAGCGACGATAGGCCACGGGGCCATATAGCGAATGTATTTCGTTGATGCTGCAGCCGGTAGTTTGTTCTATCTCATGCGACAGTTCAATAAACGGATAACCAAGCCGGTCGGCCAGCATACGACCCAGCGTGGATTTGCCCGCGCCGCGCAGTCCAATGAGGGCAATGCGCGACAGCCGCGAACCCGGGTTCTTATCCGCGCCGAACAATTCAATCAGCCGCAGCCGCACCTTATGCAGATCCTTCTCGCTGCGATTCTCCAGCAGCTCCCGGATCATCAGCCATTCCGGCGAAGACGTCGTGACGTCGCCAATCAGCTCAGCCAGAGAGCAGGTGAGCGCCTGCGCAACCTGATGCAGCACCAGAATGGTGGCGTTGCCGGTACCCAGTTCAAGATTGGCCATATGGCGCTCCGAAATACCGGCGAGGCTGGCCAGCTTTTTACGCGTGATCCCCTTGCGTGCGCGCAGCGAGCGTATCCGCTCTCCCAGCGCCCGCAGTAAGGGCGTCTTGTCTTCCATCGGGTCTATTTCAAATGAATTTTCCAGCGTCATAGCGTGCCATTTCGTAAATCGGGAGCTAGTGTTTTCCCTAAACATTGAGCAAAAATCTTGACTGATTTTAACTGCATGCCTATCTTATCATCTACATGCAAAATAATGCACGAAAAAAAAATCAGATGTTAAGGAGACTTTCAGCATGCGTGAACAGTTCGACACGCTCATCCAGGCAGTAACCCGACAGATTGCAGACCGTACTCTGGATGATACGTTACAGGCCTGGCTGAATCAGCACTATGGTGCGCAGAGCGAATGGTATCGCGATATCAGCGCAGCCTGTACCAAGGGGGTGCAGGATGGCTGGATGTGTAAACACGAAGCGCAGGGGCTCAAATACGGTCGGGTGACCAAACCATCAGACGAGACCTGTGGTTTTTCCGTGGACGTGGTGAGCATGCAGGACATTCGTGGTCCGCACCACCGTCATCCCAATGGGGAAATCGACCTGATTATGCCGCTTACCCCCGGCGCCCGGTTTGATGGCTGCGAAGCAGGCTGGAAGGTTTACGGCCCCGACTCTGCGCATTGCCCCACCGTAAGCAACGGTGCAGCCCATGTGCTGTATCTGCTGCCGGACGGAAAAATAGAATTCACAGCACAACAGCAATGAGCGGTCTGAGCCGATATCCGGATTGCACTAAACCGATATCGACCCAATGATGCTCATCCTTTGCGGCAGTGCCAACAACTTTAAATGCACTGACAGCGGATAGCCAGGCATTTAGCGGAGCGAACCATGCAGACCCCTGAAAACAGCAATCAGTTCAATATTGCAGACTATCTGATACAAACCAACCAGAACCGTCTGGAGCGCCTTGCGTATATTGATGACAAGGGCACGTTGACCTATGCCGCACTTTTTGACAAAGTGCGGTGCCTGGCCGCCGTACTGAAACAGTTGGGCGTGCATCGCGAGGAGCGGGTACTGTTGCTGATGAACGATTGCACAGACTGGCCTGTCGCCTTTCTGGGCGCCATTCATGCGGGAATCGTACCGGTTGCCATCAACACCCTGCTGAAGCCTCAGGACTATAAATATATTATTGAAGACAGTCGCTGCCAGGCTGCTCTGGTGTCGGCTTCACTGCTACCGGTGCTCACCGAAGCCATGAGCGACGCCGAACACGAAATCAAGCATATCCTCGTATCGCGCCCGCAGGGCGAACTCTCGCACGGCCAGTTGAGTATGGACGAGGCACTGGCAGCGGCTACGCCCTGTCACCGCCCCTGTAGCACCAAGGCCGACGAACCGGCCTTCTGGTTATATTCTTCAGGGTCGACCGGCAAGCCTAAAGGCACGATACACAGTCACGCCAACCCGTACTGGACCATTCGCTATTATGCGCAGGACCTGCTGCACCTGACCGAGACAGACCGGATTCTCTCGGCCGCCAAGCTGTTTTTCGCCTACGGCCTCGGCAACGCCCTGACCTTCCCTCTCGGGGTTGGCGCCAGCGTGATTCTGATCGAAGGCCGTCCGACGCCGGATGCGGTATTCGACGCCATGCGCAGGCACCAGCCAACCATTTTTTGCGGCGCACCTACCGGTTATGCGGGCATGCTGGCCGCTGCCAACACTCCCACACGCGACGAAGTCCAATTGCGTATGTGTTCCTCCGCCGGAGAAGCATTGCCTCGTGAACTGGGCGAACGCTTCACGGCTCATTTCGGCTGTCATATCATCGATGGTATTGGTTCAACAGAAATGCTGCATATTTTTCTATCCAACCGGCCCGATGACATCCACTATGGCACCACAGGAAAACCCGTACCGGGCTATGAACTGGAGCTTCGCGACGAGCAAGGTGCTATCGTCGCAGATGGAGAAATCGGTGATCTCTACATCAAGGGAAAAAGCGCAGCCCTTATGTATTGGAACAACCGGGAAAAAACAAGAGCAACTTTTCAGGGGGAGTGGACCAAAAGTGGCGACAAGTATTCGCGCGATGCCGAAGGCTATTACACCTATGCGGGCCGCAGTGACGACATGCTGAAGGTGAGTGGACAATATGTGTCTCCGTTCGAAGTGGAGGCCACGCTCATTGAGCATGAAGCGGTTCTGGAGGCCGCCGTCATCGGCGTCACCGATTCGCAGGGTCTGGTCAAGACCCGCGCCTATGTGGTCCTCAAGGAATCAGCACCGCCCGCCGACGACACACTCAGGGACGCGCTCAAAGCGTTTGTCAAATCCCGACTGGCGCCACACAAATATCCACGCAGCATTGAATTTCTGGAAGAGTTACCCAAAACAGCAACGGGAAAAATCCAGCGCTTCCGGCTGCGTGAACTGAATCAGCATGAAGTGGCGTAAGCCATCATATAAAAGACAGGCATTGCGGGCTACGCCGTAAGCCTGGGCAGACAATATCAGAACGCGACCAGCGGTATCGTTCGTGGCAATACCAAGAAGCAGTCATCATAAAAAACAGCTGTACATTCAGGAGACAGGATAATGAATAATGTGAAAAAAGCCACGCTTGCGACGGCGATCGTACTGGCCGGGGGATTGGGTCAGGCAGCGCAGGCCGAGGTGAAGGTGGGCCTTATGCTGCCGGCCACAGGGACCTATGCGGCGCTTGGCAAGGCGATCGAAAATGGGTTTAAACTGTACGTAGAGGAACAGGGCGGCAAGCTGGGCGGCCAGGAGATACAGTATTTCTCAGTCGATGACGAATCCGATCCGGCCAAGGCGCCAGAGAACACCAATCGACTGGTGCAGCGCGACAAGGTTGATGTGCTGGTTGGCACCGTGCATTCGGGCGTGGCCATGGGCATGGCCAAGATCGCTCGTGACAGTGGCGTCATCTACATTATTCCCAATGCGGGTGCAGATATGCTGACCGGACCGCTATGCGCCAAAAACATTTTCCGCAGCTCATTCACCAATTGGCAACCGGCCTATGGCATGGGCATAGTCGCTGCCGAAAAGCAAAAGCATAAAACCGCCGTTACCATCAACTGGAAATATGCTGCCGGTACCGAAGCGGCCAATGGCTTTCGCGAAGGCTTCGAATCCAAGGGCGGCAAGGTAATCAAGGAACTCACGCTCCCCTTCCCTAACGTTGAATTCCAGTCACTGCTGACGGAAATCTCTGCATTGAAACCCGATGCTGTCTTTGCCTTCTTTGCCGGCGGTGGTGCGGTTAAATTCGTGAAGGATTATGACGCATCGGGTCTGCGCAAGACCATTCCCCTCTATGGCCCGGGCTTTCTGACCGACGGCACTTTGCAGGCTCAGGGCGATGCCGCCAAAGGCATGCTGACTACCCTGCACTATGCTGATGAACTGGACAACCCGAAAGACACGGCATTCCGCAAGCAATATCAGGACAAGTACAGCATGGAACCAGACGTCTATGCTGTGCAGGGTTACGACGCAGCTCAGTTGCTGGCAGCCGGCCTGAACAATGCCAAGGGTGATATCAAGAACAAAGATGCCGTTATCGAGGGCATGGAACAGGCTAAAGTAGACAGCCCTCGCGGTGCGTTCACCATGTCCAAAGCACACAATCCGATACAGAATATTTATCTGCGCGAAGTTGTCGGTACGCACAATAAAAATCTGGGTATCGCAGTAGCCAATCTGGAAGATCCGGCCAAAGGCTGCAAGTTGAGCAAATAAACCGAAAGTGCAGGCACATCGGCTGCTCCCTGTGCCTGCACTTTATTTCGGATCGCATATGGATATAACAACATTTCTGATTCAGTGTCTGAACAGTGTGCAGTACGGGCTGCTGCTGTTTCTGATTGCCAGCGGGCTGACACTGATCTTCGGCATCATGGGCGTCATCAATCTGGCGCATGGCAGTTTCTTCATGATCGGCGCCTACCTGATCTATGCGTTGAGCATGTATATCGGAAATTTCGCTGTTGCGCTAATTCTGGGCATTATGCTGGCGCTGGCCTTCGGCTACTTGCTGGAGTGGGGATTCTTCAGCTATTTATATGAGCGCGAGCATTTGCTGCAGGTACTGATGACCTATGGACTGATTCTGGTATTTGAAGCGCTGCGCAGCATACTGCTGGGCGACGATGTGCATGGCGTCAGCCCGCCGGGCTGGCTGGCCGGCTCCATCCCACTGGGTAATGGTCTGAGCTATCCGGTGTACCGTCTGTTCATTTCGGTGGTCTGTCTGGTGATCGCAATTGGCATGTACCTGTTACTGAAGCATACCCGGCTTGGCATGAAAATCCGCGCTGGCGCTACCAACCGCGAGATGGTGCAGTCGCTGGGCGTCAATATCTCAGTACTGTATCGCACGGTATTTGCCGCCGGTGTGGCATTGGCCATCTTTGCCGGCATGCTCTCGGCACCGGTGTCATCCGTCTACCCCGGCATGGGCGGCAATGAATTGATTATCTGTTTCGTCGTTGTGGTTATCGGCGGCATCGGATCCATCAAAGGCGCACTTATTGCGGCGCTGCTGATCGGCTTCGTAGACACCTTTGGCAAAGTACTGTGGCCTGAAGGCGCTGGTGCGCTGGTCTATCTGCTGATGGTGCTGGTGCTGCTATTCAAGCCCCAGGGCCTGTTCAAACAGGGGACCTGACCATGATTACAAAAAACAATCTGTTTGTGTGGATCGTTGGCCTTGCTCTGCTGGCCGCACTACCGCTGTTGCCCGAGCCGATTGGCAGCAAGTACCACGGTGATCTGGTCACCAAAATAATGATCCTGAGCATTTTTGCGCTCAGCCTGCAATTGCTGGTGGGGTTCACCGGTCTGGTAAGTCTGGGGCATGCCGCCTTTCTGGGCTTTGCCGCCTATATGGTCGCCACCTTCTCGCCTGAATCAGAAGCCGGCAACGGCTGGCTGCTGATGGCTATTTGTGTTGGTGGCGCAGGGCTGCTGGCCCTGCTGATCGGCCTGCTGGTCATGCGCAGCTATGGCGTTTATTTCATCATGGTCACACTCGCCTTCGGCCAGCTGGTCTACTTTGTTTTTCATGACATCAAGATCTTCGGTGGCTCCGACGGCACCTATATCTATTTCAAACCTGATTTTTCCATTTTGCAGTGGCAGCCCTTCGACCTTGAATCGGGCAATACCTTTTACTGGTTTACGCTGATATTGCTGATAATCACGGTCATCATTCTGCAGCTGATTCTGCGTTCCCGCCTGGGCCATGCCTTTGTGGGCATCAAGCACAACCAGTTACGCATGCGCGCCGCCGGGTTCGAGTCAACGGCGTACAAGATTGCCAGTTTTGTTATCAGCGGCATGCTGGCAGGCCTGGCCGGTTTTCTGTACGCATGCCAGTACGGTTACGTTAATCCGGAACTGCTGTCGTGGCATCAGTCCGGCAATGTATTGCTCATGATTATTCTGGGTGGTCTGGGCAGCCTGGGCGGAGCCATTATCGGCGCCTTCGCGTTCGTGTTGCTGTCTGAATGGTTTACCGCTATCACCAAACACTGGCAACTTCTGTTGGGCGCGTTTATTATTTTTGTGGTTATGCTGATGCCCTATGGTCTGGCCGGCCTGCCCCGGCAATTGCGGGAATGGCGTGCTCGCCACACACACAAGCAAGGGGCGAACTGATGACAACTGCATTACTTGAAGCGAGGAATGTGACCCGCAAGTTCGGTGCACTGGTTGCCGTTAATAAAGTATCTCTACAACTGCACGAACGAGAAATCCTGGCAGTCATTGGCACAAACGGGGCCGGCAAATCCACCCTCACTTATTTGCTGTCCGGTGAACTGCCGCTAAGTGATGGCCAGGTGTACTTGCGTGGTAAGGACATCAGCAAATGGTCACAGCCGGCCCGTTCACAGGCGGGTGTCGGCCGCAGCTATCAGCGCAATAATATTTTCCTGCCGCTGAGCGTGCGCGAAAACTGCCGTCTGGCCGCCCAGGCCAAGATCCAGAAACCATGGCAATTCTGGACGGCCGCGCAACATTGCCGACGCAGCCTGGAGATGGCTGATCACGCGCTGGAACAGGCGGGCCTGAGCCGGTATGCAACAACCATTGCGGCCAATCTATCGCATGGGCAGAAACGGCAGCTCGAAGTAGCCATGTGTCTGGCTCAGCAACCCGAAGTGCTGTTACTGGACGAGCCGCTGGCAGGCATGGGAGCGGAAGAATCCGAACGCATGCTGACCTTGTTGCACAACCTGAAAAAGAACCTGGCCGTTTTACTGATCGAGCATGACATGGATGCGGTTTTTGCCGTTGCTGACCGCCTGACAGTCATGGTTAATGGCGCAGTGCTGGCCAGCGGACTGCCGCATGAAATTCGCAACAATACCGCTGTACAGACAGCCTATCTGGGCGAGAGCGATCACGCAACAGCGCCGTTAAGACCGAACTGATATGAGCGATGCAACCATGACAGATGACATTATCCGCGCGCACGACATTCATGCCTGGTACGGTTCCAGCCACATATTGCATGGCATTGACTTTCACCTGCAACGCGGCGAAACCGTAGGCCTGCTGGGCCGCAACGGCATGGGCAAGTCCACGCTTATCCGCAGCCTGCTGGGCCATGTCAAACAGCGCAGCGGGCGGATCGAACTGCAGCAACAGGCCATGTCCGGTGCCCGTCCCTATCAGGCAGCGCGCCTGGGCATTGCCTATGTCCCTGAAGGCCGTGGCATATTCCCTAACCTGACAGTGCGCGAAAATCTGCTGATGTGCGCACGCACGGGCCGTGACGGGACGACAGCGTGGGACTTCGAACGGATCCTGCAAACCTTTCCCCGACTGGCAGAACGGCTGGACAATATGGGTGACCAGCTCTCCGGCGGCGAACAGCAGATGCTCTCGATTGGGCGGGCGCTGATGACCAATCCGGATGCCATTATTCTGGACGAAGCCACCGAAGGCCTGGCGCCGCTGATTGTGGAAGAAATCTGGCGTGTCATCGGAATTATTCGCAACAGCGGTCTGGCAACCATGGTGGTGGATCGCAATTATCGCAAGGTCATGGATCAGGCGGACCGGCTGGTCGTTCTGGAAAAAGGCCGGGTGGTCCTGGAAGGCGATGCCCGCCAGTTGCGCAGCGACCCTTCGCAAATTCATCAATATCTGGGCGTTTGACCTGAACGTTTTACGATGGCATATCGCGCCCGACGAAGCAACACGGCCAGACGGACATCAGACGTACCCGTCTGGCATCTACCAGCAACGGGCAGGCGATCAGCCATAAGCCCCTGGCCAAAACACTGTCCTGAGAGACAGTACCAATAGGAGAGACAGATGAACTATACCCCTGCAATCAAACTGGCCACAGGCGTGCTGTTTGCCGGTTCCGGCATAGCCCATGCCGCCGGCATTTCCGATGATGTCATCCGTATCGGTTTCCTGACCGATATCTCGGGCGTCTATGCCGACTATGACGGCCAGGGCGGTGTGCAGGCGATTCGCATGGCAATCGAGGACGCTGGTGGCAGTATCGATGGCAAAAAAATTGAACTGCTTTATGCCGATCATCAGAACAAGGCCGATGTGGCTGCAGCCAAGTCCCGCGAATGGGTAGACGTAAACAAAGTGGATATCCTGATTGGCGGGACCAATTCTGCGGTCAGTCTGGCGATGGCCAATGTTGCCACGGAAAAGAAAAAGGTGTTTATCTCTACCGGCGGCGGCACCTCCGCGCTGACCGGCAAACAATGCTCTCCCTATATTATTCACTACACGTATTCGACCGATGCACTGGCCAATGGCACGGGTAAATCCGTGGTTAAAAATGGCGGCAAGGACTGGTTCTTCATTACGACCGACTATGCCTTTGGCCATGCCCTGGAAGCGGCCACATCCAAAGTGGTGAAAGAAGCCAACGGCAGCATCAAGGGCTCGGTCAAAGTGCCGCTTGGCGCTTCCGACTTTTCTTCATATATATTGCAAGCGCAATCTTCCGGTGCAAAAATTCTGGGGATGGCCAATGCCGGTGGCGATTTTGTGAACGCTGCCAAATCGGCCAATGAATTCGGTTTGAATACCCAGATGAATCTGGTGGGCCTCACGGTGCTGATTCCGGACATTCACTCCCTGGGCTTGCAGGTCACCCAGGGGATGTATCTGACCACGCCGTTCTACTGGGATCTGGATGATGATACCCGCAAGTGGAGCGCTGCATACCAAAAGGTCGCCAATCGCATTCCCACCTATATTCAGGCCGGTACGTATTCGGCCGTCAGAAATTATCTTGCCGGGGTTGCTGCATTGAAGACCGACGATCCCGATGCGATCATGAAGTGGTTCAAGACGGAACGCATCAAAGACTTTTTCGCTAAAGACGCCATCGTGCGTGCTGATGGCCGACTCACCAATCCAATGTACCTGATGCAGGTAAAAAAACCGGACGAATCCAAAGCGCCATGGGATTATTATCGGAAAGTGGAAACGCTTTCACCCGATGATCTTTACGGCAAGCCCGAGAACTCGGACTGCAAACTGGTGCAACAAACTGCAGGAGCAAAATCATGAGCACACCTAAAGTCATTATTACCATCGCCCCTACCGGCGGCATGGCCTTTAAAAGCCAGAACCCGAACCTGCCCACGCAACCGCAGGAGATTGCCGACGACGTTTACGACTGCTATAACGCAGGTGCAAGCATTGTCGCACTGCACGCACGCAATACCGATGATAGCGCCACCTGCAATCCCGATATTTATTACGATATGAATACGCGGATTCGCGCCAAATGCGACATTATCCTGAATAACTCAACGGGCGGTGGCGTACACGGCGAGATGATCGGCCAGAACGAAAACGGCATGTGGGAACTGCTTTGGGAAGAACGCATCAAGGGCATGGAGGCCGGCGCCGAAATGTGTACGCTGGACGCCACCACCATTATCGCCAGCTTCGACAACAAGGAAATACTGATGAACACCGCGCCCTCGCGCTGCCGCTTCCTGGCTGACGAAATGAAAAAACGCGGCATCAAGCCCGAATGGGAAGTGTTCAGCCCCACGCATATTTTGCAGGATACGGCAACCTTGCTGGCCATGGGCGTGGATGAAGAGCCGGCCTATGTCAATCTGGTTATGGGTGTACATCGAGGCTTTCAGAACGCCATGCCCTACTCGCCAAAGAATCTGCAATTCATGGTGGAGTGCCTGCCGCCCGGCACCATCTTCGGCGCCAGCGGCATCGGTCCGGCACAGCTGCCCTGCGCCATCAATTCTTTGCTCTTGGGTGGACACGTAAGGGTGGGGCTGGAAGACAATCTTTATTATTCGCATGGCCGCCTGGCCAGCAATATCGAATTGACCGAGAGGATTGTCCGGCTCGTGCGTGAAATGGGCTATGAACCGGCTACGCCGAAAGAAGCCCGGCAGATACTTAATCTGCCTCGGCCCGGCGCGCCGGTTAAACCGGCATTCGCGCTATAAGCACATTCGCGCGTTAAGCAAAAAAGTGATAAGCGCTGGCACTTGCGGCGCGTCTCAGCTCCTTTTCGGTCGACCCGCAACAGACGGGGCCAAGGACTCAGTGGCTGAAGCGCTCAATCGCCAGCAAATACGGTGCAGGATTGACCCGATTCATAAATTCATAGCGGAGCACCCGGTATTGGTCGGGCGACAGTTGCGCGACGAAAGGTTCAAGCGCTTGCTTCTCACGAACACCCGCCTCATGTCCCCAGTAAATCACAATAAGCAACAGGCCGCCGGGAGCAAGCAGCGTCAGCGCCCGTTCAATCGCCGTCAGGGTGCTGGTGGCCTGAGTCGCGCAGGATTTATCGGTACCAGGCAGATAGCCCAGATTAAACACAATGGCACTGACCGCTTCTGATACGTGCTCATGCATGCTCGCATGACTATCGTGAATCAGGGAGACACGCGCCTGCAACTGCTCATCGCTCAGGCGCGCGGCGGTGGCCTTCAGTGCCTCGTTCTGAATATCGAAGGCATACACATGACCGGAGTCACCGACCAGCCGTGCAAGGTGCACGGTGTCATGGCCATTGCCCATCGTCGCATCAATAACGCTTGCGCCTTCCACGACGTGGTCGGCAAGCAGTGTATGAACAAAACTGACCGTTCTGGGTAAAGGCATGGATGTTTCCTGGAATCCTGCACTATACCGCTGCAGGCAGCACCGGGTCAGACGGGAGCAGCTCGCGCTGCATCAGCACCGCATCGCTGCCAAACGCAGGATCGGTGCGCCCGGCCGCAGTCGCAATAAAACCCAGTCGCGACCAGTAACCCTGTGCGCCTTCGACCGCAACCAGTATGGCACGTGACAGTCCACACTGCTGCCCCTGCTGCATAAGGTGCCTGACCATTTGGCCGGCAATCCCCCGACCGGCATAGGCGGTCGCAACCGCCACATCATGCAGATACAGTACATCACAATCGTGTTGCGGCGCAAGCGGACGATTCCAGCCTGGTTGCCGATCCGAGCGCCACGGATAACCAAGCGCATAGGCGCACAGGGTATCACCTTCCGTGGCGGCCAGTGAGCTCCACCCGGCAGGAACAGCGCTGATTTTGCTTGCCAGCACCTCGGCACTTTCCAGTAATGCCGGCGGATAGATGCTGGCCTGCAATGCCATCATCTGCGGCAAATCGTCGATACGCAACGCCCGCAAGCCGATAGGAAGCGCGCGGGTCTGGCTCAGATTTTCAATAGACATCATGATTCATTAAACATCATTTTGCAGGCATCACTCGGGTCTTCTTACACGTTTGCTATTGCCGGCTTTTACCTCGTACCTCATGCATCGTATCTGATACCTCGTACCTCATGCCTCATGCCTCAAGCCTCAAGCCTCAAGCCTCAAGCCCGCAACAATACGCTATTTTTTATCCAGACTTTTCAGAATATCGATCAGATGGCTGTCGCGATAGCGCAGCAGCGATTCGAACGATTGGTTTTCCCGTACCTGTTGCGTGCCCTGCACCATCTTTGCCTGAAGCTCAGGGGTCATACGTGGATTGCCCAAGTCATCCATCCAGGTTTCGATCGCCGGCTGCAAATGGTCGATCAGATGCGCCAGCCCTGCCCTGCCGCCAGCCAGATCAAACACCATTTGCGGACCAAAGATCGCCCAGCGCAGGCCCGGGCCTTTGCTCATGGCCGCGTCAATATCCTGCACACTGGCCACATTTTCATTGACCAGATGCATGACTTCCCGCCAGACCGCAGCCTGCAGGCGGTTGGCAATATGACCGGTAATTTCCTTGTTCAGGCGGATCGGATGCTTGCCAATCGCACGGTAAAAATCGATCGCACGTTCAATCGTCTCTTCGGAGGTCTGTTCGCCCCCGACCACTTCCACCAGCGGAATCACATGTGGGGGGTTAAATGGATGGCCCAGCACACAGCGTTGCGGATAGCGGCATTGTGATTGCATGCGGCTCACCAGCAAACCCGAGGAACTGGACGAAATAATCACATCTTCCGGCAGTAGCGCGTCCATTTTTGCGAACAGCGATATTTTGAAGTCTTCGCGCTCAGGCGCATTTTCCTGCACAAAATCCACGTTTTCCAGGGCTTTCTGCAAATCCGGCTCAAAACGCAGATTGCCCAGGAAGGTCTCGTCCTGTACCTTACCCAGTTCACGCAGGGTTTCCCAGGCCGAATCGATCAGCGCGCGGGTATTGGCTTCGGCGTCCGGTGCCGGATCCGAGACAACCACATGATAACCATGAGCAAGAAAAAGGGCAGCCCAGCTGCTGCCTATGGTTCCGGCGCCGATAATGGCAATGTTTTGAATGTGACGACTTTGCATGACTAAGGATGTTATTTGCTTCGTATGTCAATGATAATAAAAGTGGCGGGCGTCTGCTGCGTCTGCATGCGCGTCCACCACGTCAATGGCGCCAGCCACCCATGCCCGATAGGCAATCGCTCTGACACCAGCAATGGGTTTACCGCAGGTAACGGTACCAAACGCTACCAGCTGCGTACGCGTCCGGTGTCCATGTGCACGAATCCGTCTTTCGGATAATAGCCAACCCCGCCCAGTGCCAGTTCCTTAGCCGCATCGCGCAGTTCATCCAGCGGCACGCCCTTGAGCCGCAGATCCATGGCCTGCCCCACCATATGCAGACTGCGCTTGGCGACACCACCGCCACGCGTTTTGCGCAAACGCTCATTGGTATGCGGGTCGCGGTAGCCCGAAATCACTTCGATAGCGACATTGGTATTGAGCGACGCCCTGACTTTGTTGACCAGATCAAACAAGTTAGGATCCATCTGCCCGACCGCCCCGGAATAATGATCCCGCAGGAAATGATTCAGCCGCTGCATGGCGGCTGGAATGTAGGCTTCACCATTGGCATAAGCCAGGGTGATTTTCTCATTGGTGTGCAGATTGTCCAGAGAGATCTGGCGAAACCCGCTGCCAGCGATATTGGCGCGGGCGGTATGGGTGCCGATGGTAAACATGGCACCGGCGACGAACAGAGAGGAAGAGGTTCTTAAAAACTGGCGGCGATGTAACTGAGGTTGAGGTGGGGTAAACGTCATACCGTTCTGGCTCCTGAAGATATTACGAGGCAGGTGGAATGTTACGTGAGGCGGCCACTTTCTTTATGGCATTATCCAGAATCTTGTCCTGTCCGTAGATGTCGGGAAAAAAGTAGATTTTGTTGTTTTTAACAACCACTGTACTATAACCCAATACGACAGGAACCGGCTCCAATACATTGATTGTTTTGGATTTTTTTGCCGTCATGGCCTGCTCGATCGCACTTGCCGTCCACTCTGGTTGTTTTTCCAACACAAATTGCGCCAGTCGTACCGGCTCTTCCACCCTGATACAACCATGGCTCAGATCGCGCCGCGTGCGATTAAACAACTGCGTGCTGGGGGTGTGATGCAGGTAGATAGCATCGTTGTTGGGGAAAATGAACTTGATATCGCCCAGTGAATTTTTGGGTCCGGGACGCTGCCGGATGCGAGCCTGACCATTCAATACGGCGTTCAGGTTGGCTTCACTCACGGTTTGCGATACACCACCCGACTGGCTAACAAATTCAAACCCCTGGCTTTGCATATACGAAGGATTGCTGCGCAAGCGCGGAATAAGCTCCTTGCGGGAAATCGAAATGGGCACGTTCCAGTACGGACTGAACTCAATCTTGCTGACTGCGCCGTCGAACAGCGGCGTGCTGGTGTTAAAGGATTTGCCGACAATCACTTTCATCTCGATGAGATTTTCCACCTTCTGATTGCGGATGTGATAGGCGCGCAATACGAACTCCGGCACATTGACCACAATACGGCGCTCGCCTTCTATAAGCGGTGTCCAGCGCAGCCGTTCCATACTGATCTGGATCTGACGGATGCGGTCAATCGGCCGGGTATTCAGCTGATCCAGCGTGCCCTTGCCGATGACACCGTCAGGGTCCAGTCCGTGACGTTGCTGAAAGCTTTTCACGCCTGCCATGACTGTTGCGTCGTAAACGGGCCGTGCCGGTGTCCCTTGCGGCAAGTCGCCCAGCAGAATCAGACGCTCAATCAATGCAGGCATGCCCGGATAAGACTGCCCTTCGGTCAGCTTGCCGCCGGGAACCGCAGGCAGTGCCTGGTTCATGCTCGGATTCTTCTGTAATTGACGAAAGACAACCAGCGCCTGCATCAGCGAGTTGTACATGGGAATACTGTCGGTCAGCGCTCTGACCGATGCCTTCAGATTACCGTTGCGAATCGCCGTCGCCAGAAACAGATCAGCATCCGTATCAGAAAAGAGTGGCTTGGAATAGCGGTTTTTGATCAGAGACGGAGAAATACGACCATTTTTCAGATATTTGACATAAGTGCGCATCTGCATAGTCAGGTCGCGATCAAACTGTGCCATTTCTTCTGCAGACGCAGCATAGCTGACCCGCTCCCATTGCGACTGTAATTGTGCGGTATGAAACCAGCGCGGGTCCAGACCATGTGTGTCTGCGGTTGCCAGCAGTTCCAGGGCGTCTTTGGCCTGCTCCACCGGCCGGCCGTCTTCAATCCAGCTGACGTCGGGCACATCGAAGGTGGCGTTGGCAAAGTCCGGCGGCAGGGCGATCCCACTGTCCGGAACGATAAACGGCGCTGGCGCATCGTTTTGTGGTGCCTGTGCATGCGCAGTGGTAGCAAGCAGGAGTGAAAGTGAGACCGCAGACAGCATAGTCGAAAACGTCATAAATTTTTTTCACCTGTTGTTATGGGATGGCCGACTGGCGCGCCACCGTCCCCGGTACCTGTACCGCAGTGAGAATGGAAGCGCCCGACAGTGCAGTGGCGGGCATGGCAAAATTACAGATTCGCCTTGAAAAATTCCACTGTGCGGGTTCGTGCCAGTTCGCTGGCAACCGGATCGTAAGAGCCGCGCTGATCACATCCAAAACCGTGGTCGGCATCATAAACGCAAACATCGACATTGGGCTGGGCGTTACGGATTGCTTCAACGTCCGCTGGTGGGATGGATTTGTCTTTTTCTCCGAAGTGCATTTGTACCGGGCACCGGGCCTTCTCATCGCGCAACTCGGCAATCCCTGCGCCGTACCAGCAGGAGGCGGCTGAAAATGCACCACTGCGGCAGGCGGCAAGCCATGTCAGGGTACCCCCCCAGCAAAAGCCCACGACGCCGATTTTTTTCTGTGATGACAGGGCCGCTGCAGCCGCCTCAATATCCTTGAGCGCCTCTTCGTAGCTTACTTTGGCTTTGAAATCCTTGCCACGCTCAATGTCCGGGCCGGTGTAACCCATTTCGACACCTGGCTCGATCCGGTCAAACAGCGCTGGCGCAATCACACGATAGCCTTTTGATGCATAGAAATCGCACACGTCGCGGATGTGGCTATTGACGCCAAAGATTTCCTGCAACACCACAATGCCCCTTTCCGCATCCTCGGCGCCGGCTGTGTATGCCTGCAATGTATGCCCGTCTGCTGCTGTCAGTGTAATGGTCATGCGTGCACTCCTTCTGGAATCAGATTTTCACAAATACGTTTCAATGGTCATTGTACCTGCTGCACCGGCATCCTGCCCTGTACCAGCAGTCGGTTATTTCCTATGATGTCACATAAGTGTTCCGAAAGCATCACAATACGTTTCAGCCGTTTCAGTTCTTCATGATAGTAAATCCAGAAGCTGCGTGTGATGCCGATCCGTTCCTGCAGCACCGGAATAAGCTGCGGATTCCGACCCGCAAGAAAACAGGGCAGAATCGCCAGCCCATGGCCTTGCAGACAACTGTAATATTGCGCGATGACACTTGTGCTTTTTATGACAGGCTTGGTAAACGGCAGGATATCCTCAAGATATCGCAACTGGTCACTGAACAGCAATTCATCCACATAACTGATAAAACGATGCTGATGCAGATCCGCTTCGCTATTGACCTGGCCGTAGCGGTCAAAACAGGCCTGGGTGCCATACAGCAGCAGCGTATAGTCGGTGAGCTTTCTTGTCACGTAAGGGCCGCGCGCCGGACGTTCTATGGTGATGGCAATATCCGCCTCGCGACGGGTCAGGCTGACAAAGCGGGGAACCGGCAGCACATCGATGGTCATGTCGGGAAACCGGCTCTGGAACTGCGCGCACAGGGGCGCGATAATGCACGAACCGAAGGCTTCGGTGGCCGCCACCCGCACATGCCCGGCCGGACTCTGACCCACCCCCTGAATCTGTTCCTGCGCATTATAAAGGTGCGATTCCATTTGCTCTGCATGCGCCAGCAGTTGCTGGCCTGACCGCGTCAGGGTAAATCCTGAGCTACGCGATTTATCGAAAAGCGGCTGCCCCAGATCCGCTTCCAGATGGCGGATGCGCCGGGTAACAGTTGTATGCTCCACCCCCAGCCTTGCGGCGGCAGCACTGGCTCTATGTGTTCTGGCCACTTCCAGAAAATAGCGGATATCGTCCCAGTCAGGCATGATTTTTTGAGTAATAATGGTGTATTCGTTATGCAAAAATGAACATTAAATGTGCAAATATTCTATTGCAAATTTGATTTATACACATCAAACTGGATACGTTTTGCAAACAAAACGATAAAACTATTAAAAAATTCAGGAGACTCCAATGTTGATCAGGAAAACAGTACTGGCAGCAGCGTCATGCATGGCGCTGAATGCCTGGGCCGCCGATGCGCCCGAAGTAAAAGTGGGTGTACTGACCGATATGTCGGGCACCTACGCCTCCATGGGCGGCGCCGGTTCGGTGGCAGCGGCGCAGCTCGCCATCGATGAATGTCTTAAGGGCCCGTGCAAGGGCATGAAAATTGAGCTGGTGTCTGCCGACAACCAGAACAAGGCCGACGTAGGCGCCGCAAAAGCCCGGGAATGGTTCGATCGCCAGGGCGTGACGGCGATTGCCGATCTGACCAATTCAGCAGTGGCACTGGCGGTGCAGAATGTGGCCAAAGAAAAAAATCGCATCGCACTGTTTTCGGGACCAGCTACTACCGCCCTTACCAATAAGTCCTGCTCGCCGGTGGGCTTTCACTGGATGTTCGATACCTATTCCCAATCGGTGGGCGGCGCCAAGGCCACCGTTCAGGCTGGCGGCAAATCCTGGTTCTTCCTGACCGTGGATTACGCCTTTGGCCATTCACTTGAAGCCGATACCGCAAAAATGGTCAAGAAGCTGGGCGGCACGGTGGTAGGCCAGGTACGCCATCCATTGAACAACAGCGACTATGCCTCATTCCTGCTGCAGGCGCAAAGCAGCGGCGCGCAGGTGGTCGCATTGGCCAACGGTGGCCAGGATACGGTCAACGCCGTGAAACAGGCCAAGGAGTTTGGCGTCAGTGGCGGCAGCCAGCGTCTGGTGGCGCTGCTGATCTTCCTGTCGGACTTGCGTGCGCTGGGCAACGACAACGCCCAGGGCCTGACCTACGTGGACGGTTTCTATTGGGACTTTGACGATGGCACCCGCCAGTGGTCAGACCGCTTTGCCAAAGCCTACAAGGGCCTCAAACCCACCATGACGCAGGCCGGCGTGTACTCCAGCGTACTGCATTACCTTAAAGCCGTAGCGGCGGCCGGCACCACCGACGGCGACAAAGTGGCCGAACAAATGCGCAAGCTGCCGATTGAAGATCCGATTATGCATAACGCCTCTATTCGCGCCGATGGACGCGTCATTCACGATATGTACCTGTATGAAGTCAAAAAGCCGGATGAAAAGAAAGGCGAATGGGATTATTCGAAACTGATCGCCACCATTCCGGCTGCTGACGCGTTTAGCCCCCTGTCCGAATCTACCTGCCCTCTTGTAAAAAACTAAAGGATTGATGTGATGAGTGCCATACCTAATGTTCCGCTGTTGATCAACGGAAAAAAAGTCCAGTCTTCTGCCAAAGAGTGGCTGGATGTCCTTAACCCGGCCAATCAGGAAGTGGTCGCCCGCGTACCGCTGGCGCCCATCTCGGAAGTGGACGAGGCCGTCGCCAGTGCCAAGGCGGCCTTTCAGACCTGGCGCAACACCAGCCAGGGCAACCGCATGCGTGTCATGCTCAAACTGCAGCAACTGGTGCGCGACAACGCAGGAAAACTGGCCGAGCTGATTACGCTGGAACATGGCAAAACGCTGCCGGATGCTGAAGGCGAAGTGGGCCGTGGTCTGGAAGTGATTGAACATGCCTGCGCCATCGTCAGCCTGCAACTGGGAGAATATGCCGAAAACGCCGGCACCGGTATCGACGTCTATACCTTGATTCAGCCACTGGGCGTGTGCGCCGGGATTACGGCGTTCAACTTCCCGGTCATGCTGCCCTGCTTCATGTTCCCGATTGCCGTGGCTTGCGGCAACACATTCGTGCTTAAACCGTCAGAGCAGGATCCCAGCGCGTCGCTGTATCTGGCCGAACTTGCGCACGAAGCGGGTCTGCCACCCGGCGTGCTGAATGTCGTGCATGGTGGTCCCGACGTCGCCAACCGCCTGTGCGAACATCCGGATATCAAAGCAGTGTCGTTTATCGGCTCCACACATGTGGGCACACAGATTTATCAACGCGCATCCAATGCGGGCAAACGCTGTCAGGCCATGATGGGCGCCAAGAACCATTGCGTCATCCTGCCCGATGCCGATAAGGACGTTGCCCTTAATCAACTGGTTGGCGCCGCTTTCGGTGCTGCAGGTCAGCGCTGCATGGCTACGTCGGTGGCTGTCATGGTGGGTCAGGCCAAAGACTGGATTGACGAATTCGTAGAAAAATCCAAAGGGCTTAAAGTGAATGCCGGCAGTGATCGCCAGGCCGATCTGGGGCCACTGGTCTCCCCCCGCGCCAAGCAGCGCGTTGCGCAACTGATCCAGAGTGGTGTAGACGAAAAAGCCAGCCTGCTGCTGGATGGCCGGGATGTCGTGGTCGCCGACTACAAGGACGGCAACTTTATCGGTCCGACCATTTTTTCCGATGTGAAAGAGGATATGGCGATTTATCGCGAAGAAATTTTCGGCCCGGTGCTGTGCATTGTGTGCGTCGATACACTGGAAGAAGCGGTGGAGTTTGTCAATCGCAATCCGAATGGCAATGGCGTGGCCGTTTTCACACAAAGCGGTGGCAATGCGCGTTATTTCCAGAACAATATCGATGTGGGCCAGATCGGCATCAATATCCCGATTCCGGTTCCGGTCGCATGGTTCAGCTTCACCGGCTCGCGCGGCTCCAAACTGGGTGACCTGGGACCTAACGGTAAACAGGCCGTGATGTTCTGGACCCAGACCAAATCGATTACCGCGCGCTGGGCGTCGCACGATACGGGCGTTAACACCACGATCGCGCAAAAATAACCCTTATCCACGCAATTGCACTTGTGTTAACCCGGCGGCTCTTTGGCTTGCCGGGTTTTTTATTGGGCGGCGCCAGAACATTTGCATTCCCAGGGCATTTTCGTCATTCGTATCAGTCCGACACATTTTATCATTTGCGGCATTTCATATTCATGCCACAATATGGTCATAAACTGTTCATCTGATCCATTGAGAGAAAGCCATTTATGACTAAAAATATTGACTTGATCTATTTCAATGCGGGTGGTGGTCATCGGGCATCCGCCCGCGCCCTTGAGGCCGTGCTTAAAAACACCCATCCTCACTGGAACGTCAGGCTCGTTAACCTGTTTGAAGTACTCGACTCGCGGCAGGTGTATAAACGGGTGACCGGCGTTGCTCCCGAAGAGTTTTATAACAAGCAACTGGCCAAAGGCTGGACTATGGCCATGACGCCGGAACTGCGCATCCTGCAGGCATTTATCCGGCTAACCCATCAGGTGATGGTAAAACGGCTGCAGGAACACTGGATTGAAACCGAGCCCGACATGGTGGTGTCGCTGGTTCCCAATTTCAACCGGGCCATGTACGAAAGCCTGGTTTCATCGCTGCCAGGCGTCCCCTATGTCACTATTCTGACCGATCTGGCCGACAATGCACCTCATTTCTGGATCGAGCCAAACCAGCAGCAGCATTTCATTTGTGGTACCGACAAGGCGCAGGAACAGGCACGGGCTGCCGGCCATCCCGATTCCCATATTCATACCAGCTCAGGTATGCTGCTGCACCCCGATTTTTACAAAAAGCCCGAGATTGATCGCCGAGAGCAATTGATCGCTAACGGTTTTGATCCGGACAAACCGGTAGGATTGGTGATGTTCGGCGGCCATGGCTCAAAAACCATGGTCAAGATCGCCAAACAGCTCTCGGATGTGCAGATGATCTATATTTGTGGTCACAATGCAGCGCTGGCCAAGAAAATCGGCAAGATGCAAACCCGTGCACATAAGCTGGTAGAAGGGTTTACCACACAAATGCCGGTGTTCATGGAAATGGCCGATTTCTTTATCGGCAAGCCCGGTCCCGGCAGTATCAGTGAGGCCATCCGCAAGGATATGCCGGTCATTATCGTCAGCAACAAATGGACCATGATTCAGGAGCGCTATAACGGCGACTGGGTCACCGAGAACGGCCTGGGCATTGTGCTGCCCAGCTTTGCCAAAGTGAATCAGGCCGTGCACCACTTGCTGGACAATCTTGATAGCTATCGGGAACGGGTCAAAGCGCAGGACAACCAGGCCGTTTTCGAGGTGCCGAACATTCTTGAGGGTATTCTGACACAAAGCGAGATCACCGAGCAGTCGGCCCTGCCTTCAACCAGCATCGCCAACTGAATCTGAACGGGGCCACTTCAAAAGGCCCCTTTTTTTACGCTCCCTGCCTGCGTATTGCCGGTCAGTGGCCGCACATGAGCAGTGAGGGTCGCTACTGATCCACGGCCGCTGATTCATGGCTGCCAAAGCTTGCCGAAGCGTGCCCAACAATGTATGGCCACTCCGTCCGGCACGCGCCTTAGCCTTAATGGCCGCTGATCGGGATATCTACATTAAACTGCAATAGGCCGTTATCGCTGTGCACGGCACGCTGTGCTTTCACCTTGAACAGGAGCGACTCCAGCTTGTAGCTTTGCTCCACGCCAAAGCGCTGTTCGGCAGTCCCGTTAAATACCCGGCTGTTTTCAAACGTGCCTGATACCTGCGACTGCGTATCCAGCGGATAGGTCAGTTTCAGCTGATTGCGAATGGCGCGATCCGACAGCGGATCCTGCGACAGTCTGGACAAATCCATATGATGCGCGCTGGTCAGCTCATTGGAAAACTGCAAGGTCGCCAGGTCAAATACCTTGGCCCGATAGGCAAACATTGAACGCCAGTTTGAGTTGTCTTCATACTTACCCGCATTCACCGTCAGCCGCAAATCACCTATGTCATCAAGCGCGTAGCTGGCGCCGAGCCCGACGTTCCTGAGCGAGCGCGCCAATTGCACTTGCGAGTCTATCGAAGTCGAATCACTCAATCCATAACGCACCGCGGTATTGGCGGCCCCACTGCCGAAATGAAAGCTGGCATTGTCGCTGGAGGCCGCTGAATAATCCATTGCGCCGGCCGCTGTCGAATATGCCAACTGGTGACTATCAATAAACCAGCTATCCTGCGTACCATCCGGCTGTCGGCTTAACTGCATGCCACCGATCCTAAAGCTACTCTGTCCAATTGGATTCGCTACCTGATTGGATCCCAGGGAAATCTGATTTTTATCCTCGGTCGTCAGGCTCCAGGTGCGTGCACCGGTAGAAAATTGCTGTACAGGCTTTAATGTGATTCGGGACGAGCGTCTGCGCAGCGCGGCAGCGTTCGGGCCATCCATGAACGGACCGATCCCGGATTCATACTGATACGCTTCCCAATTGTCCACGCCGCGCAACGCGTCGGCTGTGACCAGTTGCTCAAGCGGCACCGCTTCGCCCGACGCCGGTACATCAATCGGTTCATCCACCGGAAGCAGAATAATTTTGGTTTTTTCCGGGTCGAACGACCAGGCAGGCGGTGCCGTAGCGGGTACCTCAGGCACATTGTTTGAGCCAACAGCCTGCACGCTGCGCGGCGCATCGTCGCCCATTGCATACGTAATGGTTTGGGCAGACGCCGAGCCGGCAGGAAAAATCAGAAACGAAATAAAACTGGCAAAAAAAATCTGAAATTTCAAACTTGTCTGAATCCTCGTTGTTTATACATACACCATGAAGTGCAGTAATGACACTGGGACAGCACTCATTTTAAAACCGGCCGCGCAAGCTGATCAAGGCATTTTTGTATACAGAAAGATCCACGCCAACACCGACGAAACTGAATCCCTGCCTGATATAAACGGCTGCCTCGTCGGGTACCACGGCAAGAATACCGGTCGCTTTGCCGGCTGCCGCAACCACTTTATGAACATGGGCAATGGCCTCTTGTACTTCGGGATGCTGCGGTTGTCCGAGATAGCCATAGGCAGCAGACAAATCGGACGGGCCGATGAAAATGGCGTCCACCCCATCCACGGCAACAATGTCTTCAACTGCCTCTACGCCCGCACGGCTTTCAATTTGCAGAATCACGCCGATATGGTCATTAACCTGTTTGAAGTAATCGGCTTCGGTCCCGTAGCTGCTGGCCCGGGTCATACCGGCAACGCCACGTACCCCTGCCGGCGGATAACGTGTCGCCGCCACCGCATACTCAGCCTCTTCACCAGACTCAATGAACGGAATCAGCAAATTGTAAAAGCCAATATCCAGATACTGTTTGATCAGGGTCTGATCATTGACCGGCGGCCGGCCGATAGCCGCGCTGCTGCTGGAGTTGATGGCCTGCAACTGAGCCGTGAGCGTAGGAATGTCGTTAGGCGCGTGCTCGCCATCGAGCAATAACCAGTCGTAGCCACACACGCCTGCCACTTCGGCAAGCATGGGACTCGCGGTGCTTAGCCACGTACCAATGACGGTTTCACGCGCCAGCAATTTCTGGCGAAAGGTATTGGGTATCTGTTGTTTCATATTAAAACGTATCGACTCGGTTGACTGAATGATGATATTTGGATTTAACCTTGAATGTTTACTGCCCGGCTGCCGCCGGCGACCGGGCCTGCACCGGGATCAGATACCGCCCATCAGCATATACTTGATGACCAGATAATCGTCGATGCCATAATGCGAACCTTCGCGACCCAGGCCGGATTGTTTCACACCGCCAAATGGCGCTACTTCAGTCGAAATCAGACCGGTATTGATGCCGACAATGCCGTATTCCAGTTGCTCGGCAACCCGCCAGACCCGTCCCAGGTCGCGCGCGTAAAAATAGGCAGCCAGACCGAACTCGGTGTCATTTGCCATCCGGACAACTTCTTCATCTGTATCGAATTTGAAGACCGGCGCCAGCGGACCGAAGGTTTCTTCACGGGCGAACGCCATCTCCTGAGTTGCATCAGCAATAACTGTCGGCTCAAAAAACAGCCCGCCCAGCTTACTGCGTTTGCCGCCCGTCAATACCTTTGCCTTGTGATCCAGGGCGTCGCTGATGTGACTTTCCACTTTTTCCACCGCTTTCTCATCGATCAGCGGACCCACCTGTACCTTTTTATCGGTGCCATCGCCTACCACGAGCGCTTCAACGGCAGCGACCAGTTTCTTCACAAATTCCTTATACACGCCTTTCTGTACATAAATACGGTTGGCGCATACGCAGGTCTGACCTGCATTCCGGTATTTGGAAATAATGGCGCCCTGCACTGCCGCATCGATATCGGCATCGTCAAAAACGATGAATGGCGCATTGCCGCCCAACTCCATGGACACCTTTTTGATGGTGCTGGCCGACTGCTCCATCAGGATACGCCCCACTTCGGTAGAACCGGTGAAACTGACCTTGCGCACCAGCGGATTGCTGCACAGTTCCTTGCCGATTTCAGATGAATTACCCGTAACCAGTGACATAACCCCTGGCGGGAATCCTGCCTGTTCGGCCAGTTCAATCAGCGCGAGCGCGGTTAGCGGAGTTTGCGATGCCGGCTTGATCACAACGGTGCAACCCGCAGCCAGTGCAGGTGCTACCTTACGGGTAATCATCGCAGCCGGGAAATTCCACGGAGTAATGGCGGCGCATACCCCTATCGGTTCCTTGGTCACCACAATACGCTGAGAGGTCTGTGGCGCAGGAATCGTATCGCCATAGACGCGCTTGGCTTCTTCGGCAAACCATTCAACAAATGAGGCGGCGTAAGCAACTTCACCTTTGGCTTCGGCCAGCGGTTTGCCCTGCTCGGAAGTCATAATGAGAGCCAGGTCATCTGCATTGTCATTGATCAGCGTAAACCATTTGCGCAGGATGGCCGCGCGTTCTTTGGCAGTCAGCCCTTTCCATGCCGGCCAGGCCTTATTGGCTCCCTTAATGGCATCGGCGGTTTCCTTTTTACCCAGCCTGGGCACAGTGCCGACGCGCTTGCCGGTTGCCGGATTGGTCACCTCGATGACCTCCTTGCTACCGATCCATTTACCATTGATATAACATTTGTCTTTAAGCAGACTGGTATTTTTAAGCTTCATGGATGGACTCCTGATCCTGTAATTGAACGACGCTGGTTTGGAATATTCAAAGAGTACCATATCCCCCGGGCCGATCTCACACCGATGCATCATCCTGCTATGGGAACCACAGCGACGGTCTGGAATAAGGCTTTTACCGACCAGGATGGGCCACTTGATAATTTACCTCAGGTAAAAAATATACTGATTGAATACGGAATATTACCTCCATAATAAGAAAGTATAATAAGTCCACTATTCTTACCTCTGTCTTAAATGATTGACACTCATGCTTATCTCCCTGCTTGTGATTGCAGCCTGCTATTTTGTCGGTGAAGCCGTCAGCCATGTGTTGCCCCTGCCACTGCCCGGCCCTATCGTTGGATTGTTCCTGCTGTTGCTGGTATTCAAGTTGCGGCCTGCGCTGCTTTCGCTGATGGCCCGTCATATACCTACGCTGCTGTCGCATCTGGCGCTGCTGTTTTTACCCGCTACCGTGGGCAGCATGGTGAGCTACAAACTGCTGGATGGTTACTGGCCTGCCGTTATCACAGCTGTGATTGTGAGTACGGCTCTTTCGCTGCTGGCAGGTGTGCTTGTCTTCCGCTATGCAGACAAACAGCATTGAGGCCTGGCTGCAAACCGATACCCTTCTTCATACCGGAGTTCCCATGTTTGCCATTTTGACGGGTTTGCTGCTGACCATCCTGGCTTATTGCCTGGCTTCCTGGCTGTTTGCTCGCAGCGGTTACTTCCCCTTGCTCAATCCCGTGCTGGTTGCCACCACACTGATCATTGTGATTCTGCAGCTTCTGCATATCGATTACAGCCGCTATCTGCAAGGCGCTCATTATCTTTCACTGTTGCTGGGGCCGGCCACGGTTGCGCTGGCCGTACCGATCACCATGCACAGCAGGACCATCAGGAAAAAACTGCGTCCCATTCTGCTGGCGCTGGTCGTCTCCTCGCTGGTCGCCGTCGTTTCATCCGTCGGGGTCGCCTGGCTGATGGGGGCCGATCGTAATATTCTGATCGGCCTGTCAGTCAAAGCCGCCACCATGCCTATTGCACTGGAACTGGCGCGTTCGCTTGACGGGGTCATCCCGCTCACGGCCGCGTTCGTCTTTTTTACCGGCATTCTGGGGGCCACCATCGGCCCGTTCATTTTCAAGTGGATGAACATACAGCGTGACGACGTGCGTGGTCTCGCTATGGGTGTGACCTCTCACGTGATCGGCACGGCTGCCGAATTCAAGCACAGCCAGGAAGCCGGTTCATACGCCAGCCTGGGCATGAGCCTGAACGGTATTTTTACCGCCATCGTGATACCGGTACTGTATTTTCTGTTCTTTTGAATCGAAGGCATGCGACCGGAATCCAGCCGGTGATCGCGCGATGCGGTGTCGGGCAGCACCGATGCAGGAAAGCCAGATGGTCGCCGCCCTTTCCGCGCGTACCCGCTCTCTGGACTCCACGCAGTTCAGCGAATCAAAGCGCAATCAAATGGGGCACGGACGCGCCCAGCAAGGCCAGTCCCGCCATGGTCAGCAGCACGAGCACCACCAGACGGAACCGCTGGGGGCTGAATCCGGCGTATACCCGGGTACCAATAAAGGATGGAATCAGAATCGCCGGCAACACCAACAGAAACATGGGCAGCATCGGCCGCGTTACCATCCCCGAGAGAAGATAAGACACCATTGTGAGGGACAGCATGGAGAGATTGAAGTTCTGGATAATCGTTCGCTGCGTATCACGACTGGAATAGCGCAAGGTACACCACAGCGTCGGCAATACTCCGGAAAAACCGCCCAACCCACCCATCACACCACCAGCCAAACCCACAACGGTATTGGCCATACTACCGCCACAGGTGACTTTCGGCAGGCGTTTGGCAAAAATCATTATCGGGCACCAGACAATCAACAGGCATCCCAACGCCGCCTTGAACAGGTTCACATCCAGCATGGGCAGCAACATCACGCCCAGTGGAATCCCGACCACGCCACCCAGCACATACGGCAACAGCAGGCGCCAGTCGAATCCACGTCGCAGGGAAATAGCAGCCACAACCTGTCCCGTTAAACCGCCAAACACCGCCAGCACGACAGCCAGACGAGGATCCAATACCCAGGCCCACAAGGCCATGGAAACCAGACTGAACCCAAACCCCGACAGGCCCTGCACAAACCCGGCTACCATCGCACCCAGCAGCACGTAAAGATAAATCGAGTCCATCAGTACGCCCTGCGCAAGATCGGAGTACTCGCGAAACGCAGGCAACTCACACGGTATTCATGGTTAGCGATCACGACTATCCAGTGAAATCGTGACCGGTCCGTCATTGATCAGTGACACCTGCATATCAGCACCAAATACACCCGTGGGCACAGGCTGGCCAAGACCCGCTGACAACGCCTGCACGAAACGGTCAAAATACGGTTTTGCCAGCTCGGGACGGGCCGCCGCAATATAGGACGGTCGATTGCCCTTGCGCGTATCGGCCATCAAAGTAAACTGACTGACAGCCAGAATCTGCGCGCCCACATCCTGCACCGAGCGGTTCATCACGCCATTCTCATCATTGAAAATACGTAAGGCCAGTGTTTTACGCAGCAGATACTGCATATCCTGTTCCGTATCATCCTGGGCAATGCCAACCAGCAGCAACAGCCCGGCGCCGATCGCGGAAACCTCCCTGCCTTCCACACTTACGCTTGCCTGACGCACGCGCTGAACCAGTACCTTCATAATTCAGATTTTCTCCAGCGTGGCCGTATGAAAGCTTGCGGGCGCCACCACTTCCAGCATTTCCAGATCAGCGCTATGGCGGATCTCGCGATGCCGTACGCCCGGGGGCTGGTAGACCGAATCGCCGCGCTCCAGACGCACCACCCCGGTTTGTTCATACTCGAATTCAACCCAGCCCTGCAGCACATAGACAAACTGAAAATCCAGTTGATGCAAATGTGGCACGCCCGATGATTCATGCCCATCCAGCGCGCGAATCACGTGCACCGAATAGGCGCCGGCGGTTGCCTGAGCCACGCCCAGATCGCGGTACTCAAAGAACTCACGCAAACCACGGTCAAAGGTCGCATCTTTCAGATGTGAAACAACGACGCGCTGCGCGGGCTTGCCGGCAGAATCGGCTGGTGTTGGTTCGTGCGTATTCGCCATGGGTGCCTCCCTGTCCATCAGCTATTCATATGTGTTTTTTATTAGTCTGTCCGATTGTAGCGCCAATGGCGCGATGGCGCCCTGTTTGCATAACGGTTCGACAGTGCAGGAATGGCGGCAGAACAACACCAGAACATCGCCCCCGCCCGCATGTCGGCCGGCTTCGTGCAGACAGGGCTGATGTCTATCAATGGATCAATGGCCTGACAGGAATCAGTATCCCATGTCGCGGAAGACCTCGCCACTGACCGGCTTGCCCTGCAGGGCATCCTGCAGCTTGTCCCGGATCTGCCGGATCGCCAGAAAATGATTGGTGGGGCCGGAAATATGTGGTGTGAGGGTGATGGCCGGATGCGTCCAGAACGGATGATCGTGAGGCAATGGTTCTTCCCGCGCCACGTCCAGCACCGCCTGCGACAAATGCCCTGAATCCAGTAAGGCAAGCAGATCTTCCTCCACCAAATGCTCGCCCCGTCCGATGTTCATCAGCACGGCACCTTTTGGCAATTGCCCCAGACTGTCGCGATTAAGGATATTGCGCGTCTGGTCGGTCAAAGGCAGTACATTGATTAGAAACTGGCTGGACGCCAGAAAAGACGCAAACTGATCTTCGCCATGAAAACTCCTGATGCCCGGCAAGGCCTTTGGACTGCGTGCCCAGCCCTGTACGGGATAATCAAGTGCGCTTAACGCCTGCGCAATGCGCGCGCCGATCACGCCCAGCCCCATCACACCAATCGTGGAATGTTGTACCGGGGTCTGCTCGGCTCCCTGCCACAGACGCTTTTCCCGATGCTGTTCGTAGACCCCAAAATTGCGCGTGATGCCTGACAGATAATGGATCACGTATTCGGTCATCGGATTAGCCAGCCCTGCATCCTCCAGACGAATAATGCGGGTCGTATCTGCAATGCCCGGCTGACGCAAAATCGCATCAACCCCTGCCCCCATATTAAAGACCAGATCCAGGTCCGGATATCGCGCAAACAGCGCTGCCGGCGGTTTCCAAACGATTGCAGCGCGCACTTCAGAAGCGGCGGCGGCCGCGTTTGGGTCAAAGATATGGGCGTCCAGATCCGGGAAATGCTGCTGAATGACGTTCAGCCATTTTTGGGCAGCGGCACTGCTTTCCGACGCGAGTACAACGGGGGTCATATACTGTCCTGCTTTATGTCAAATTTAATAATAAATAACAGCCGCAAGCCTATGTGCGACTATCCAGATAACGGTACCAGGAAATCAATGCGCCTACATAAAGTTTGCGCAATCCATAGAACGGCAACCGTTGCACAGGTGTAAATGGTACAGGAAGCGCCGCTTCATTGCCCGATTGCAGGTAGTTTGCAATGGCTTTACCCATGGCTGTTTGCAGGCCGATACCCCGCCCCTGACAACCGATATTGAGTATCAGGCCCGGTTCCGGTTGATGCAAATGCGGCATATAGTCCTGCGTGACCGACACCCTTCCGCACCAGTAGTATTCAAATGCAATATCCTTCAACTGAGGGTACAGCAAGGTAATCGCCTTTTTCAGATGATCCCAATCCTGCTTGCCACGTGGCTCACGGAACGGCCCCCGCCCCCCCATCAGAAAGCGACCGGTGTGATCCTTGCGAAAATAAAGCAGCAGATTACGGGTATCCGACACGGGCTGACCCTGAGGCAGAATCGTTTTGGCAATATCGTCGGGCAACGGCGCGGTAGCAACCTGATAGGTATTCGGATCAACCACCGTCTCTTTCAGATTTTTCCAAATACCATCGCTATACGCATTGGTGCACACGACCACGCGGCGCGCCTGCACGACATGACCGCTGTCAGTGGTCACCTGCCAGCCACTGCCTTTCTTTTCAATCGACTGCACCGGCGTACCGGTATGCACCGCCACACCTGCAGCCAGGGTGACACGTGCCAACTCGCGCACGTAGCTGAGCGGCTGTACTGAGCCACCGCGCTCATCAAACCAGCCACCATGATATTGGTCGGTTCCCAGCAGATCGGCAACTTCGCTGCGCGACAGGGGTCTGACGGGTGCACCCCGCTTTTGCCAGTCAGCAACGCGTTTCTGAACAAGCGCCAGCGCAGACTGCGAATGCGCCGGTTGTATCCAGCCGTTGCGCGTATGCGGCACATTCAATGTATAGCGATCAATCAAAGAGAAAACCGTACTGGTTGTGGTGCCGGCAAATTCGACCAGTTGCCGGCCACGCTCCGCTCCATAGGCGCTGAGCAGTTCATCCGGGTCTTTCTTCAGGCCGGGTACCAGTTGTCCGCCATTACGGCCGGATCCGCCGAAACCGATTTCTCTGGCATCGAGCACCATGCACTGCGTGCCTGACTCTGCCAGATGCAGCGCAGTACTTAGACCCGCATACCCGGCACCAATAATGAGTGTATCTGTCTCGGCCGCTGCCTTCAGTGGCGTCGTTACTGGGGCCTCGACAGCGGTATCGTGCCACAACGCGGGATTCAGAGGGAACCGGTTAGCTGGAAACATGAAACTTCCTTTATTACAAACGCAATAAAATCAAAATGGGTGCAGCACCCGCCTAAGAAAATCCTGAGTTCTTGGGTGCTGTGGCGCATTGAGAATATCCGTCGCTTTGCCCTGCTCGACTATCACACCCTGATCAAAGAACAGCACGCGATCGGCGACCTCTTTGGCAAAGGCCATTTCATGCGTCACCACGATCATGGTCATCCCCGCGCGCGCCATATCCGCCATCACATTAAGCACTTCGCCCACCAGTTCCGGATCAAGTGCAGAGGTCGGTTCATCAAACAGAATCGCCTGCGGTTCCATGGCCAGCGCCCGCGCAATGGCGACCCGTTGCTGCTGGCCGCCGGAAAGCTGTTGCGGGTATGACGACAGCTTGTCTGCCAGCCCGACCTTTTCCAGATATTGCGTCGCCGCCTCCTGCGCCTGCGCCCGGTCTATGCCCTTGACGTAGATGGGTCCTTCCATGACATTTTCCAGCGCGGTACGATGCGGGAACAGATTGAAGCGCTGAAACACCATCGCCACTTCCTGGCGAATCTGTCGCAAATGGCTGCTCTTGCGATCGACGATTTTCTCGTCGATACGGATCGCCCCCTCTTCGTACGTTTCCAGGCCATTAATGCAGCGCAGAATGGTTGATTTGCCCGATCCGGAGGGGCCGACAATGCAGACTACCTCGCCGTTTTCGACCGTTGCATTGACCCCGCGCAGAACATGATTCTGGCCGAAACGTTTGTGAACATTGTCAAGTGTGATCATGCTGTTTTTGTCCGTTTTTCCAGGTACTTCACAAGAAAAATAAGTGGCATGCACATCACCAGATACATAATCGCAACCATGGTAAACACGGTAACGTTATCGAAATTGGATGTCGCCAGCAATTTGCCCTGCATCGCCAGTTCGGCCACCGTGATGGTAGATGCCTGTGACGAATCCTTTAGCATCATGATCATGGTGTTGCCATAAGGCGGCAAGGTAATACGCACGGCCTGCGGCAGTATCACCCGCCGCATCATCGTCGCCCAGGTCATCCCCATGGAATGCGAGGCTTCTACCTGACCGTGATCAATCGCCTCGATCCCGGCACGAAAATTTTCCGACTGATAGGCCGAATACGCAACGCCCAGGCCCAGAATCGACGCCTGAATTGCATTTACATCTATGCCTATATCGGGAAAGACGAAATAGACATAGAACAAAATAACGATAATCGGAATGCCGCGAATAATATTGACGGCACTCTCACTTAGCCAGGCCAGCCAGCGTATGCCGGAACTGCGCATCAGCGCCCAGATCAGGCCCAGGACCGTAGAAAGCAGTAACGAGCCTGCGGTAACAAGAAGGGTCGCCTTGACGCCCTGCATAAGGACAGGGAAATACTGGGCGATACGAATCGACAATTCATCCATAGGGAGCCATCATCCTATTGCGTGTGATCGTCGCCGCGCCGGTACGGGTGGATACCGGCAGGAGCGGCCAGATTATTTTTCAAGTTTCCATTTTTTCAGGATAGCGGCAACGGTTCCGTCAGCCTTGAGCGCATCAATCGCCGTATTGAGTTTCTGCTGCAGATCCGTTTCACCCTTGCGTGTAATCAAACCCAGATCACGGACAACGACCGGCTTGTAGCTTTCCACTAATCGCACGTTTTTGAACATATTGTTGCTCAGGTAAGCTGCAGCTATCGGCTGATCCACCAGCACGGCCTGCACCCGGCCTTTTTCCAGGTCACGCATCATATCGGTAGAGGCATCATACAGCTTCACGTCTGTGATGCCAGCTTGTTGCGCAGGTGCAATATAAGCGGTGCCGATCTGAATGCCCACCGCCTTGCCTTTTAGCTGATCAAGACTGGTGTACTCAGTTTTATCGCTCTCGGGTACGACCAACCCTTCACCATAGCTGAAAATGGTATTGGTGTAGTCAATAACCTTCGCCCGCTCATCGGTCTTGATCATGGCCGCCGAAATAATATCGATCCGTTTCGATTGCAAAGACCCGATCAGCGCCGAAAACACCATAGGGCTGATTTCATAGGTAAAGCCCGCTTTCTTTGAAACAGCGTCGATCACATCGACCATCACACCTGCAATTTTTCCGGACTTGGCATCAAGATAGGTAAAGGGCATACCGGTGGGCGTTGAACCCACCTTATAATTGTCTGCCGCCAGTGCGACCGACCCATTCAAACACGCTGCCAGCATACATACAGATAACAGTTTTTTCATTCCCATGAAGTTCTCCTATTCCCTTTCGGGTTTGGTAATAACCCACAGCACACATGTGTCCTGATCGGTCGGATTGTTCCACTTGCGTGGCATCTCGCTCGTATAGCAAAACGTATCGTTCTGCTCAAGCTTCACGTAACGCTTATCCACCCACAACTGCAATTGCCCGTAGATCACCAGCCCGCTGATTTCGCCGCTACGCGTCGTGATCCACTCATCGCCAGAGCTTCCTCCTGGCTGAATAATGGCCTGATACAAATCCACTGAACGACAACGCGAGGGGGTGATGATCTTCTTGATGATCTTCTTGTCTTTCATCACCACCTGCTTGTGCGAAGCAGCCCTGGCGATCCAGCCATCGGTCTGTTCATCGGTGCATTCGGTATTGCTTAACAGTTCTCCAAGTGAAATATTCAGGGCCCCGGAAATCCGGTTCAGCATATTGACAGTGGGAGAAGTCATGCCGCGCTCAATCTGGCTAAGAGACCCGATGGAGATATCGGCTCTGCGTGCCACCTGTTCCAGCGACAAACCTTGCTCTCGTCTGATTTCCCGCAGTTGCTGCCCCAGCCAGAAATCGACGAATGAGGCAATTTTTCCGGTGAATCGTGCATCCGTAGATGGCGTAACGGTGTCCATGATTTTCATCCGCTGAGTCCGTTAAATTGAAAAATGAAATTTTCATTATTATGAATAATAAACACATTTGAAATTTTCAACGACCGGGATTACCCTAAAGACCTGATTTGGAAAACAGAAAATTTTTCCTCTGCTCGAATGCCATTTCCGTGGCGGCGCACCATGCAATGGCCGTCCACCGTGACCGTGCACTTTGGTGAAGCAGTTATGTAGATGCACTGCAGGCCGATGATTGATATATGCACTTGCGCGTGCATTCTGATGAGCCAGTCTGGTGCGCTGGCAATACTTTTACGGTATACGGATTGAGGGGTTATCGAACTTTTTTTCGTTGGATATGGGTTCTTGTTGCGTACCGAAAAAGGATATTTCGCTATAACGTGATCAACGGCATTTCACGACTCACGCGTCGCGTGTCGGGACATGACGATATTTCCCGATTCTGCAACCCGTTGAAACCCACTGAAACGGCGTGCTCGGGGATTTGTTCTACAATCGGCAACGTTATTTTTCAGGATTGGGGAGATTGACCCATGCAGTTATTTAGCAAATACACGGCAGTGCTGTCGCTTGCCATTTTCCTTGCAGGATGTGCCGCAGATAAACCTGTGCCACCGCCACCGGTAGAGACAGGGCTGATTGACGAATGCAAGCTTGATCGCAAGGCGTGTCTTTATGAGGGGCACTATGAAGCTAAAGAACAAAACTATGCCAGGGATGAAGCAAAGCGCTTGAACGGTATGCAGAAGATCCGGCTGGTTAAAAGCGAAAAAGTGGCTCAACCCGCCTATGTCGACGTACCGCCAGTCACCATCAAAGCAGAAAAAATCGTGGCCGTGCAAAAAACCAGCAAAAAGGACAGCAAGAAACTGAGCAGGAAAAAGAGCACAAAAACGCTGGCCCAGGCGAGTCATAAATAAGAATGGTATGCGGATTGAGTGGTGGGTGGTGGCCTGTTCTCAATAATCTGCCTCCTCAGTTGGTTAAGAGACCAGCGCCATGCTTGAATTTCTCTACGAAGCCCAGCAGCCCATATCCGAGGATTTACTTGTGGGACGCAGACAGAAAAGTCATCCGAGAAGGTGTGTTTCGTATGCTCCGCGCGCATGTAGCCGCCTACAGCCTGACAGAAAGAAGTACTCGAAGGTAAAAAGGTCAGCGGCGATTATGTGATTGCCTTCTCCACCGCACCGGAAAGCCGGATCAACTCGTCTGACGCAGTACGGGAAATAAAAGTGCTCGGCAATAACGCCATGTCTCCACTCTTTCTTGCAACGGTAGAGACAACCGAGGAAGCCATTTATAACTCATTGCTTAAAGCAAAACAATCACAGGCAGGAATAGTCGTGTTGTGGAAGCGTTGCCGATAGACAAAACAGTGGAGATTCTTAAAAAATTTGGCGCAGTGAAACAGGATCGGGCCTGCAGAGATGTATGGATATGGCCGCTATCCTTATAGCGGCCATATCCATTTTACTGTGCCCGCAAGGCAAGTCGCACCCCCACACCTTTTTGATCGGTTAGCCTGACAACAACGGGAAGGTATTTAACGGCCCCCCCTGGTCAGGTATTAGATGCCGCTGTTGCATACTGGACGCGTTTTTTTGATGGCAAATGCTTATTGAGAAAGCCCGCAACGACCCGATTGAAAGCCTGCGGCGTTTCGAAATAGGCCGAATGCCCGGCATCAGCGTAGGTGTAAGTTGCACAACCGGGTATGAGTGTCGCGGTATGTTCGTGACTACCTGGCACAAGAAAGTCATCGTGCGCGCCGCCTGTGATAATTGTAGGCACGCGATAGTGCGTGAAATCCTCAGGGTGCAATTTAACCGTATCATCCATCATCGTCGCAGAGTCAAACCCAGGTAACGGGTTAAGCGCCTTGATCTGGCTATACAGCAAAACGAGCTCGGGCTTGCTCTTTAATGTCTCTCTGTTCCATCCTATTCCGGACCCACGCCCGAACGAGCCGCCCATGAAAACGTCGCTGCCTTTTTTCAGAACGCGCCAATTTTCTTCCGAATAGGCCGGCGTAGGCGAACCGTTGATATACAGGCAGGAGACACGTTCGGGCGAACGTACCGCGATTGCGAGCCCGGCCCATGCGCCCAGCGATTGGCAGATAAACGCGGCATGCTCCAGGCCTTCGGCATCCAGGACGGCCAATATGTCATCGTGATAGTAGCGAGGATGAGCCAGCTCCGGCAAACAGGGAGAATACTTAAATCCGCGCAGATCGACAGTGATCACCTTGTAATGCTGTGCAAAAAATGCCACTTGATTGAACCACGCCATGGTGTTGCCGCCACCACCGTGAATGAAAACTAACGGGTAACCATCGCCATGCACCTCATAATAGAGTTTGGCATCCTGAACGTTGATTTGAGGCATTATTATCTCCTTTATTAAATAGTGACACTGGCGGCCGCGACCGGATCAGCCATGGGCTCTGGCGCTTCGGCGCGAGGCATGAGCCAGATAGAGGCTAGAGAAAGCACGTTCATCGCAATAACATAAACGACTGGCGAAGTGGGATCGCCTGTCACCGAAATGAGCCAGGTGAAAATGACTTGTGCAGTACCGGCAAAAATCGCGGCTCCCAGACCGAAAGCGGTCGCCAGACCAGTTGCACGCACCTTTCGTGGAAAGGATCTTGCGATCAGTAAAACAACCAACGCTGCGCTCGAAGCCTGGAACGCAGTCAGAAGCGCCGCTCCACCCAATAGTGCAAATGCACTTGGCGCCTGCACCAGCATCAGCACCAGCGGGTAGATCAGCAGCAGCAAAAGGATCCGTGGCAAAATACTGATCAGACGCAAACCGAATCGATCACCCAACCATCCCCCCAGCAGCGCAAAAACAAGCGTACTTGCGCCGACCGCGAAGTTGGCCAATTGGGCAGTTGACGCAGGCATGTGCAGGGTATTAATGGCAAAAGAGGTAAGGTAGATCAGAAAGTATTGCGCAATGGTAATTCCTGAGAATGCCCCGATAGCCAGCAGCAAACTGCCAAAGTGTTCACGCATGAGCGCTTTGATCACACCACCGGTCGTCGCATGAGCAGTCTCGTGAACAAGCGTCTCGTTCAGACTCCGGCGAATATAGATGCCGACAGGAATAACCAAAATACCCATTATGAAAGGTATACGCCAGCCCCAGGAAAGGGCGTCTTCTGCAGACAAAAGGCGCGCAATACCATAGCCGATCAGACCGACCAGGATTGAGGCCGCCCCTTGGCTCGCCAGTTGCCAGCTGCCAGTCAGACACTTTTTGCCGGCTGGCGCCGCCTCATAGAGATAGACCGTGGATGCGCCCAGTTCCCCGCCAGCGGCAAAGCCCTGCAGCAACCGTGCGAGTACGAGCAACAAGGGCGCAGCAAGACCGATTTCGCTATATGCAGGTATCAAGCCAATTGCTGCCGTACCCAGGGCCATGAGCGTGATGGTAAGCGTCATTGCCGCCTTGCGTCCATGCTTGTCTGCATAGGCACCCAGCAAAAGCCCGCCCAGCGGACGACTGACGAAACCAACCCCAAAAGTAGCCACCGAGAGCAACAGGCTCACATAGGAGTCTGTGGACGGGAAAAATTTCTGGCCGATAAAGACGGCGAATGCGGCATAAACGCCAAAATCATAGAACTCCAGCGCGTTGCCAAGCACAACGGCAAAAACGTTGCGCCCGCTCAATCTAGCGCCCTGCTCTGCTCCTTCACTGCTTGAGGACATTGCCTTCTCCTTTATCGTGATTGTTTGTCTTCAAGTGCATTCAATGACTTGTTGCTGCTTATCATAGGCAAACTAATTATAATTGTCAATTACAATTATAATTAGTTTGCCGGTTCAAATGACTTACATAGATGAAATAGCGGTAACATGCTGCTGACCATCAGGAGAAGAAATGAAGAATTACCTGAACTATAAACTCGACATTCTGAGCGCGGTCGCCAAGCGCGATGCGGATCAGATCTACCAGCGGGAATGCGGACTGGATGTGAACCATTTACGCTTGTTACGCCTGGTCAGTTTCTACCCTGAAATCAATCCGAGCGAACTTGCTGACCGGGCTCGCCTGGATCGCCCCAAAACGTCGCGCATGCTCGCCCGGCTTGTTGACCGTGGCTTTGTAGTCAAACACACCACAGAGCGCGACGGACGACAGGTGCGCCTGACGACAAGCCCACAAGGCCAGATCCTTATTAAGAAAGCCAATCGCATCGCAACAAATCTCGAACGCGCCTTCCTGTCCCCCTTGACTGAAAAGCAGCAGACTGAGCTGGTCGATTGGCTGGACAAACTGACCCATTGGGTTGAATCCGGCGGACTCAGCCGTTCGTACAAGACAGATTCAGATGAATTGGAAAACTGAGCCCAATCGCAGGTGGCGTTATGGCAGCCCGATGGACAAGAGACACATCGGCAGAGCCCGTCCTGTCCGCCGGCTTGCCGCCTAGTCCAGTGCAATATTGGCCTTTTGCACGATCCCGCCAAAATATGCAGAGTCCTCATTGACCGCGCGCGCCAGGCCGGAGGTATCGACAGACCATGCATTAAAGCCGAAGGTTTCAAAACGCTGCTTTATGGCTGGTGTGCGCAGCGCTGCGGCGATCGCAGTGTTAAGGCGCTCAATGATCTCTTGCGGCGTACCCCTGGGAGCGAATGCGGCTACCCACGTTTTTAGCTCGAAGTCCTGCGGTCCCCCTGCCTGTGCTATCGTGGGCACATCAGGATACGCAGCCAGGCGGACTGGAGCCGCCAGCGCAAGCAGCTTTACTCGTTTTGCCTGATACAGATTCTGTACTGTCGCTGCTGTGCCGAAAGCCCAATCGACATCGCCATTGGCCACTGCCGCATACAATTGCGACAAATCCTTGAAGGGAATATGCGTCATGGTCGTCTGCGTACGCTGTTGCAAAATCGTCGACCCGAGATGCGCAACACTGCCTATCCCCCAGGTGCCGTAGGTGAGATGTCCATTCGCTTTGTGTGCGGCACCGACCAGGTCCGCAACATTGCGCCATGGAGAGTTGGCAGACACAACAATAAAAAAGTGCGTCGAGTAGATGGGCGCCGCGGCGACAAAATCCCGTGCAGGATCAAACGGCATTTTTTTATACAGATGAGGATGCAGCGTCATATGGGTGTTGTCCACGATCGCTATCGAATAGCCATCTGCAGCGGATCGTTTGACTTCGCCCAGCGCGAGCCATCCGTTGGCGCCGGGTTTATTCTCGACAATGAACGGCTGCTTCCATGCCGCCGATAATTGCTCCCCTATCATTCTTGCGACCGTGTCCGGCCCGCCGCCAACCGAATAGGGCAAAACGGCACGAACACTGCGCGTCGGGTACGATGAGGATTGCGCCTGCGCCGAACAGGTCAAAACGCCAAGGACAAGCGTTGTCAAAGTAAATATTTTTTTCATGTCTCCTCCAATTAAATGGATGGTTATCGGCTACGTTTAATTTTTCACGTCATGTGCCTACTGTGGAAAACTGGGCGGGGTGTCTTATTTCATAGGCAGCAGTAAAACCAGGATCCCGTTGACGCAGATCCTCATGACTGACCTGCCCGGTGCGTCTCATATAGTCGTAGGCAAAGGACACCGGATCCAGATGCATCTTGTCCGCGACGTTCTCGTACCAATCCAGGCTGCGCGTTGCTGCATGCTGGAAATTGGACGAAGCCTGCCTGCGCCGGGACTCGAATACGCCAAATGCGGCCTGAACATCACCGGGATACTGGCGCAGCCCCTCATTCAATGCGATGGCATCCTGCATGGCCATGCGGGTGCCTGAACCCAGCGAAAAATGAACCGTACGCAAGGCATCACCCAGCAACACAATATTGCGGTACGACCAGTTTTCATTACGAACGATATTGGCTTCAAACCACAGGGAGCGATTGGTCAGCAGTTCGTTTGCTCCCAGATCGGCGCGAAAAACCTCGGCACAATAACGACGGCTCTGCTCTTCGCTGGCCACATCCAGGCCAGCGCGATGCCAGGTATCCGGGTCAACTTCGACCAGAAACGTACTCAACGTCGCGCTGTATTGGTAACTGTGTGCGATAAAAATACCGCTCTCGGTTTCCCGAAAGATAAGCGAGACAGGATGAAAGCGCTGATGCGTTCCATACCAGGCAAATTTATTGCGACGCCGCTCAAAGCTGGGGCAGAACTGATCGGCAAATTGCTTGCGGACGGCGCTATTGCTGCCATCTGCCGCCACCACCATATCCGCTTCGGCTGCTAGCTGTTCTATATTGTCGATGCGGCAATTGTGCTCAATGTGCACGCCGGCCTGTAGACAGGCCTGTTCCAGGACGTCCAGCATATCCAGTCTTGCCGTGCGTGAGAAATGATTGCCGTGCACCTGTACACTCGTACCCTGATGAATAATCTGCATATAGTCGCAGCGCTCGTGATGCGCCACGAATGTAGCGAAAAAATCAGGATCGGCCTCGCGCAGGAACGCCAATCCCACGTCGGAAAATACCACGCCCCAGCCATAGGTAGCGCCTCGGGGGTTTTGCTCATAAACGCGTATCTCATGAGCAGGATCCTGTTTCTTGGCCAGCAGAGAAAAATACAGGCCCGCAGGTCCGGCGCCGATAACAGCAATCTTCATTGGTTCGTACTCCCGTATGGTGCCTGCTGTTCGCAGTCACGTTGATAACCGACCAGCGCATCGCGCAGTATCTCGGGTAGGACAATGGCTCTACGCTCGCCGCGAGCTACGCAAATGGGCGTCAATCGTGCATCGAAAGCCGCCTGGCCACGTACACTGCCGGCGATGTGCAAGGTATACGTGCGCTGCCTGATATGCTCAACATAGACAGCCATATCAAACTCTTCATCAGGCCAAAGCGAGGTGCGAAAATCAAATATCAATGCACGCGTTGGCGTGCCAAAGCCATGCTCATCTTTTACGCGCTGAGGTGTTCCACCCAGCAGTTTTCCGTAAAAAAGCTCGGCCGCCGAGATGACATACTCGCTGAATGTGACGGTATAGACCACGCCGGCAGGATCGCAATCGCCCCACTTTACCCGTCGTCGAATCACAAACGGCGCGTCGTTCACTACGTACTCAGTACTTATCATTATTTTCCTCCGTGCCCTGCCGGGCTTCGCGATTGAGCAAATCTGCAATCATTCTGCGCAACATCATCTTGTCCAGCTTGCCCACTTTGGTAACCGGAAAGGCTTCAACGACCTCCACACGTTCGGGGCACTTATACTTGGCCAGACCCTTTTCAACGAGGAACAACATCAATTCATGGACGGTAGGCGCAGCGTAACCAGGCCGTACGGTGACAAAGACGCAGCCCTTCTCGCCATAAATGGGATCCGGCATGGCGACCAGGCGTGCTTCGGAAATGGCGTGATGTGCGCTGACCAGTGCTTCAACCTCTTCGCAGCCGATCTTCTCGCCGCCACGATTGATGTTGTCCCGCAGTCTGCCTTCGAAGCTGTAATAGGACTGGCCATCTACAATTCGTTCTATCATCATGTCGCCCGTTCGATAAAAGCCCTCTGACGTGTAAGCCTGGGCATTGGCTTCCTGCGCGTCGAAAAATCCGGGAATGGTCGCCGGACCGCGAAAACACAGTTCGCCCATCTGCCCCGCTTCAACCTGCACTTCAGTGCCTGGCGCCAATAGTCGAATTTCGTCGTCGGCACAACCCGAGCGACCCTGGGTTTTGTGGCGGATGTACGGCGCTGCACTGGCCGGTGACCCAAGCAGCAAACCTTCGGTAATACCAAACAGATTGGAGCACGGGATGCGCAAATGTTCTTCCAGCCTCTCGGCTGCGCTCATCGTTATAAACAAACGCAGGGACGATAAGTCATGCTGCGCCAGTTCGGAATAGGCCATCAATTGTGGTGCAATCGGTCCGATTGAAATCGCCCGCGTGACCCGATACCGCTCAATCAGCGTCAACATAAGCGGCACATCAACCCTTGGCATGAGAACTGCTGACACACCCATCGCGATAACCGGCATCAGGACATACACCTGAGCGGCATTGTGCAATAACGGTAAAGCCCAAATGAAACGGTCATCTTCGCCAAGCTGATAGTTCTTTGCACAGGCAAGTGAATGCGCGATGTACTCAGCATGAAATCGCGGAATGATTTTTGGGATGCCGGTCGTACCGCCAGACAACTGAAACGCCAGTACATCCTCACACCCAGGCGCATTCTCGGCGACGATGGTCTGCGCCCGCGCGAACGGCATGCCCTCGATCAACGCACGCATATCGTTGCCAGCCGATGAATCCCCGCGCGCCACCACCAGCTGTGTCAATCCTGCATGGTCGGACATCATTCGCTGCGCGAAAGCAACCAGATCAAAGGTGCCAAAATCAGCCTGAACAAAGTATCCACGTGCGCCAGACTGGCGAACCAATTGACCAATTTCCAGTTCCCGGTGCTGCGGCAGAGAACAAACAGGTACGATGCCCGCTTTATAACAAGCCAGCAGCGCAATGACGGTCTCAAGCGTAGTACCCATCTGAAAAATGGCACGGTCGCCTGGTTTGAGACCCAGCTTCAACAACGCCGCAGCCAACCTCTCGGTTTGCTCATCCAGTTGTACAAACGTGACGCTACCTTGCTCTGTGATGATCGCTTGTCTTTCACCACACCGACGCGCAGTAGCATGCAGCAATTGGCCCACTGTCCGTTGTTGCCACGTACCGTTGTCCAGCCAGGCGCGTGCGCGCGCCCGTTCATGGTATATAACACCCTCAATGGGGTAACGAATATTTTGCATTTTTGGTGTCTCCTGCCAATAGATCATGCTGCCGTAGGCACAATCAGAACCCGGTCTCGGTCCAGCACTTCAATATCACCGCTGACGCCGCCTGTAAATAAGCCGTACCACACCGCCGGTTTCAACCCAAGCACCTTGCGGCGAAACTCCAGCGGCTGGTCCGCATAAATACAATCGAAATATTCGTTTTTGACGACCTGACAATCATCGCGTTGTTCTGCGTCACGCACCAGCGGCGCGAACTCTTCGACGCATGGCACAAAGATGCGAACGCTCGCAGCAGGCATCTGGCCCATTGCGCCTTGGTGCTCCAGCAACGCTGCCTTGCGGTTCCATACCTCATCTATATGTCGGATGCGCTCGCCCTTGGAAAAGGCACTATCTTCTGCCTGTATTGCAGCCTGTATCGTCAGGTTGGCGTCAACTTCGTCAACCCGTCCCAACGGCCTCAATTTACGGGTAAATTCAATGAAATAGCCATTGGGGTCGCGAACATAGATCGACTCGATCACTTCATGGCGCGTCTCAACGGAGACATCCAGCTTTGCATCCTCAAGCCTTTTTTTCCAGGCTTTGAGTTCGTCTTCACTGCGCACCAGCCAGGCAGTATGCGTCGCGTCAGCAACATGATCTTCCGGCAGAGGCCGCATACTGCTGCGCCCTTGCATCGTTTCAGGTTCGCGTGAACCCAGATAGTAAAAAAATGCGATTGTGCTGCCGTTACCACTATCGAAAAAGAAATGCAGAAAATCCGGATGACTCGCTGGCCCCCAACCGCGAGCTGAAATTACATGAACCAGACGTAAGCCCAGCACGTCGCGGTAAAATGCGACCGTCTCGCGCAGGCGCCATGTCGGCCTCGCCGTATGGTCAACGCCGTGCAGCCGAAGTACACCGGGCGTATCGTGAATATCAGTCATGTGAAATCTCCATTGGGCATTAATCAAAGAAAACGCGCCTGCAGCCAGCGGGCCAGATCGCGACCAGCCTGGTATCGTCCGGGTTCTTCATTGTCCGCCAGGGCCCGACCATGGTGATCGCCGCGAATGCGAAGGTGCTGCTTGTCCTGGGCCGCGAGTGCGCTATAGATCGTCTGCACGTCACCCGGAAAGCAGGCCTGATCGCCGGTGTATTCGATCACCAGCGTTGGTATGTCAATGGCCGGGGCAGTACGCGACAGACTCGCATTGGATGAAAGCGCCGACCAGGTCGAGAGCCAGCTCTCCGGTGTACAGAAACGTGCGAAACCAACTGCGCCATAGTTCGATGAATAAGGATTTTTGCCCCACAAGGAGCCCGGATGGCGGTCAGAGGGATCGAGACTCAGATCCAGGCAACGCAAGTCTGCATCGGTTCGCCAGACGATCAGCACCGGTGTATGAGCAGCGAGCCGTTTGTCATCTGCAGCGCTGTCAGCCTGCGTTTTCACCCCCTCGCGCGCCTTCATTCGCGTGTCGATCATCTGCTGCGCGGCCGCGTCCAAACGGGCAACCCTTTCGTGCTGGCCGGCACGATAGCGTTCGATAAATTCTGGTGAATAACGCGCCTGTCCATTCGGTTTATAGCCATTGGCAGGATCCAGCGGATCCAGGTCAGATACGACAGACAGGGCATCACCCTCCTGCGCAACAGATGGGTCAATACAATTCATTAACAATGCCCCCTGCCCTGGGTGCGGGCCGACCAGAACCATGCCGTGAACCCGCGGCATGTCCAGATCGCCCAAACCGGTCCGCTTACCAGCCGGGCTGCGCGCAATACGTTGCGTCCCGGGCAAAGCCGATTGTTCAGCGTAAAGCGAATACAATCCCGCCCCTCCCGAATTACCCAGCAGAACAATATTCTCGAAGTTCTGCTCACGCAGGAAAGTCAGGCCAGCGGTGACATCATGTAATGCGAACTCATGTTCCAGGCGCAAGTCATTGCCCACTGATCGTGCTCCCTGAGACCAGGCGGCGAAGCCTGCCGCAACAATATCTGGAATAAGGTAATGGCACGCCATGAATTCACGCGGATGCATGATGCATACTACCGTCCTGCATGGCTTGCCGGCAGGCTGGTACAGAGAGCCCGAGGTGGCGGCGCCATCGGCACAGCGCAGGACCACGTTGCGGGTTGAAGTGCCCGCTGGTAAATCACGTGGATTCCAGTCCGTATTCAGAAACCCAGCGGTAACAGGATTTGCAGAAGGATTTGTTGCCACAATCGTTCTCCTTAACTAATGTCTAATGTCATTTCAGTGTTATTTGACACATTAGATAATTATTTGACTTGTATGTCAATTAATTTTTAATATTTGACGAATCCGTCAAATCAAGGAAAATAATGGTCTATACAATCGGCAGCCAACTGGGGTTTAATGACTGTGTTGCGACAGGGAGTACAACAGTGAACGACATTTCGACAAAGGCTACGCTCAAGGGAGAAGCGCTACGCAGTGCCATTCTGGATGTAGCAGCAACGCTTTTCATTGAGAGGGGCACCGGCGGCACCAGTATCCAGGACATTGCCGAAGCGCTGGGATTGAGCCGTACCGCGGTGTATTACTATTTCAAGAACAAGGAACAGATTCAGCAATCGCTCACAGAAGAAGTGCTGAGCGCGGCGCGCAAGCTGGCCGGCGACACGGTTGCTCGTGACGATCTTGACCCGGTGACTGCATTGCGAGCGCTGGTCACCCAACACGCTGACCTGATTCTGTCACGTCCTGCAGAGTTCCGGGTGGCGGATCGTACTGAGGCCGATTTGTCACCAAAGCAGCGCGTATCCGTGCAGAATGCGCGCCGCAATGTGCTTGAAAATTTCAGCCATGTCATAGAAAGAGGGATCAGGGAGGGCGTGTTTCGCATGGTCGACGCACATGTAGCTGCGTTCAGTCTGATCGGCATGTGTAACTGGTCAGCCTGGTGGTACAAGCCAGAGGGCAGACTGGATCGCGCCAACGTAGCCGAAATCATGGCTGACATGGCTGTCAATTCGTTGTTGCGCGAAGCAGCAAGACGACCGGAAGTGCCGGATGTACGCGAATCGCTGCGTCTGGTTCGTGAGGATCTCGATTACCTGGAAAAATTGGTTCTGTCCGACAGCAAATAACGCTCACGCACCTGCGTCTGCTCCGGCGGCATTCGGCCGCAGATAAAACGGCAGGCACTGTACCCTTGCCAGGCACTCGAAGGCGTTACCAGAGGGTACTCGAAAAGCGATATTAAAACGCTTGGCCTGTGACAAACGTCATTGCGGCGGCTCTATACGAAGCGATCACCAAACAGAAAGGAAAACAACTATGAAATATCCCTTTACGCTGACACCCGATGGCCCGGGATTTATGGTGACCTTTCCGCATATTCCGGAAGCCATCAGCTACGGAGAAGACAAAGCGCAGGCCATTGATTTAGCATATGACTTGCCTGATTACGGCCCCTGATTTTTACTTTGACGACATGCGCCATGTGCCTACGCCGTCGGCAACAAAAGCCGGACAGCACATCATCGACCTTCCGGGCACTGTGTCAATCACGCTTGCTAGAAATCTGCTATTACCCGGCTTTGGCCGCCAGATACGTTTCCGTCAGTCGAATCCAGTAGCTGGCGCCAATAGGAATCAGCTTATCGTTGAAATCGTAACTGGGATTGTGCAGCATGCAGGGCCCCAGGCCATGGTCGGGTTCACGGTGATTTCCATCACCATTTCCCAGAAAAACATAACTGCCCGGGCGTTCCCGCAAGAAGAAAGAGAAATCTTCGGACGGCATCACTTGCACATGTTCGCGCACCATGTCGGCGCTGCGGTCACCGTACAGCGATTCCATAACCTCGCGGCAGAACTCGGTTTCATCGGGCGTATTCACCAGCGGCGGGTAGCGACGGTCAAAATCCACCTCACAGGTGCAGCCGAAGCTGGCGGCAATCTGCGTGGCCAGTTCGCGCATGCGGTTTTCCATGATATCAATAACGTCATCTGAAAAACAGCGCACCGCTCCGCCCAGCCAGCCACTATCGGGAATCACATTATTCGCCGACCCGGTGTGGATTTGCGTGATGGATAAAACGGCAGGATCAATGGGACGAACAGAACGCGACACAATGGTTTGCAATGCAACTGCAATTTGCGCGATGGCCGGCACCGGATCGGCACAATCGGCTGGCGCCGCTGCATGACCACCCTTGCCGGAAACCGTGATTTTAAATACGTTACTGGACGCCATGAGCGGCCCGCTACGATAACCGAAGGCCCCTTCAGGCAACCCCGGCCAGTTGTGCATGCCAAAAATCGCTTCGCAGGGAAAGCGGTCCAGCAAGCCATCATCCAGCATGGCTTTGGCGCCGGCTGCGCCCTCTTCTGCGGGCTGAAATATCAAATGAACCGTACCGTCGAAATTACGTGTGTCATTCAGGTAATGTGCTGCCGCGAGCAGCATGGTGGTATGACCGTCGTGACCGCAGCCGTGCATTTTGCCATCGTGCTGCGAACGGTGCGCGAAGTGGTTTTCCTCCTGCATGGGCAATGCGTCCATATCGGCACGCAAGGCAATGGCCTTGTCGGACGTGCCCGCACGGATAGTAGCGACCACACCTGTTTTGCCTATGCCCGCCTCGTAAGGGATACCCCACTCCTTGAGCTTGCCGCAGATCACCTGTGCGGTTCTGTTCTCTTCGTAGGCCAGTTCAGGATGGGCATGGATATCCTTGCGCACATCCACCATTTCCTGAAAGTTCTTGATTTCTAACATATTTCGTTCCGGAGACTCCAATAGAATCATCATAATCCGGTTTCTGTTGCCAGGCAAAGCCAAGTCGGGTATTGGCGCAAGAAAAACCCCAGTAGATCGGGTTTTTCCCAAGAAACAGAGACAAAACGCCTGGCGGACAGGTTAAAAACTCAAAGCATACTTATGCTGATACGTTTGCCGAGCTCACGATAGGCCGATTCAATAAACTCCAGCTTCGTCGAATGCTGCAAATCCAGCAGCCGATCAACCTGCGGCATACGAACGTCCAGCCTGCGTGCAAGTTCGGCCTTGCGAACCTTTTGCTCAAGCATCTCATTCATAAGCAACACTTTGGCAGTGACCAGTGCCGGCAGAGTGACGGACTGCTGCCCTTTTTTTAATTTGGATGGCATTGGAATCGGGCGCTTTTCATCAAAATAAATCTCGAACGCAGCCTCTAATGCATCCTCAGCATTTAACAGCGCCTCTTGCTCATCATCCCCGACCGAGTTCGCTTCAGGAATATCGGGAAATCCGACTAGCAAGGTGCCATTATCATCTGGTGTTAATATGACGGGATAAATTAACATGCGATTTTCTCCTGATGGCCTAAGGGCGACGCCTGGTGATCATTACATAAAAAAACTGATCATCAACAGCTCACTTCCCTTTCCGCGGCCAATAGATAAAAACAAGAAAACCAACAATAACTGTCAGAAATACATAAACCGCGTAGTCAAAACGCAGGTTTGTGAATAGCAGCAACATTACGCCCATCAGCAGACCTGCTGCTATATTTTGGCTAAAGAATGTTTTTAAAAATTCCCACATATCAAGAAGTCCGTTCAAGAGCGCTGAGAAAACGCTAATTCTCGTCTCTCAAATATCCCTTTTTACGCCAATGTGCCAAAGCGAATTCGTCATCTTCATCGGGTGGCTCGCCTTCGAGTAACTCATTGTTCGCCATCAACAGCTTGCGCCTGGCCAGCCGAAATATCCGATGGGCGACATCCAGCTTGCGACCGCCAAGATAGCTGAGCGCGAATCGCTCCCCCTCCCTCTCCTGATCAGGCATGTACTCGATAACCACACATTCTGATCCGTCCGCCTGACGTTGCAGAATGAAAAAAAAGTGCTCGGTTACAGTCTCCCCATTCGCCGCGCGCGCCTCTTTCGAGACGCGAACGAGGCTGTCTTCACGTTCGCCGTCGCTGATGAATCCGTCCTGACGAAAAGCAACGAAAAGGTCACGTGCCCAGAATCCGTTATGATCAGTGTAGAAATTGTCATAGGGTTCAGCGACGGGGAGTGCCAGCATACTTCTCACATCGCTAGGCGAAATGAGTTTGCGAGCATAGTCAAAAGTGGATGCTGCCTCAAGCAGCGTAGTCCACGCGGCATCACGTATGGATTTGATTTCTGCTGGAGCAGCTTCATCCATTACACGCCAATCACGTTTACGATCGCCCGGAAGACGCATTCGCTGAGTCAGCTCCCAGTGTGTCTCAGCGCGTTTCCCGGTCAATATCTGCCAGAAGCTGCGTTTTTCTCTTTGCAGGTCGACACTTAACGCAATTGCAATATCGGGCTCGTGTTCTACATAAATCTTGCGCCACGGATTGCGTGCACCCTTTTGAACATATTGACTGACACGAAAGGCTGTTGCACCCTTCCGAAATTCATAGCAGCCGAGGTTGCGCTCACCCTGTTCCAGCGAAATGAGAGACAGGTCAGACAGTCTGAAAATATTTTCTACGCTCAATTCCCGAGTGGGGAAGATAAATGGAATGTTTGGAGGGCGTACATCAAGACCTTCGGGTTTAATAACCGATTTACCGGACCGAAGCAGGCGCAGGACATCTTCTCTCCACAACGTCGCGTGATCGCCGTCTGGATCATCATTAATGCATTCGGAAGTGAAAATTTTTTCCAGCTCCTCTGCATCCATGAAGCCCCAGTCGTCATCGCTCCCGGAAAATTGCAAAAGCGTCCTCTTTGACACCATTTTGCCACCTGTACTGATATCGTATTCCTCTGTAGCAGCGATCACCGCAGCTCCCAGGTCGCCTTTAACGTTGAGACTGCCGTGATTGTAGTTACCCCAGAAAAGTTCGTTCACCCTGATAGAACCGGCGATGTAGAGTTCCTGTCCGCCGACAACGACATTGCCGGCGGTCACGTCCCCAGTAACAATCAATCCCGTGGCACCATCGTCATTTTCGTTTCCGATTAATCCTTCTACCTTCAGATTTCCATCAATGAAAATCAGCAGAATGCTATCTGCGGGCATAGGGGAATTTTCGGGATTAACCGATGTGCCCAAAGGATTATCTAAATTCAGTTCTGCAAGCGTCACATCTCCGTCGTAATATAAAACGGTCTCTTCATCCAGTTCTCCGTGATTGTGAGCGTTGCGCCTGACGGCCCAGCAATCGTCCGGCATCCGGCCTTTGATATTGGAAAAAGCGGTATGTATGAATTGAGTAAGAAGCATAGTATGAAATAATCCAGAGATGACTATTGCATCAACGTTTTCAAAACTGCTGTGGTAACTGCATATCAACCAATCTTGAAACCGGGCTCTGGCTTCAAACTTTTTCCCACGGGGAAAATGAATCCTTCCGAATGAATTTATCACCTTGCCCGAATTCTGGCAGTAATAATAGGGACTCATCAAGCACCAGGATGCTCGCCATTGAAACTAACATTGCTTTGTCCATATCGGCACCTTCACGACTGAAAACCTGAATATCAAGATCGTCATCTATTTCAATATGGACAATATCAGAATGATGTTTCATCACATATTCTGTCGTAAAGACTGCTCTGTTCTTTTCTACGTCAGTTATCTTCATGTTTGTGCTCTATTCTCGAATAAAACCGGTTTCCTATGCATTTGCGATCGATCGTCGAGCCAATCCAGCCTGAAAGACAGCATTCCCGCAAAGGACGAATGATCTTTTCAATGCCGCTAGATGACAACCTGCTCGTCAATAGTAGCCTTTTTTGATGCTGTATCACCTAGCCGCGCAGCAGCTAGCATATTATTGTCCCAATATTCATTTATCCATTGCGCTGCGTATACGATCAGCCTGCACTGGTTGTTTCAAGTCGGGGCAAGCGGTTCGAATGTCCTTTTCACTTATAAAAGTGGCTAATGGGCCAGTCCGACGACTTTGCGATTTTTCAGTAAGAGACCAAAAATCCATCTTTCGATAACTCCAACCCCAAAGTGCCGGACGACCGTCTGCATCCAATGCAGCAACAGCGAAATGTGGAGCATACACACTCGTCTCGTCAAGATATAACCCCACAAAACGACGATTGAGTTGGCGTAATGGGTTTGGTATATAGAAACCCTTTGGGCCTGGGACCAGCCCAGGTAAATTCTGCGACCGACCCTCTTGAACAAACCAACATGGTGTAGCAGCAAAATCGCGTTGAGCAATTCGGTTTGCAATGAATATCTGGACAATCCAAATTAGAAGAATGAGGCAAACTACCGTTAACAAACTGAATAAAAACCAACGAATTCTCACTATTTCCCCTTGCGTACTCGTTCGTCCGAACCATCCTGGGCGAGCATTTAAAGTATGGAGCGCATCGTCACGCCTCACCTAACGGTTACGTAAACCAGGATTGTACCCAGCGGCTACTGGCGCAGCCAAAAACGAAGTGAAGATCATCACAAAATGCATTGACCTATAGCTACCGCCAATGCACAACTGCTAGTATGTTATTCGAAGGCGGCAGCAGCGCGTTGCAGGCGATCAGCGACGGCATCCCATTCGGTATCTTCCGGCAGGCGCTCTATCAGCAAGTGGTCCAGATTTTGTTGATCGGCATCACGCAGCAACGCATATAAGTCATGCGCATAGCGTACCGGATCAGCAGACACCTGGTGCCATTGCAACTGTATTGGCAGATTAGCTGGCGCGCTGTTAAACGCATAGATAGCCCAGCGTTCCTCTTCGGGACGGGCTGCCAGCAGGCTGTCCAGGTTCGCAGCATCAAACAGGCTGAGGCGGGTTTGCGGCGCATAGTGGGCTTTCAGGGTGCCCGATGCGCGCGGTACTGCGGCGTCCGGGCTGGCCGGGGTATAACCCAGCACTTGTGCCAGTTGGGCTGCCGATATATGTCCCGGACGAAGTAGCACCACCGGCATGCCCTGGGCAATGCGCGAGACGTCCACGATTGTCGATTCAATACCAATCTCGGTATCGCCACCTTCCAGCACCGGCATGCCGGCAGCGCATTCCTGTGGAAATTCGTCGCGCACGTGCTGGGCCTTGGTCGGCGAAACATGACCGAAGCGATTCGCGGAAGGCGCAGCGATACCGGCCTGCCCTGAGGGACGCAAGCGAGCGAAGGCACGGATCAGCGCCTGTGCGACCGGATGTGAGGGGCAACGCAGGCCGATACTGTCCTGCCCTCCGGTAACCGCATCTGTGATTGCCGGGTTTTTGGGCAGTATCAGTGTCAGTGGCCCGGGCCAGAATGCCTGCATCAGCTTTTGT